>JAHHRZ010000020.1 GCA_020025515.1 Oscillospiraceae bacterium | reverse complement strand
TAGCTAAAGCTTTTTTGAACCACCGGCACCGCCGGTGGTTTTCTTTATACAAAAATGCGCACACTACCTGACGGCAGTGTGCGCACATTTTCAAAAATTACTCAGCGATCTCGGTGACAACACCGGAACCGACGGTACGGCCGCCCTCGCGGATAGCGAAGCGGAGGCCCTTCTCGATAGCGATGGGGGTGATCAGCTCAACGTCCATGATGACGTTATCGCCGGGCATGCACATCTCAACGCCTTCGGGCAGGGTGATGATACCGGTCACGTCAGTGGTACGGAAATAGAACTGAGGACGGTAGTTGTTGAAGAAGGGAGTATGACGGCCGCCTTCTTCCTTGGACAGGACGTAAACCTGGCCCTTGAACTTGGTCAGGGGGTGGATGGAACCGGGCTTAGCCAGAACCTGACCACGCTGAATGGTCTTCTTGTCCACGCCACGCAGCAGAGCACCGATGTTATCACCGGCTTCTGCGTAGTCCAGCAGCTTGTGGAACATTTCGATGTCGGTAACAACGGAAGCCTTCTTCTCCTCGGTCAGACCGACGATGTCAACAGGCTCGTTCTTCTTGATCTGGCCACGCTCAACACGACCGGTAGCAACAGTACCACGGCCGGAAATGGTGAACACGTCCTCAACGGGCATCAGGAAGGGCTGGTCAGCCTTACGGTCAGGAGTGGGGATGTAGTTATCAACGCTATCCATCAGCTCCTTGATGCAGGCGTAAGCGGGATCGCTGGGATCGTTGGACTCGCAGATCAGAGCGTTCAGAGCGGAACCCTTGATGATGGGGGTGTCGTCGCCGGGGAACTCGTAGTAGTCCAGAGTCTCACGGACTTCCATCTCAACCAGCTCCAGCAGCTCCTCGTCGTCAACCTGATCGCACTTGTTCAGGAAAACAACGATTGCGGGAACGCCAACCTGACGAGCCAGCAGCAGATGCTCCTTGGTCTGAGCCATGGGGCCATCGGTAGCAGCGATAACCAGGATAGCGCCGTCCATCTGAGCAGCACCGGTGATCATGTTCTTGATATAGTCAGCGTGGCCGGGGCAGTCAACGTGAGCGTAGTGACGAGCCTCGGTCTGGTACTCAACGTGAGCGGTGTTGATCGTGATACCACGAGCCTTCTCCTCGGGAGCCTTATCGATGGAAGCGTAGTCCTCGAAGCTGGCGTTGCCGGACAGGGACAGGTACTTGGTGATAGCAGCGGTCAGAGTGGTCTTGCCGTGGTCAACATGGCCAATGGTGCCGATGTTAACATGAGGCTTGCTTCTTTCAAATTTCTGCTTTGCCATTGAAAAATCCTCCTGTTATGTTTCTTTGAGAAACAAATATAGTTTGTAAACGTATAGGTTTCCCTTACTGTCTCTATCCTACTACAGATTTGACAGAAAGGCAAGAAATTTTTTTAGCCGCGTGCACGCTTGGCGATAATTTCTTCGCTCTTGGACTTGGGCAGCTCAGAGTAGTGGCTGGGCTCCATGGAGTACTGACCACGGCCCTGGGTCTTGCTGCGCAGATCGGTTGCGTAGCCAAACATCTCGGCCAGAGGAACATTGGCATCAATCTGGGTGGAACCATTTCTGGGAACCTGACCCAGGATGTTGCCGCGGCGAGCGGTAACGTCGCCGATAACAGCGCCCATATAATCATCAGGTACCACAACGGCAACCTTCATGATGGGCTCCAGGATTGCGGGGTTGGCCTTCCGGCAAGCTTCCTTGAATGCCATAGAACCAGCAATCTTAAATGCCATTTCAGAGGAGTCAACCTCGTGATAGGAGCCGTCGTACAGGGTAACCTTGACGTCTACCACGGGGAAGCCAGCCATTACGCCAGCCTGCATTGCACCCTGGATACCGGCATCGACCGCAGGGATATACTCCTTGGGGATGGCGCCGCCAACGACAGCGTTGACGAACTCGTAACCCTTGCCGGCTTCGTTGGGCTCCACACGGATCTTAACATGACCGTACTGGCCCTTACCGCCGGACTGACGGGCGTACTTGGTATCCTGCTCAACGGACTTCCGGATGGTTTCCTTATAAGCAACCTGAGGAGCGCCAACATTGGCCTCCACCTTGAACTCGCGCAGCAGGCGGTCCACGATGATTTCCAGGTGCAGCTCGCCCATACCGGCGATGATGGTCTGACCAGTCTCGTCGTCGGTGTAGGTCTTGAAGGTGGGATCCTCTTCAGCCAGCTTGGCCAGAGCAATGCCCATCTTCTCCTGGCCTGCCTTGGTCTTGGGCTCGATGGCCACGCGGATAACGGGCTCGGGGAAGACCATGGATTCCAGAATGATGGGGTGATCCTCATCACAGAACGTATCGCCGGTGGTGGTGTTCTTCACACCAACAGCTGCGGCAATATCACCGGAGTACACCATATCGATGTCCTCACGATGGTTGGCGTGCATCTGCAGGATACGGCCCAGACGCTCCTTGGACTGCTTGGTGGAGTTCAGAATGGTGGTGCCCTTAGCCAGAGTACCGGAGTACACACGGAAGAAGCACAGCTTACCAACGAAGGGGTCGGTAGCAATCTTGAATGCCAGAGCAGAGAAGGGGGCATCATCGGAAGCAGGACGGAAATCCTCTTCGTCTGTATCGGGGTTGATGCCCTTAACGCCCTTCTTGTCCAGGGGAGAGGGCATATAGTCAACAACAGCATCCAGCATCTGCTGTACGCCCTTGTTCTTGTAAGAAGAACCGCAAACCACGGGCACCATGGTGTTATCGATGGTAGCCTTACGGATCGCAGCCTTGATGGTCTCCAGAGGAACTTCCTCCTCCATGAGCACAGCCTCCATGATGCTGTCGTCCACATCGGACACGGCATCCATGAGCTTCTCGTGGTACTCGTTAGCAAGATCCATCATGTTCTCGGGAATCTCACCGATCTCAGCATCCTGACCCAGAACATCGGAGAAGAACAGAGCCTTCATGGTCAGCAGGTCAACAATGCCGGTGAAATCGGACTCGGAGCCGATGGGCAGCTGCAGGGGAACTGCATTGCACTTCAGACGATCGTGCATCATGTCCAGGACGTTGTAGAAGTTGGCACCCATGATGTCCATCTTGTTGACATACACCATACGGGGAACTCTGTACTCGTCAGCCTGGCGCCACACGGTCTCAGTCTGGGGCTCAACACCACCCTTAGCGCACAGGACGGTCACAGAGCCGTCCAGAACACGCAGGGAACGCTCGACCTCAACGGTGAAGTCAACGTGGCCCGGGGTGTCGATGATGTTGATCCGGCGGCCCTTCCAGAAGCAAGTGGTAGCTGCGGAAGTAATGGTGATACCGCGCTCCTGCTCCTGAGCCATGAAGTCCATGGTGGCAGAGCCATCATGGGTCTCACCGATCTTGTAGGTACGGCCGGTGTAGAAAAGAATACGCTCAGTGGTAGTGGTCTTACCGGCATCGATGTGAGCCATGATGCCGATATTTCTTGTATTTTCAAGCGAGTACTGTCTAGCCATTTAGATACTCCTTTGTTACCAACGGAAGTGGGAGAAGGCCTTGTTGGCTTCTGCCATCTTGTGGGTATCTTCGCGCTTCTTCACGGATGCGCCGGTGTTGTTGTAGGCATCCATGATCTCAGCAGCCAGCCGCTCCTTCATGGTTGCCTCGCCGCGCTTACGGCTGTAAGCGGTCATCCAGCGCAGGCCCATGGTCTGACGACGGGCAGGACGTACTTCGATAGGCACCTGATAAGTGGCGCCACCCACACGGCGAGACTTGACCTCGACAGCGGGCATTACATTTTCCATGGCCTGCTGGAATACTTCCAGGCCATTCTTGTCGAGCTTGTTCTCGACAATCTCAAAAGCACCATAAACGACCTTCTGGGCAACGCCCTTCTTGCCGTCCAGCATGATGCTATTGACGAGCTTAGTTACCAGAACGGAGTTATAAATGGGATCCGGCAGGATCTCTCTCTTTGCTACATTACCTCTTCTGGGCACTTCGCTTCCCTCCTTCATATTAAGATGATTTCACAGGTACTTCAGAAGTGTACTTCTGTTGGTGCCTGCCAAGAGGTTTTTTACAGAGAATCTATAAAAAACGTCATGGCAAGGCCTTGCCTTGCAAAGGCGTAGTGATCGCAGTTAAATAGTCAGGTAATAAGAAGCAGATTACTTCTTGCCTGCCTTGGGCCGCTTTGCGCCGTACTTGGAACGGGACTGCTTCCGGTTCTGTACGCCCTGGGTATCCAGAGTGCCGCGGATGATGTGGTAACGAACACCGGGCAGGTCCTTAACACGACCGCCGCGGATCAGCACCACAGAGTGCTCCTGCAGGTTGTGGCCTACACCGGGGATGTAAGCGGAAACCTCAAAGCCGTTGGTCAGACGCACACGAGCGATCTTACGAAGCGCAGAGTTAGGCTTCTTGGGGGTGGTGGTTCTGACGGCGGTGCAGACACCTCTCTTCTGGGGGGAAGACAGATCTGTTTCCTTGTTCTCGAGGGTGTTAAGACCCTTCTGCAGAGCGGGAGAGTTGGACTTGTAGGCAGCCTGCTGTCTGCCCTTTCTCACGAGCTGGTTAAAAGTAGGCATTGGTTTCTCCTTTCTTTGAAACTCGCCAGGTGGCGGATTTATCTCCTCGGGAAAACCCCGTAGGAATCAAGGGACAATGATTGCGGCCGCAGCCGCACCTACGTCGATACCGCAGGCATCACCAAGGCTCTCCATACTGGAGACCCAGGTACAGGGAACATCACGCTGGCTGCAGAGCTCTTGCACCGTTTCGGTTATATCGGGGTCGGCATTTCGGGCCAGGAATACCTGACGGGCAGTTCCTTTCATCAAGGCCTTTTTGATCTGCTTCACACCAACGATCCGATTGGCTGTCCGCAGCTGATGCAGAAGCACATTTGCCTCTGACGCTTTCTCATTCATAATGTCCATACGAATAGTAATTATACTCTTTTTTCAGAAAAAGTCAACAAATTTTCAGAAGTTTTTTCGGGTTTCCCCGATTTATTTTTGCTTTTCAGAAGAAATGGATATTCTTCTCGCACCCCTTTTTGTCCGCTGTATAAAAACTTCTGTCGCCACGCAGCACTCTTTGCATATTTTTCACAACTGATCCACATAGATTTTTTCTCTATTTGTTAAAATTATCACACCAAAGCTTTACCGGTTTTTACGTCTGCCTCCTCTGCATCCACATTTCTCCCGTGGCATAAACAGGTCATGCGCTATACATTATATAAAGAGGTGCTGCCTCCCATGGCGAAATCACCATGTAAGACAGCACCCTATTTTTATTTAACCAGAGATACGATCAATTTTCCTCGGCCTGTACTTCCTCAGCGACTTCCGCTTCAGGTGCAGGACCTTCGTTGAAGTCCCGGTAGGCCATGAGGCCGGCACCGGCAGGAATCAGCTTACCGATAATGACGTTCTCCTTCAGACCAATCAGATGGTCCACCTTGCCCTTAATGGCAGCATCGGTCAGGACCTTGGTGGTCTCCTGGAAGGATGCGGCAGACAGGAAGGACTCAGTAGCCAGAGAAGCCTTTGTGATACCCAGAAGCACCATGGAGCAGGTCGCCAGACGCAGGTCTGCTTCACCGGCTGCCATACGGGCCTCCACAGCGGCATTGGCATCTTCAAACTCAAAGGCATCAATGGTGGTACCCACCAGCAGATCCGTGTCGCCGGAATCCTCCACCTTCACCTTCCGCATCATCTGACGGATGATTACCTCGATGTGCTTATCGTTGATGTCAACGCCCTGCTGACGGTACACAGCCTGAACGCTCTGCACCAGGTAATCCTGAACGGCCTCAACGCCGGAAATCCGCAGAATATCCTGAGGATACAGTGCGCCTTCTGTCAGAGGCTGGCCCTGCTGGACCCGCTTGCCGTTTTCGATCTTCAGGGTCATGGAATACGGCACCTGATAGACTCTCACATCGCCGTCATCGCCGGTGATGGTGATGGAACGCAGCGCCGTGCGGTGGGTTTCGTCAATGGAAACCATACCGGAAATCTCAGCGATCTGAGCCATCTTCTTGGGACGGCGAGCCTCAAACAGTTCTTCCACTCGAGGAAGACCCTGTGTGATATCGTCACCGGCGATACCGCCGGAGTGGAAGGTACGCATGGTCAGCTGGGTGCCGGGCTCACCGATGGACTGTGCCGCGATAATACCGACTGCTTCACCCAGGTTGACCTCTTCGGAGGTTGCCAGGTTCATACCATAGCACACTGCGCACAAGCCGCTTCTGGACTGGCAGCCCAGAGGAGTCCGGATATAGACCTTCTTAATGCCGTGCTTTTCAAACTTTTCGGCATCTTCAGGCATCATGAGCTTGTTCTTGGGATGGAGCACCTCACCGGTTACGGGGTCTACCACATCATGAACGGGGTAACGGCCCCGGATCCGGTTGCCAAAGGTGTCGATCACATGGCCCTTTTCTACCACTTCGCCAACCCAAATACCGTGGTCGGTGCCACAGTCGTGAATCCGAATAATCATATCCTGAGAGACATCCACCATTCGGCGGGTCAGGTAACCGGAGTCAGCGGTACGCAGAGCGGTATCGGTCAGACCCTTACGGGCGCCTCTGGAAGAAATGAAGTATTCCAAAACGCTAAGGCCTTCACGGAAGTTTGCCTTAACAGGGATCTCAATGGTGCGGCCGGAAGTATCTGCCATCAGGCCACGCATACCGGCCAGCTGACGGATCTGGTTCAGAGAGCCACGGGCGCCGGAGTCCGCCATCATGTAGATGGAGTTGTACTGATCCAGGTTCCCCTGTAGGGCATCGGTGACTTCCTTGGTGGTTTTCTCCCACTGCTGCACCACCAGACGATAACGCTCGTCATTGGTGATATAGCCACGCTTGTAATACTTTTCGATCTCCACAACCTGCTGCTCGGCTTCCTGAATCAGAGTGTACTTTGCTTCAGGAATCTTCATGTCAGCAATGGACACGGAGATAGCGCCCTTGGTGGAGTACTTGTAGCCCAGAGCCTTCAGGCGGTCCAGAACCTCGGTGGAGATGGTGAAACCGTGGGCACGGATACACTTGTCGATAATCTTGCCCAGCTGCTTCTTGCCAACCAGGAAGTCCACTTCCAGGTCAAACTCCTTACCGGGGACAGAGCGATCCACAAATCCCAGATCCTGGGGAATGGGCTCATTGAAGATCAGACGGCCAACGGTGGCAGTAATGATGCTGTACTCCATCTTGCCGTTGATTTCCTTGCCATAACGGACCCGGATGGGCGCATGCAGGCCCACAACGCCGCTGGCGTAAGCTGCAATGGCTTCGTCCACGGAAGAGTAAGCATGCTTGGGCTTGAAGGTTGCTTCCTTCTTTCCCTCAGCTTTCAGGGATTTATTGGCTGCCAGGAACTCATCGGCATCGACGATCTGGTTCTCTTCCCACTGGCTGTCGCCGCCATCCACAATGACAACTTCCTCTGCACCCTTCTCTGCCTTACCCAGACGGATATAGGTCAGATAGTAGGCACCAAGGATCATATCCTGCGTCGGAACGGTAACAGGCTTACCATCCTGAGGACGCAGCAGGTTATTGGCAGACAGCATCAGCATTCTGGCCTCGGCCTGCGCCTCAGCAGAAAGAGGAACGTGAATTGCCATCTGGTCGCCGTCAAAGTCGGCGTTAAATGCAGTACAGCAAAGAGGATGCAGCTTCAGCGCGCGGCCTTCCACCAGGACAGGCTCAAATGCCTGAATGCCCAGGCGGTGCAGGGTAGGCGCACGGTTCAGCATGACAGGACGATCCTTGATGATGTCCTCCAAAGCATCCCAAACCTCAGTCTTGCCCTTGTCGATCATCTTCTTGGCAGACTTGATGTTGTTGGCCAGGCCATCGGCAACCAGCTTCTTCATAACGAAGGGACGGAACAGTTCAATGGCCATTTCCTTGGGCACGCCGCACTGATACAGCTTCAGTTCAGGGCCAACCACGATAACGGAACGGCCGGAGTAGTCAACACGCTTACCCAGCAGGTTCTGACGGAAACGGCCCTGCTTGCCCTTGAGCATGTCAGACAGAGACTTGAGGGCACGGTTGTTGGCGCCGGTGACAGCACGGCCGCGGCGGCCGTTGTCAATGAGGGCGTCCACAGACTCCTGCAGCATCCGCTTTTCATTGCGGATGATAATGTCAGGAGCATGGAGCTGAAGCAGACGCTTCAGACGGTTGTTTCTATTGATTACACGGCGGTACAGATCGTTGAGGTCGGAGGTCGCAAACCGACCGCCATCCAACTGCACCATAGGCCGCAGATCGGGAGGAATGACGGGAAGGACATCCATAATCATCCAGCTGGGCTTGTTGCCGGACTGGCGGAAGGACTCCACCACTTCCAGGCGCTTTACCAGACGGAGCTTCTTCTGTGCGGAAGCGTCCTTGAGCTCTCTGTGCAGCTGCTCGGACAGCTCGTCCAGGTTGATCTCGTCCAGGAGCTCCTTCACGGCCTCAGCGCCCATGGAAGCCTTAAAGTCATCTTCGTACTTCTCCCGCATATCCCGGTATTCCTTCTCGGACAGCACCTGGTTCTTAGCCAGAGGGCAGTCGCCGGGGTCCGTAACAATATAGGAAGCAAAGTACAGAACTTTTTCCAGCACCTTGGGGCTGATGTCCAGAATCAGGCCCATGCGGGAAGGGATTCCCTTAAAGTACCAGATGTGGCTGCAGGGGGCAGCCAGCTCAATGTGGCCCATACGCTCACGGCGGACCTTGGCTTTGGTGACCTCAACGCCGCAGCGGTCGCAGACCTTGCCCTTGTAACGAATCTTCTTGTACTTGCCGCAGTGACACTCCCAGTCCTTGGTAGGTCCGAAAATCTTCTCGCAGTACAGGCCATCCCGTTCGGGCTTCAATGTTCTATAGTTGATGGTCTCCGGCTTTTTCACCTCGCCATAGGACCACTGGCGGATCATATCCGGGGACGCAATCCCAATCTTAATTGCGTCAAAGGTGGCATTTGCCATAAAACAGCCTCCTTATTCCTCATCGGTCTTGCCATCTTCGTCGGCAAGATCGCTGAAAACGTCCATAATATCTTCGGGACCGTCGGCATCTACATTGTAGCCGGAGCCAAAGACCTCCTGCTCATCGGTGACATAAACTTCGTCATCGGTGTTGTAGATGACCTCCTCGTCCTCATCCTCGTCCTTGAGCTCAATCTCATTTCCGGCCTCGTCCAGAACACGGATGTCCAGACACAGAGACTGCAATTCCTTCACCAGAACCTTGAAGGATTCAGGAACGCCGGGGGTGGGGACATTATTGCCCTTTACGATGGCTTCATAAGTTTTTACACGGCCGGTGATGTCGTCAGACTTCACGGTCAGGATCTCCTGCAGGGTATAAGCAGCACCGTAAGCTTCCAGTGCCCAGACTTCCATTTCACCAAAACGCTGGCCGCCGAACTGCGCCTTACCGCCCAGAGGCTGCTGTGTGACCATGGAGTAGGGACCGGTGGAACGGGCGTGAATCTTATCATCAACCAGATGGTGCAGCTTCAGGAAGTAGGGATAGCCAACCGTAACCAGATTATCAAAGGGCTCGCCGGTACGGCCGTCATACAGGACGGTCTTGCCATCCTCACGCAGGCCAGCTTCCTTCAGGGTCTCACGGATGTCTTTCTCGTTTGCACCATCAAAGATGGGGGTAGCGACCTTCCAGCCCAGGGTCTTTGCCGCATAGCCCAGATGGACCTCCAGCA
Source organism: Oscillospiraceae bacterium (assembly GCA_020025515.1). Taxonomy (GTDB): domain Bacteria; phylum Bacillota; class Clostridia; order Oscillospirales; family Oscillospiraceae; genus Faecousia. Next base: position 33,306 of record JAHHRZ010000020.1, on the reverse strand, counting down.
CCTGACCAATGTTCATACGGGAAGGAACGCCCAGAGGGTTCAGAACGATATCCAGAGGAGTACCATTGGGCAGGAAGGGCATATCCTCCTCAGGCAGGACACGGGACACGACACCCTTGTTGCCGTGACGGCCTGCCATCTTATCGCCCACGGAGATCTTTCTCTTCTGGGCAACATAGACACGGACCACCTTGTTGACTCCGGGAGGCAGCTCGTCGCCGTTTTCACGCTTGAACACCTTCACATCAACAATGATACCGCTTTCGCCGTGAGGCACCTTCAGAGAGGTGTCACGAACTTCTCTTGCTTTCTCGCCAAAGATGGCACGCAGCAGCCGCTCCTCAGGAGTCAGTTCGGTCTCACCCTTGGGAGTGACCTTACCCACCAGATAATCACCTGCATGGACCTCAGCGCCCACACGGATGATACCTTCCTCGTCCAGATCCTTGAGGGCATCCTCGCCCACATTGGGGATATCACGGGTGATTTCCTCAGGGCCCAGCTTGGTATCACGGGACTCGGTCTCGTGCTCTTCAATATGAATGGAAGTAAATACGTCTTCCCGGACAAGGCGCTCGTTCAGCAGAATTGCGTCCTCGTAGTTATAGCCTTCCCAGGTGACGAATCCGATCAGCACATTCTTGCCCAGGGCAATTTCGCCCTGAGAACAAGCGGGACCGTCAGCGATGATCTGCTCGGTATCCACACGCTCGCCCACTTCCACAATGGGGCGCTGATTGACGCAGGTACCCTGGTTGGAACGGGCAAACTTAGTCAGCTTGTGGGACAGAACTTCGCCGTCGTCATAGCGGATGACCACATTGGTGGCAGAAACGGCAGTGACAACGCCGGGGCCCTTTGCCTTTACGCAGACCTCGGAGTCCACTGCACACTTGTGCTCGATACCGGTGGCAACCACAGGTGCTTCCGTTACCATAAGAGGCACAGCCTGACGCTGCATGTTCGCGCCCATAAGTGCACGGTTTGCGTCGTCGTTCTGGAGGAAGGGAATGAATGCCGTTGCAACAGAGCACATCATTCTGGGAGATACGTCAACATAGTCGATCACATCCCGGTCCACTTCAATGATCTCGTTGCGGTGACGGCAGGTAATACGGGCATTGGCCAGGCAGCCGTTCTCATCCAGAGGCTCATTGGCCTGTGCCACATAGTAATCGTCTTCCACATCGGCAGTCATGTATTCAACCTGATTGGTGACCTCAAAGGTCTCCTTATTCACCTTGCGGAAGGGGGCCTCAATGAAGCCGTACTCATTGATCTTGGCAAAGGTAGCCAAGTAGTTGATCAGGCCGATGTTGGGACCTTCAGGGGTCTCGATGGGGCACATACGACCATAGTGGCTGTAGTGGACATCTCGAACATCGAAGGAAGCACGCTCTCTGCTCAGACCGCCGGGGCCCAGAGCGGACAGACGGCGCTTATGCGTCAGCTCAGCCAGAGGGTTGTTCTGGTCCATGAACTGAGATAGAGGGGATGAGCCAAAGAACTCACGGATGACAGCCGTAACAGGCCGAATGTTAATCAGGCTCTGGGGTGTAACGGAATCCAGATCCTGAACGGTCATACGCTCCCGGATCACACGCTCCAGACGGGTGAAGCCCACACGGAGCTGATTCTGCAAAAGCTCGCCTACGCAGCGCAGACGACGGTTGCCCAGATGGTCGATGTCATCCACAGTGCCCACACCGGCAGCCACACAGCACAGATAGTTGATGGAAGCCAGAATGTCATCGGCAATGATGTGCTTGGGAATCAGGTCATCCCGACGCAGTTCAATGGCCTCGCCCCAGTCACTGGGATTCTGTGCCAGCATTTCCCGCAGGACGGAGAAGCGAACCTTCTCCTTAATGCCGTACTGAGCGGGGTCGAAATCCACGAAGTTGGCCATATCGACCATATCGTTGGAGAACACCTTTACGGTTCTGCCGCCCTCCACAGTCAAAACAGCCTGATTGACACCTCGTGCAGACAGCTCATGGGCGCGGGCACGGTCAATGGCCTCGCCGGGCATGGCCAGGATCTCGCCGGTCAGAGGGTCCACAATGGGCTCTGCGGGAATCTGGCCGGACAGACGGGACCAAATGTCCATCTTCTTATTGAATTTGTAGCGTCCTACGGTAGAAACATCATACCGGCGGGCATCAAAGAACAGGGCCTGCATGTAGGCCTCGGCATTTTCCACCGTGGGAGGCTCGCCGGGGCGCAGACGGCGGTAGATTTCCAGCAGGGACTCTTCCCGGGTCTTGCAGGTATCCTTATCAATGGTGGCATTGATGAAGGGATCTTCGCCAAACAGCTCCTTGATCTGGGCATCGGTTTCCACGCCCAGAGCACGGATGAGGCAGGTGATTGGCAGCTTGCGGTTCTTGTCGATGCGGACATAGAACACATTCTGGTTGTCGGTCTCATACTCCAGCCATGCGCCACGGTAAGGGATCACGGTGGTGGTATAGGTATGCTGGTCGGCCTTGTCCACCTCATGGCCATAGTACATGCCGGGAGAACGGACAATCTGAGAGACAATGACACGCTCGCCACCGTTAATCACGAAGGTGCCGCCATTGGTCATAATGGGGAAGTCACCCATGAAGATCTCTTGCTCTTTGATCTCATCGGTGTTGGTATTACGCAGACGGACCCGAACCTTAACAGGCCGGGCATAGGTAGCATCCCGCTCCACGCACTCCTCTACGGTGTACTTGGGCTTATCCTTCATAGAGAAATCCAGGAAGGACAGCTCCAGCTTACCGCTGAAGTCCGTGATCGTGCCTACATCCCGAAAGACTTCCTGCAGTCCCTTATCCAGGAACCACTGATAGGAGTCCTTCTGGATTTTCAGAAGGTTTGGCATTTCCAGGATTTCTTGGTATTTGGCGTAGCTCTTACGAACAGTCTTGCCAAACAGCTGATCCTTGACTTTTGCCATGTGCGTCATCACTGCCTTTCTTTTCGACAAAGTCGGAATAATATAGCGCGAAGCATCCAATGATGATACGCGCGGGTTCGTTGATACTTTTGAAATTTTCGGGTCTTGACAGCGGCCCGTCACTGTGGTAATATAACTCTGCAAGATGGGTGTCTAGGCAATGCATACTGCCACAGCATGGACTATCATGGTATCACATCTTTTTTCTTTTGTCAATATTTCCAAAGCAAAAAGGCTACTTTTGACATAGTGCACAAAGCCAGCCTGTTTCTACTGTTGTTTTTTCTATTGCGCCGTCTCCTTCCCAATGGAGTCGGCGGTTTTTTGTTTTCTGCGGCGTTTTGTCTCCGACCTTCCCAAAATTACACAATGGGCTGACTTCCCAAGCGGCAAGTCAGCCCATTTCTTATTTCCCAGCGGAAGCCGTCTTTATCTTCCCAAACGCATTTTGAAGTCGGAGTAATCAAACCGGGTCAGCTGTTCCAGCTCCCCTGTCTGGGTATGCCTCCAAATATTGGGAAGCGGCATTCCGTTAAAGGTGTTATTTTTGCAGGTGGTGTAGATTGCCATATCTCCAAAGACCAGCAGATCTCCTTCGTGCAGTTCCCGTTCAAAGGAATAGTCTCCCACCACATCTCCGGCCAGGCAGGTGGGACCTGCCAGACGGTACCTATAAGGACCGTCGTTTCCCTCCTGCCCGCCATAGAGCGGCGGCACATAGGGCATTTCGATCACATCCGGCATATGGCAGGCGGCGCTGGCATCCAAAATAGCAATGGAACTATTCCCGTTGCGGACAATGTCCAGAATCCGGCACACAAAGAACCCCGCATTGAGAGCCACCGCTTCTCCCGGCTCCAAATAGACCTGCAAATTCCACTGGGTCTGCGCCTTTGTCACGCATTTTTCCAGCCGGGCAATGTCGTAGCCCGGACGGGTGATGTGATGACCGCCGCCCATGTTCAGCCATTTCATCCTGGGCAGAATGTCTCCGAACTTCTCCCCCACCGCATCCAGGGTGGTTTCCAGTGCATCGGAATCCTGTTCACAGAGGGTGTGGAAATGGAGACCATCCAGAAGGCCCAAAAGCTCCGGGGTCATCTCCGCATCCCAAACCGCTCTGGTGACACCTAGGCGGCTGCCGTTGGCGCAGGGGTCATAGATTTCGTGACCCTCCTGAGTGGAGCACTGGGGGTTGATCCGAAGACCAATGCTCTTCCCCTTTTCCCTGGCGGTCGGACCGAATTTTTGAAGCTGATGAATGGAGTTGAATACAATATGATCCGCATACTCCAACAGTTCTTCAAACTCGTCCTGCCGATAGGCTGCACAAAACACATGGACTTCCTGATCCGGCATTTCTTCCTTGCCCAGTCTGGCTTCATAGAGACCGCTGGCCTCCGTACCTGCCAGATAGGCAGACAGCTTCCCATAAAAATCATAGTTCGAGAAGGCTTTCTGGGCAAGGAGAATTTTGCAGCCGGTGTTTTTCATCACTGAGGCAAGAATTTCTCCGTTTCTGCACAGCTGCGCTTCATCAATGACATAGCTGGGGGTGGGCAGTCCTCCGAAAACTGCTTCCGGCGCTTTGCCCCCCAGGGCTGCAAATCGGGGATCTAATTTCTGTTCCATCAATCTACCAGAACAGGAGCATGATTTTCACGACGGGGCAGGCCGTGCTTGTCCAGTGCATCCAGGAAGGGATCGGGGTTCATCTCCTCCACGGTGTAGACACCGGCTTTGTTCCACTGACCGGTGAGCATCATCATAGCGCCGCACATAGCAGGCACGCCGGTGGTGTAGCTGATGGCCTGGCTCTGCACTTCCTTGTAGCACTCCTGATGGTCGCAGACATTATAGATATAGTAGCTCTTTTCCTGACCGTCCTTCTTGCCGGTGAAGATGCAGCCAATGTTGGTCTTGCCGTGGGTACGGGGGCCGAGGCTTGCGGGATCGGGCAGCAGTGCCTTCAGGAACTGGATGGGTACAATCTCCTTGCCCTCAAACAGAATGGGCGTTGTGGACAGCATGCCCACATTTTCCAGACACTTCATGTGGGTCAGGTAGCTCTGACCGAAGGTCATAAAGAAGCGGATTCTCTGAACCTCCGGAATGTTGATTGCCAGAGACTCAATCTCCTCGTGGTGCAGCAGGTACATATCCTTCTGGCCGACGCTGTCAAAGTCATACTCCCGCTTGATGGCCATGGGAGGAATTTCCACCCAGTGACCGTCCTCCCAGTAGCTGCCGGGGGCAGAGACTTCCCGGAGGTTGATTTCGGGGTTGAAGTTGGTGGCAAAGGCATAGCCATGGTCACCGCCGTTGCAGTCCAGAATGTCGATGGTATCAATGGTGTCAAACTCATGCTTCTTGGCATAAGCGCAGTATGCCTGGGTGACGCCGGGGTCAAAGCCGCAGCCCAGCAGAGCCATGAGGCCGGCCTTCTCGAATTTCTCCTTGTAAGCCCACTGCCAGCTGTAGTCAAAGTAGGCAGAGAAGCCCTTTTCCTTGCAGCGCTTCTCATAAATGGCACGCCACTGGGGATCGTCGGTGTCCTCAGGCTCGTAGTTTGCAGTGTCCATATAATTGACACCGCAGGCCAGACAGGCATCCATAATGGTAAGATCCTGATAAGGCAGAGCGATGTTCATGACCAGATCAGGCTTGTAGCTATTGATAAGGTCAATGACCTGCTGCACATCGTCGGCATCCACCTGTGCAGTGGTGATCTTTGTAGCGGTCTTGCCTTCCAGCTCCTGTGCCAGTGCATCGCACTTGGACTTGGTCCGACTGGCAATGCACAGCTCGGTGAATACTTCGCTGACCTGGCAGCACTTCTTAATGGCAACAGCAGCTACGCCGCCGCAGCCGATAACCAATACTCTACTCATAACATATCTCCTTCATTCTTTTTAGTGGATAAATGATTTTCAGTTCAAAGCCAAAATCAGTTCTCGCAGAACCTTGCAGGCCATTGCGGTGGAAATACCGCTGTGATCCAGCATGGGAGCCAGTTCGTTCACATCCGCAGCCACCACATTGGTTTCGCTGACGGCGAGAATCGCCTCCAGAAGCTGAGGGAAGGTCACACCGCCGGCCTCCGGGGTGCCTGTTCCGGGAAATACGGAGGGGTCCAGGCAGTCCAAATCAATGGTAAAATACACAGGGACATTGGTCTTTTTCAGTTCCTCAACCAGCTCTTTGAGTCCCTCAAAGCAAAACGGGTGCATTTCCGTGTGCTCCTCGGCAAACCGGAATTCCTCCCGGTCGCCGCTGCGGATGCAGAACTGATGGATTCTGCCGTCCCCCAGAAGATCATGGCAGCGGCGGATGACACAGGCATGACTGAGCTTCGCTCCCAGATAGTCTTCCCGCAAATCCGCATGGGCATCAAAGTGGATGATGTGAAGATCCGGATATTTTTCAAATACCGCCCTGACAGAGCCCAGCGTCACCAGATGCTCGCCGCCAAGGAGAAGAGGAAGCTTGCCATCACTCAGGATTTCCTTTGTCCGCTCTTCAATATCATGAAGAGCCCCTTCCGCACTGCCAAAACACAGCTCCAGATCCCCACTGTCAAAGGTATTGTAATCACACAGATCCTTATCCTGGTAGGGGCTGTAGGTCTCCAGACCAAAGCTCTCATGGCGCATGGCCGCCGATCCGAACCGGGCACCGGGCCGGAAGCTGGTGGTGGAATCAAAGGGGGCGCCAAACAGGACGATGTTTGCCTCTTCATAAGGGCTGTCGCAGCCGATAAAGGTTTCTACATTTCGGTTCATGCCTCAACCTCCTCAAGCATCCGCTCCAAAAATGCGGGCAGATAAAATGCTCCTACATGGAGTTTTGTGGTATAATAGTTGGTTTTCAGGTGGAAATCCTCCCATTTCTTCGGGTCCATGTCATCAATGGGGTGATACTTCTTGCTGGCAAAGCCAAAGAGCCAGTAACCGGCGGCATAGGAAGGAATGTGGGCCTGATAAACCCGGCTGATGGGGAAGGTGCTGACAATGCGCTTGTGGCTGCGCTTCATGGCATCTGCATCGTGGCGATAGAAGGGACTTCCCTGCTGATTGACCATGATGCCGTCTTCCCGCAGAGCATTGTAGCAAATGCCATAGAATTCCCGGGTGAAGTAGCCCTCCGAAGGGCCAAAGGGGTCGGTGGAGTCCACAATAATCAGATCGTACTGGTTGGTGCACCGTCTGATATACCGCAGAGCATTGTCAAAATAGATGTGAACCCGGCTGTCATCCAGACGGCTGGCATTTTCGGGCAGGTAGGTCTTGCAGGCATCCAATACCGCCGGATCCATCTCCACCAGATCAATTCTCTTGACCTGGTCATATCTTGCCAGCTCATGGACAACGCCGCCGTCTCCTGCACCGATCACCAGAACGTCCTGAATATTGGGATGAACCGCCATGGGCACATGGGTAATCATTTCGTCATAAATAAAGGAGTCCCGCTCGGTCAGCATGACACTTCCGTCCAGAGTCAGAACACGGCCAAACTCCGGGGTCTCAAAAATATCGATCTGCTGATAGTCGCTCTTCTTGGAGTACAGGTGACGGTTTACCCGCATACAGTGTTTTACATCCGGTGCATGAAATTCACTGAACCAAAATTCCATTTCGCTTCCTCCTTACACCAAGACATTCAGATGCAGAATGTCCGGGTCCTCGGGGCCGGTCATGGAGCAGCCCTTCTCCTTGGCGTATTCGATATAGTCCAGAATATCTGCGGTAATTCTCTCGCCGGGAGCCAGAATGGGGATTCCGGGAGGATAGCACATGACAAACTCGCTGCACACGCAGCCCTCGCTCTGCCGAAGCGGGACGCTCTTTTTGGGTGCGTAGAACGCTTCTTGAGGACTTGCCACCACCACAGGATCGATATATTCCTGATTGAGCAGGCCCGAATGATCCTTCTGGTATCTGCGGCGGATTTCCGCCAGGGCGCTGACCAGCCGCTCCAGCTCCTGAGGACGGTCTCCAATGGACAGGTATGCCAAAATATTGCCGATATCGCCGAACTCGATCTGAATATCATATTCATCCCGGAGGATGTCATAAACCTCAATGCCAGCCAGTCCGATCTCTCTTGTGTGGATGCTGAGCTTTGTGGGGTCAAAGTTAAAGATGGAATTGCCGTTGATCAATTCCTTGCCAAAGGCATAGTAGCCGCCGATGGCGTTGATCTCCTCTCTGGCATACTCTGCCATAGAGACGACTTTGGAAAAGACCTCTCTGCCACGCAGGGCCAGATTGCGGCGGCTGATGTCTAGACTGGACATGAGAAGATAGCTGCCGGAAGTGGTCTGGGTCAGGTTGATGATCTGCCGCACATAGCCCGCATTGACATTGGGCCCCAGCAGAAGCAGACTGGACTGGGTCAGGCTGCCGCCGCTTTTGTGCATGGATACGGCTGCCATATCCGCACCCGCTTCCATGGCAGAAATCGGCATTCCCGCACCAAAATAAAAATGGGTACCGTGGGCCTCATCTGCCAGGCAGTACATGCCCGCTGCATGAGCCATCTTGACGATGGCCTTGAGGTCGCTGCAAACCCCATAGTAAGTGGGATTATTGACCAGCACCGCCGTCGCATCGGGATTCTCCCGGATGGCCTTTTCCACCTGCTCTCTCTGCATCCCCAGGGAAATACCCAGTCTGTGATCCACCTCAGGATTGACATATACGGGAACTGCTCCGCACAAAACCAGAGCATTGATCACGCTTCTGTGGACATTGCGAGGAAGAATGATTTTATCTCCTCTTTTACAAGTGGCCAGAACCATGCTCTGCACGGAGCTGGTGGTGCCGCCAACCATCAGGAAAGCGTGGGCTGCCCCAAACGCATCCGCAGCCAGGATCTCTGCTTCCCGAATCACCGATGTGGGGTGGCAAAGATTGTCCAGAGGCTTCATGCTGTTCACGTCCACCGCAACACACTGCTTGCCCAAAAATTCCGTCAGCTCCGGGTTGCCCCGGCCATGCTTGTGACCGGGAACATCAAAAGGAACCACCCGCATCTGCCGGAAGGTTTGCAGCGCCTCATAAATCGGAGCCTTATTCTGATCCAATTTTTCTAATTCTTTCTTCACTTCATCCATTTCCATATTACACCTCGCAAAAAGAAAAACGCAAGTTGCTTTCACACAACTTGCGTTTGTATCAACATCGTTTCCCTGCTCGAAGCCCGTTTCAAATAAACCCTCTTGGAATAAAAGGATCCTCAATAATCTTGATTTGCAACAGGTTCCCAAGGCACACAGAGTCTATATAGCAACATTACTTTTACTACTCTTTATTGACCGTTTCACAAGTATGCGTAAGACGCATTTCGGTTATGAAGTAACCAACTTATAAACCTCGAGTCTCAGACTCGATCAACAAAGCGGCAAGCCGCAACCGGCAATGGACCAGGCTGTCCGTATGGCCTTTACTCTCCTGTGGAGTGGTCCGTAAAATCGCTTGAAGTGACTCTATGCGAAGTCATATCTCTCTTGGATTATATTGCAGAGAATCTGGTTTGTCAAGTAGTATTTGGCAAATATGACCAAAATCCATCTATTTTCTACAGAGTTCGTCCCCGTATTTCGTGGTATTCTTGACAGTCTTCCTGTATTTTCCACATATTTGGCTTTCGGCAGGGAGGGCATCGTTCTTTCTTTTTCCGGGCTTTCCACTGAATCTTTTTTCAATCCTGCATGGCCAAGCTCCAGAGAAGCAGGATTTGCAGAGCAATCACGCAAGAAAATGTCTGTACACCGCAAAAAGTTGTGGTATAATAAGGATAGTTACAGTTCCCGCAGTGCCTCTACCAGAGCGGTCTTTCCCGCAGCAACTTCTGATTTCTGCTTGATGACCCTTGCAGGGACACCTGCCACCACGCTTCCGGCGGGAACATCATTCACAACCACAGCGCCTGCGGCTACCACGGCCCCCCGGCCTACCCGCACTCCCTCCAGAATGACGGCGTTGGCGCCGATGAGGACATCGTCTTCAATGACTACCGGGGTCGCGCTGGCAGGCTCCACAACGCCGGCCAGAACCGCACCCGCTCCCACATGGCAGTTTGCGCCAACCGTGGCACGGCCGCCCAGAACAGCACCCATATCGATCATGGTTGCCTTTCCGATGATGGCACCGATATTGATGACGGCCCCCATCATAATCACGGCACCGTCGTGAATCTCCACCTGATCCCGAATGATGGCACCGGGCTCGATGCGGGCGTTGATATTCTTCTTGTCCAGAAGGGGCACCGCAGAATTTCGGCTGTCATTTTCAATTACCAGGTCCTGGATGCGCTCTTTCTGCCCTTCCAGCAGAGGGGCAATCACCTTCCAGTCTCCAAACACAATTTTGGTATTGGCACCTGTGGGAAACTCCTTGGCGCCTGCAAAGGAAGTGGGTTCCTTTTCCCAGATGTAAACCTTTACCGGGGTTTTCTTCTCAGCGCTGCGGATAAACTCAATAATCTGTTCTGCGTTCATATGAGGACGCTCCTTTTCTCTTTTTTCTTTAGCATACCACGAATGCCCTCAAATTACAACCGGAGGAATTGATTATGAACTTATATGAAGATCGTCGTGCTTTGCACCAAATCCCGGAGCTGGTGAAAGATCTTCCTCTCACCCTGGCCTATATTCATAATGCGCTGAAGCCCCTTCGCTGTGAGATCCTCACTCCGGCGGAAAGCTCCATCTGCGCCTACTTTGACTTTGGAAAGTCTGCTGCCCTGGCCTTTCGGGCTGACATGGACGCTCTGCCCGTTACCGAAAACACCGGGCTTCCCTTCGCCTCCTGCCATCCGGGAACCATGCACGCCTGCGGACATGACGGCCACATGGCCATGGCTCTGGAACTGGCCCGCCGGGTAAACGGAGCCAAAACCCTTCCCCACAACATTCTGATTGTGTTTCAGCCTGCGGAGGAAACCTTGGGCGGTGCAAAAGATCTGTGTCTCAGCGGTGTTTTTGAGAAATTTAATACCAGAGCCATTTTCGGCCTGCATCTATGGCCGGATCTGCCTGTGGGAACCGTTTCTTCCATCCCCGGCGGTATGATGTGCAGATCCTCCGAGGTGACTCTGACCGTAACGGGCCGTTCTGCCCATGTGGGACGGGCCTCTGAAGGACTGGACGCCATGGAAGCCGCTGTCCGGTGGTATCAGGGCGCTTTGGCTCTGGAGCGCCCACTTCCCCAGGAAACCTTCCGTCTTTTGAAGTTCGGAAAGTTTACGGCCGGTGTTGTCCGCAACGCTTTGGCAGGCTCCGCCGTTGTAGAGGGAACCCTGCGTGCTTTGGACGACTCTGTCTTTGACTCCCTGAAAAATGGTCTGAATGATCTGGCAGAAGAGATTGCCGGGGAAACCGGCTGCACTTTGGAGCTTCACTATTCTGACGGCTATCCCGCCGTATGGAATGACAGTGCCCTGTTAGAGCAGGTTGAAAAAATCTATCCCATGGAGCGTCTGGCGTGTCCGGCCCTCATCTCTGAGGACTTTTCCTGGTACCAGCGTTTTCTGCCCGGTGTATTTTCCTTCCTTGGCTGCGGCCCCGCTCCTGCGCTCCATTCCAATAATTTTCAATTTGATGAAAAGGCCCTGGAGGTTGGTGCCGACTTCCTGTGGCGTATTGCGGAGGGCTTGGAATGGAACTGAATCGAACTCTGGACGGCCTTCGGCTGGGTGGGATCCGCCGCTATACCAACCTTGCCCGAGAGGCTGGCGGCTGCATCTTCCTTACTTTGGGAGAGCCGGAGTTTGATACCCCCCTACCCATCCGTCAGGCCGCAAAGGATGCATTGGATCAGGGCGTTACCCACTATACCGCCAACGCCGGCGACCTTTCCCTGCAGCAGGCCATCTCCCAGTTTGAAGCCGAAAAACGTGGGCTTTCCTATACGCCCGACGAAATTTTGATTACATTAGGAGCCACCGAGGCCATTTACAGTGCCATGACCGCTGTGTTGAATCCCGGAGATGAGGTTTTGATCCCCACCCCGGCGTTCAGTCTCTATGATACCGTGGCTCGCATGGCTGGTGCCATACCCGTTCCCATTGCCACGGCACAAGATGGCTTTCAGCTGACCGCTCAGGCAGTAAAACAAGCATTGACCAGCAAAACAAAGCTTTTGATTTTGAACTCTCCCAATAATCCCACGGGAGTGGTCTATTCCAGAGAGAACCTCACGCAGATTGCAAGTCTTATTACATCCAGAGACATGCTGGTTCTGTGTGACGATGTCTATTGGGGTCTTGGCCCTTGCTTTACCTTCACGCAATTTACAGATCTGAAAGAAAAAATTCTGGCAGTACAGAGCTTTTCCAAGCCCTATGCCATGACGGGCTGGCGCATGGGCTACCTCATGGCCCCTGCCTCCCTTTTGCAGCGTATCACCGTGGTACACAGCCACGCAGTGACCTGCGCTCCTGCCATGCTTCAGGCCGCCTGCGAAGAGGCACTCCGTTTTGACCCTGCCTGCTTTGCCGGAAGCTATGAAGAACGCAGAACGTACCTTCTGGGCCGCCTTCAAAAAATGGGGCTGCCCTGTACCGCGGCGCAAGGCGCCTTCTATCTGTTCCCCCAGGTATCGCACCTGTGTGACAGCGATGAAGCCCTCTGTGTTCGCCTGATTCATGAGGCAAAAGTTGCCACGGTTCCCGGCTCCGTCTTTGGAGCGCCCGGATACCTTCGCATGTCCTACTGCTGCTCCATGGAGGAACTGAAAACCGCCATGGATCGTTTGGAGCCGTTTTTATCCACCCTTTGATTTTATACGAAACTGATAGAAAGACAGGAGAATATACCATGAAAAACGAGATTTTCCGTGGCATTGGTACCGCTCTGGCAACGCCTATGAACCTGGACGGCTCCATTGACTATGAAGCCTTTGGCCGTCTCATTGATTGGCAGATTGAATCAGGGATCAATGCCCTCATTGCCTGCGGCACCACCGGCGAAAGTGCCACTATGACCGAGGATGAGCACAAAGATGTGATTCGCTTCACCGTGGAGCGTGCCGCGGGGCGGGTCCCTGTGGTGGCAGGCACCGGAAGCAATAACACTGCCCTGGCCATCTCCATGACAAAGTATGCCTGTTCCGTGGGTGCGGACGCCTGTCTTCTGGTAGCCCCTTACTATAATAAGGCCACCCAGGAGGGACTCATCGCCCATTACACCGCCATTGCAGACGCCTCCACCAAGCCTCTGATCCTATACAACATTCCTTCCCGCACCGGCTGCAACCTGCTGCCTGCCACCTGTGCCGCTCTGGGAAAGCACCCCAGAATTGCCGCCGTGAAGGAAGCTTCCGGAAATATCAGTCAGATCGTATCCGTGGCCGCCATGGCCGGACAGGACATGGATCTTTATTCCGGCAATGACGACCAAATCGTTCCCATTCTGGCCATGGGTGGAATCGGCTGCATTTCCGTCATGTCCAATCTGGTGCCCAAGGAGACATTGGAAATCTGCAAGCGGTTTTTTGCTGGAGACGTGGCAGGGGCCGCAAAGCTGCAATGTCAGCTTCTAGCCCTGATTCGCCTGCTGTTTTGTGAGGTGAACCCCATCCCCGTAAAGGCCGGTCTTGCGGCTATGGGATATGGAGAAGGGGGAATCCGTCTGCCCCTCACTCCCATGAGCGAAGGAGCCAAAGAAAAACTTCTGTTGGAGATGAAGAAGCTGGGGGTGCTGGCATGAGAGTAATTATAAACGGCGCCGCAGGAGCTATGGGCAGGGAACTTCATAAGCTTCTGGATTTAGGCGAACAAAATGGCTGTGTGGCTGCCCTTGTGGATGTGCAAGGAGGAGAAGGCATTGATACGGACTTTTCTCAAATCGATGCCCCTGCGGATGTGGTCATTGACTTTTCCTTCCACACTGCCACCGGCAATGCCGTTGCCTACGCCCTGGCGCACAAGCTTCCTCTGGTTGTGGGCACTACAGGCCACACCCCTCTGGAGCAGGAAGAAATCCTAAATGCCGCCAAAGAGATTCCCGTCTTTTACACCGGCAATATGAGTCTTGGCATTGCGGTCCTGTGCAAGCTCACGCAAGATGCGCTCCGATTTTTCCCTCAGGCCGATGTGGAAATTCTGGAGGTACATCACAATCGGAAGGCCGATGCACCAAGCGGCACTGCCCTGATGCTGGCCAAGGCCGTGCAGGCTGTCCGCCCCAATGCCACCATCCACTGCGGCCGCTCCGGCCAGTGCAAGCGCACCAAGGAGGAAATCGGCATTTCCTCCCTCCGTCTGGGCAACGTGGTGGGAATCCATGAGGTCCATATCTCCACCGGCACCCAGAGCCTCACTTTAAAGCATGAGGCCCATGACCGCAGCCTATTTGCCCAGGGTGCTTTGCAGGCCGCCTCCTTCCTTCTGGGAAAGGCCCCCGGCCGCTATGATATGGAGCAACTGGTCAGCCAATAAAAAGGAGATAACATTCGTATGATTACAGCGAAATTCGGCGGTACCTCTCTGGCAGATGCCGCGCACTTTAACATGGTTCGGGACATTCTGGCCCAGGACCCGGAGCGGAAATTCATTGTGGTCTCTGCCCCCGGCAAACGTACCCCCGATGATATCAAAATCACAGACCTGCTTTACCGCTGTCACCAGGCCTCCCGGCAAGGCGGCGATGTGGCTGCTGCCTTCGCCCCGGTGCAGGCCCGTTTTCAGGAAATCATGGAGGAACTCCATCTGGATTTGGACCTGAGCCATGAATTCCAGGCCACCTTGTGGGCCATGGAGCGTGGTGCAGGAGAAGCATTCTGTGCCAGCCGGGGCGAATATTTCAGCGGGCGCATTATGGCTGCCCTTTTGGGGCTTCCCTTCCTGGATCCTGCACAGTGTGTCTTTTTTGACAAGGCAGGCCATTTTGACAGCGAAGCCGCCAATGAGACCTTGACGGCGAAGCTTCAGGGTCTTTCCGGTGCCGTTATGCCCGGTTTCTATGGTGGGATGCCCGATGGCACCGCCGCCACCTTCTCCCGGGGCGGTTCCGATATCTCCGGTGCCATTCTGGCCCGTGCCTCCGGTTCCAGTGTCTATGAAAACTGGACCGATGTGTCCGGGGTTCTGGCGGCGGACCCCCGTGTGGTAGCCACCCCCTCCCACATCAGCACCATCACCTATACCGAAGTGAGAGAGCTGGCCTACTTGGGTGCCACGGTTCTCCACGAGGATGCCATCTATCCGGTAAAACTGGCAGGAATTCCCGTCCACATCCGCAATACCATGACCCCCAGTGCCCACGGCACCTGGATTGTGGCCCAATCCCACGAGCCGGCCGGCGCCATTACAGGCCTGGCAGGCCGCAGAGGCTATTCTGCCATTCAGGTAGAAAAGGAGCGTTCCAACACAGAAATCGGTTACTGCCGGAGAATTCTCTCCTGTCTGGAGCGCAACGGGGTTCCCTTTGAGCATCTGGCAACCGGTATCGGAAGCGTGTCTCTGGTGGCTCCTACCAGCTATCTGGACAAGTGCCGAACCGATCTTCTGGAAGATATCCGTACTTCCGTAAACCCGGACACTTTGCAGATTTTTGATGGTCTTGCCATGATTGCCGTGGTGGGCCGTGGTATGGCTGGCCGCCCCCATGTGGCTGCACAGGTATTTACCGCCGTTGCCAATGCAGGAGTCAATGTACGCCTCATCGACCAAGGCACAAAAGAACTGAATATCGTCTTGGGTGTAGCAGAAAAAGATTACGAAATTGCCATGAACGCCATCTTCGACAGCTTCTTCCCCCAATGAACATGCCAGGCGCTCCCTATTGCGTACGCCCCATAAGGAAATGTTTCCGAGAAGGTCTTAGGAGCTGTCCCTAACGATTGAACTGTTTTACTTCCGCAGGAGTAAAAACAGTATGCTTGTGAAAGCAATGCAGAAGAATAGCATCGCTTTCCATTTCACCTGTATTGTAATTCATAACCAATGGATAAATTAGGATTTGACGGCATGACAGCAGGAAGGTGTATACATGAATATCTCTTTAACACGCATGTCTGACGAAATGTACTATGAGTATTTAAAGGACTATGAAAACGACCCAGACTTGTACTTTGACAAAGATACGTATGAACCTTACATCTATAGCGTAGAGGGGGTTGCTCGTTATATTGAACGCAAAAAACGCAAGCAGCAGATTCCTATGGCCATTGTTCATGATAACGAAGTAATAGGTGAGTTGATTTTTAAGGAATTAGTTCCAAATTATTCCGTTACCATAGGAATTGCACTTAAAAATGCAAACTATAAAGACCATGGCTATGGGACGCAAGCTGAAAAACTGGCACTTGATTACGCCTTTGGCACACTTGATGTTAAGGTTGTCTTAGCAGATGCCATTCTCACCAATACCAGAAGTCAGCATGTTTTAGAAAAAGTAGGTTTCGTAGAAACACATCGTGATGATATGTTTATATACTACAAGTGTCAAAGATAAATCCCAATTTATTGGGCAGTTATATAGCAAGAAACGGAGTGTATCAAAATTCGATACACTCCGTTTTGGATTTTCAAAATTACTTCCTTATCTGGTGCCAACGATCCGGAGTGCCCGGTTTTCTTTGACCGCTCCGCAAAAATAGTAACCAAAAAACGCATTTTGTTTTTATATACTTTCCACATGGATTGCCGTAGTATGAAATTAGAGTTGCGTAATCTTCCGGCTTCCTGTAAAATAGGCTACAGAATACAAAGGAGGCCAGCATATGACCTTAACAGAGTTTTTTTCCCGGTATCCCAAGGTGGCCTTGGGATTTTCCGGCGGTGTCGATTCGGCTTATCTGCTTTACTGTGCCAAAAAATACGGCGCCCAAGTGGGGGCTTTTTTTGTGAAGACGCCCTTTCAGCCTGCCTTTGAGCTTGCAGATGCCCAGCGTCTGGCTCGGGAACTGGGGGTAGAGCTGACCGTTTTGCAAGCCACCCCTTTGCAGGAGCCACAGATACGGGAAAACCCCAAAAATCGCTGCTATTTCTGCAAAAAAGTAATTTTTTCTACCATTGTAAAAGCCGCAAAAGAGGCAGGTTATTCGGTTTTGCTGGACGGAACCAACGCCTCGGACGATGTGGCGGACCGTCCCGGATACCAGGCTCTGCAAGAGTTGAATGTGCTGTCCCCGCTCCGGCTGTGTGGTCTGACAAAGGATGAAATCCGCAAACATTCCCAGGAAGTTGGTCTCTTTACCTGGGACAAGCCCGCCTATGCCTGCCTTGCCACACGGATTCCCACCGGGACCCCCATCACCGATTCTCTTTTGCAAAACACGGAGGCCGCCGAAGATTGTCTCCGTAAGCTTGGTTTTCGGGATTTCCGGGTTCGGTACCTGGCAGGCTCTGCCCGGATTCAGGTTCCGGCCTCTGACTTTCCCCGGATCATTGCCATGCGGCAATCCATCCGGCAGGCATTGCTGCCTTATTACGACCATATTCTTCTGGATTTGGAGGAACGGCTATGAGCGATTGCACCACAAAAGACATTCTCCGTCAGGTAAAAGACGGTTCTCTCACCATTGAAGATGCTATGCTCCAGCTAAAACTGGAGCCCTTTCATGACCTGGGCTATGCCAAGGTAGACCACCACCGCCGTCTGCGGCAGGGGGTTCCCGAAGTCATCTATGGAGCCGGAAAGACAACGGAGCAAATGATTGGCATTGTATCAGACATGAAGAAAGCGGGTCAGGAAACCATTCTCATCACCCGGCTTTCCATGGAAGCCGCCGAGACCATAAACGCTGTCCATCCCCTATGCTATAACCAGGCCGGACGTATTGCCGTCATTGGGGATCTGCCAAAGCCCAGCGGCCTGGGAAAAATTGTGATTGCCACCGGCGGCACCAGTGATATCCCTGTGGCCGAAGAAGCCGCCATTACGGCCCAAGCTCTGGGAAATGAAGTGCTGCGGCTCTATGATGTGGGCGTTTCCGGCGTCCATCGGCTCCTTTCTCACATGGAGTATATTATGAACGCCTCTGTGATCATTGCCATCGCCGGTATGGAAGGGGCCTTGGCCAGTGTGGTGGGTGGCCTTGCGGATTGTCCGGTCATTGCAGTTCCCACCAGCGTGGGCTATGGCGCATCCTTCCATGGCCTGTCCGCACTTCTTTCCATGCTCAATTCCTGCGCCAGCGGCATTTCCGTCGTAAATATTGACAACGGCTTCGGGGCCGGATATCTGGCCAGTATGATTAACCACATGGAGGCAAAAGCATGAAAACATTGTACCTGGATCTTTCCATGGGAGCCGCCGGAGATATGCTGGCTGCATCCCTGATTTCTCTGCTGCCCGATCCCAAGGACTTTATCACAACTCTGAATCAGCTTGGTCTTCCCGGTGTGACCTATACACTGGAGCCCTCCGTCAAGTGCGGAATCACAGGTTCTCATCTGACGGTGACTGCCTACGGGCAAGAAGAGGGCGAACACTCCCATGAGCATTCCCATGAGCACTCCCATGAACATTCTCACGAGCACCCTCACAGCCACAACAATCTGCATCGGATCCGCCATCTGGTGAAAGAGCATATCACCCTTCCCAACGCAGTCTTGGACAATGTGCTGGCAGTTTATGACCTTCTGGCCCAGGCAGAGAGTCAGGTCCACGGTGTTCCCATGGATGAAATCCACTTCCACGAAGTAGGGACGCTGGATGCCATTGCGGATATCACTGCTGTATGCTATGCGCTGCACCTTCTGGCCCCGGAAGAAATCATCGCTTCCCCAGTGCACGTGGGAGCAGGGCAGGTCCGGTGTGCCCATGGCATTTTGCCGGTACCGGCCCCTGCAACCGCGGTGCTTCTCACCGGGATTCCCATTTACTCCGGCACCATTCAGGGGGAGCTGTGTACCCCCACAGGCGCCGCCCTCTTAAAGCACTTTGTCTCTCGCTTTGGCTCCATGCCCCCCCTCACCGTGGAAGCGCTGGGATACGGCATGGGTAAGAAAGATTTTGAAGCAGCCAACTGTGTCAGATCCATTCTGGGCTGCCAGGCCCCTGACTCGGACACGGTGGTCAGCCTCGCCTGCAATCTGGACGACATGACACCGGAAGCACTGGGCTTTGCGCAGGAACGGCTCTGGGAGATGGGGGCTTTGGAGGTCTATACCACTCCCATCGGCATGAAGAAAAACCGCCCCGGTGTTCTTCTCACCTGTCTGTGTAAGCCCAAGGATGCTGAGCGCTGCACCCAGGCCCTTTTGAGACACACCACCACCCTGGGGGTCCGCCGTCAGGAGCTGACCCGCACCACCCTTTCCCGCCGCTTTGAGACCTGCGATACCCCCTATGGCCCTGTCCGTATGAAATACGCAGGCGACAAGAAAAAGCCGGAATATGAGGATGTGGCAAAAATTGCCAGAGAGCAAAATCTCACCCTGGCTCAGGTGGAGGCTCTTCTTTCATAAGAAGCTGCGTCCGTCACAGAATAGGATTTTACAAAAAAACTAATCGAAACGCCGCAAAAATCGGGACATTCCTCGATTTTGCGGCGTTTCTTAATTTTTATGAATATCCATTGTATAAAACGTACGTTCTGCGTCAGACCTTTTTTCTTGCGGTCTTTTACTAATCACAGCATCCCCTTCCGGATTGAAACCATGTGGTTTTTTGCCTTGGAACCAAACATTTCTCCGGATCTATCTCCACCAGAATGATGTCAGAACCAATCCGCCTGATACAGCACCAGGGAATCACATACTCCCCTTTCCTGCCAAAAAGCCCCAAAAAGCGGCAAGGACCTGGAACAATGAGAGACAGCACCTGTCCATCCGGGATGCGCACCTCCACATCGATTACATATCCAAGCCGCAGTCCGTCGGAAATGCTGATGACCTCCATACACCGAAGATCCGCCACCCGTCTTCCCATGCGCTCCCTCCTTTCTTTGCTACAGCCTATGCACCCACTCTTTGTATATGCCTGGAATAAGCAGCTTTTCCCTTGGGGCATTCCATAAATTTGTGTGTGAAAACATACCGGCTCTCTTTTGGATATGTTCCGTATCGATTTTACAGCTTCTCATCCCAACACAGAACAGGCTGAAAATTTTTGTTGACATTTCTGTATTTTTGTCTATAATGTACTTGTACGTTAAGTACACTATAGATCACTAACAGGAGGACATCTGTGGAAATCATAATCAGCAGTAATACCAATAAACCAATCTATGAGCAGATCACATCCCAGATGAAGGCAATGATTATGAGCGGGGAACTCAAAACCGGGGATCCCATTCCGTCCATGCGTTCCCTTGCAAAGACCATTCATGTGAGCGTGATCACGGTGCAAAAGGCCTATGAAGACCTGGCCAGAGATGGTTTTATTGAAACCACCGTTGGCCGCGGGAGCTTTGTGGCTGCACAAAACAAGGATTTTATGCAAGAGGAGCAGCAAAAGCGAGTGGAGGAACATCTGGTGCAGGCCGCAGAAATCGCCCGCACAAACGGGATTCCTTTAGAGAAAATCTTGGAACTTTTGACACTTTTTTATGAGGAGCGTGAATAAATGGATACAGCATTACAAATCAGCAATCTGTGTAAGTCTTTTAAAGATACAGGGTTTAAGCTGGACAATGTTTCTTTTCAGATTCCAAAAGGCGCAATCATGGGCTTTGTGGGAAAGAATGGTGCAGGAAAAAGTACCACGATCAACACAGTTCTGAACATCATCCAAAGAGACAGCGGCGAAGTGACCATCTTTGGAGAAACCATGACCGACAATAACCGAATGCTCCGTAACGATATCGGTGTGGTGTTCGA
Source organism: Oscillospiraceae bacterium (assembly GCA_020025515.1). Classification (GTDB taxonomy): domain Bacteria; phylum Bacillota; class Clostridia; order Oscillospirales; family Oscillospiraceae; genus Faecousia. The sequence continues at coordinate 12,587 of JAHHRZ010000020.1, read as the reverse complement.
TACCGTCCATTTTTCAGGGGAGCTTACCCCCAAGAAGCTGGAAAAGGTATTGAAGGATATCTATGAAAATTGGCAGGGAGCGTCGTTCTTTTCCTACCTGGAACGGTTCAAGATTCCCGCAAACAAAAAAATCAAGACGTTCTCCCGGGGTATGACTATGAAGCTATCCATCAGCGTGGCACTGTCCCACAAGGCAAAGCTTCTGATTCTGGACGAAGCCACCGCAGGTCTTGACCCGGTTGCACGAGAGGAATTGCTGGATGCGTTGTTGGAATTTGTGGAGGATGAGGAGCACTCGATTTTGATGTCCTCCCATATGTCTTCCGATCTTGAAAAGGTTGCGGATTACATCACCTTCATCGACCAGGGAAAAATCATCCTGACAGAGGAAAAAGACAGACTGCTGTATCAATACGGAATCGCCCGGATGAAGCAAAGCGACTTTGAAAAGCTGGATCCATCCCAGTATCTGGCCATGAGAAAACGGGGCTTGCAGTTGGAAGTGTTGGTCCAAAACAGGCCGCAATTTTCCAGAGAATACCCCGGCATTGTAGTGGACAATGCCACCATTGATGAAATTTTACCGCTTTTGACACAGGAGGGCAACTAAATGAAAGGATTGATCCGAAATAACTTCTACACCGTGGAAGGGTCTTTAAAATCCACACTGCTGCTTTCCCTCATGGCAGCCGTTGTGCTTGCTATCGTTACCAGATTCACCTCTGACAACGGCCCCCTTTTGTCCGGCATCATAGGTGGAAATATGGGCGGCTTTGGTGCATTGACGATGACCATTATCCAAAAGGATGCCGCTTCCAAATGGAACAAATTCGAGCTGACCATGCCCGTCCGCCGAAAAGATGTGATTACGGCACGCTATATTTCCTCTATGCTTTATGTACTGATCGGCGTCGGTATGGCATTGGTAAACATACTGCTATTTCATCTGACTACCGGTGCTTTGAACCTTGAACGGATTTCCTATGGATTTATCTTTGGGTGGGGTTTTGCACTGTCCATGCCTACATTCATGATCCCGCTGGTTTTGATTCTGGGAACCGATAAAATAGAGCCGATCATGGTTGTTTCCGTCATTGCAGGTCTGGCTTTGCTTTTTGGGTACAGTGCGGTTTTATCCCCTTTTTTCAGAAGCATGGAACATTACAATTTCTTTTTTCGGTTAAGCTATGTGGTATTCTGTACCCTCCTATTTCTTTTATCCTATTTGCTCTCCTGCCGGGTTTATAAGAAAAAGGAGTTATAAAAAATCCGGCCTGGCAGCGCCGATTCTACATTCTACAAATACGGAATTTCCCCTCGCTCAGCACAAATCTGGGCGAGGGGACTTTTCTTTGTGATAAAAAATCCCGGAGACGGTTCAGGCTTGAACCATTTCCGGGATGTTCTCTTTGCGATGTGATTATCAAATTTTCTTTTGCTTACTTCCCATATCCCAAAGTCTGTCCACATTGGACTTGCCGTTCTTCTCCGTCCATTGGAAAATCCTCCAGCAGGGAAACCTTGTTCTTTTCCAGCAGCACCAGAATGGAGGAACCGCCATAAAGGAACATTCCTTTTTCCTGTCCCTTCTTCATGGGGCCGCTGCCGTGATGGTTGGCAATCCGTCCAATGAGGATGGCGCCTACCTCCACCTGAGTCACGGTCCCAAAGTTGTCCGTATGCATCACGGTGTATTCCCGGCTGTTTTGCACAAACACAGGGAAGTTCCGCAGAGCAATGGGGCGGACCGTATGCAGCACGCCGGGAATAAAGTGGTTTTCCCCCTTAATGCCGGAGTCCAGATAGTGATAGCGGTGGTAGTCATTGACGCATAAGCGGAATACCAGGCAGGTGCCTCCCTCATACTTGTGCCAGATCGGGTCGCCGCCCAGCAGGTCACAGACCGTATAGCTGCTGCCCTTCACATGAAAAGCGCTGTCCTTTGTAATGGGAAAGACGGAAAGGCGACCGTCACACGGAGAGACAAACACCTCCGGCTTCATATCCACAGGCCGCAGCTCCGGCTTTAACTGTCTGGTAAAAAAGTCGTTGAAGCTGGTAAATTCCTGCTTTCTGCAGGCGCTGATATCGATGTGGTTCTTCTTGACAAAATCCGGAATCAGGCGGGTAGAATGGCGGCTGTCCATATACCGGCCGGCAATCCGGGAGAGCCAGGGAGCCGAGACAGCTTTCAATACCACCCGCCCGGGAGCTGTCTCATACAAAAAGGATAACAGGGCGGATTCGTCTGTATAGTTGGCCATGGCTTAAAACACATACTTGCTCAGCACAAGAAGCACAGCTTCCAGAAGGCCAATACCCATCATCACCATAAGGGCCTTGTTGCCGGGCTTTCTCAGCTTGAACTTACCTACAAAAGCAAATGCCACCACCAGCATCAGGACATGATACATCCAGGAAATATTTACCTGGCAATATTTGAACACCAGCCAGTTCACCAGCGCGAAGGTGGGGAAAATCAAAGAGGCGGAGGTAATGGGCAGACCGGAATAGAATTCCCGCTTGGTTTTTCCGCTGGCCTGGAGCTCGTCTTCCGTCACATTGAAGTAGGCTAGACGGATCACGCCGCCCAATACGTACAGGCAGGAAACCGCAACCACAACAGGAGCCGGGATTGTAAATCCGCCGGGGATCTGCCACATGGCATAGCCAATGCAGACAGGCAGAACGCCAAAGGCCACCAGATCACACAGAGAATCAATTTGAATTCCAAAGTTGCACATACTCTTTGTGCGGTTCTTCTTGCTTCGGGCAACTCTTCCGTCAAACGCGTCACACAGTCCGGAAAACAGCAGCAGGAAGATTGAAATATAGGGATGAGGGATTCCGCCGCAAAGGGACACAAACACACCTACTACAGCAGAAACCAGGGATGCGTATGTCAAGATAACCGTATAATCATAAAATCCAATCATTATTTATTTCTCCTTATTTCTAAGCCCAATAATAATGCGACTGACAAGCATGATAAGGCCGCACAGCAAAAAGCATCCATAGAAAGAAATTCCCCGGCTTAGGAGCGCCATACTCACCGTATTGGGCGTGATGTTAGAATATCCGTCCAAAAACAGGTATTCCACCACCCCCATGGCGCCGGGAAGCGGAACCACATTGGAGCCCAGAACCACACAGGACTGCACACCAAAGGCCGCCGGTGCCCCCTGAATCGTTCCCCCTGTTCCCATATAAACGAACACGGGAACCAGAAGCAGAGACACTCTTTGCAGCAGGTTAAAGGCAAAAGCGCCAAAAATCAACTTAGGATCTTTTCTCCCAAGCTCGACGCAGGCTCGATACTCGGGCATCTTATTCGCCAGCTTCTGGCGGTATTCTCCCTTTTTTCGGAGAATCCGAAGCTTTTCCAAAAGGGACAACGCACCATCTGCAATGCGCCAGATAAGCTGATCTCGCAGAATCAGAATGATAAAGAATAACGACAGCACAAGCTGCATCACAAATCCGATCGCAACCAGAACCTTGGAAAGCGGGCCGAACAGCTCGAATACACCGGGACAGATGGCCAGGACCAAGGGGCCTACCGCAAGAATCGCCAGGGTATACATAACAAGGTTCAGGAGCAGTACCACAGAGCAGGTTGCCCCCGGAATTCCGCTTCGCATCATTAAAACTGCTGTGGCAGGCTGACCGCCTGTAGCAGAAGGGGTCAGGGCTGAAAAGAAAATATCCGCTGCCGACCAGGTAATGCATTGATTCAGTCCGGTTTTGTGCCCCAGACGCTTACAGATAAAGCGATAGCTCATACCCTCTGCCAGAATACACATCAGCATAGCCAGCACCGCAGCCTCCAGCCAGCCTGGTTTCATGGTGGAAACATAATACATAAAATCCGACCAGGAAAAGTCCTTGCTGCTGGAAGCCACCATCCACACCGTTGCGATTGCCAGAATGGGAAACAGGATCATCCATACAATATTGTTATTTTTTTTCTTTTCCATATGCTTACCGGCCCCACTTCCTCTCCATGGCCGCAAACACTCTGCCAAACCGAAGCCGACGAGCCAGCCACATGCCCAATTCACCTACAAGAATCCCTCCTGCAACATCCAAAATTACATGCTGCTTTACCAGAAGCGTTGAGGCGAATACCAAAAGTGCAATCACAAACATGGAAATGCGGTATCCATTTCCTACCCGGCGGCAGCGCATGGCTCCACGGAAAACCACCCAGCTTTCCAGACAATGGAGACTGGGGAACAGATTGTCCGGTGTATCCATTGCATAGATGAGTTTGGTCAACCAATGGAAAAATCCACCGTCCGGCACTTCCGGTCGTACCATCACCGTAGGCATAATCAAGAAAATCACCGTGCTGATGAGCTTTGCCATCATTTCTCCGGAAAACACCTCGTAGCAAATCTCTTTGCTGTCCCGCGCAATCACGAAAAATCCAATAATCCAGCTTATAAACGCGCCTACATAAACCACAATGGCTCCCGGCACAAAGGGGATGGTCTCATCCAGCGCCAGAGTGATATTCAAATTATCTGCCAGAGAGCCACCGGTAAACAGTCTTGTGCCATAGTAGGCTATTAAATTAACAATAATCAGAGACAGAGCCGGTATCACAGCGTACTTGGGAATCCAATCAAATTTTTGCTTCATAGTCACTCTTTCCAACATACAATTTTCATCTTATCATTATACAGTTTTTTTTAAAAAAAGAAAGCCCTTTTTTGAAAATATACAAATTTTACAACTTTTCCGAAAAAACTTTCCCGGTTTCCTGTCTGAAACTGTGGGAACACTGCCCTTATCCCCCTGTTTTCACATGTCCCCTCTTTAAAAAATCAGAAGCAAACCGGTCTGCGCACACAGGTTCCGATTTGCTTCTGACTGATTGGTGCACCGTCTGGTTCAGGTCCAGATTCCAAATCCGCTTATTTTTTGCCCCGAATCTTCACAATCTCATCCCGCAGAACAGCCGCATACTCGAATTCCATCATACGGGCAGCTTCTCGCATTTCTTTTTCCAACCGGGCAATTTCCCGTTCCCGCTCCACCTGGGTCATCTTTACGCCGTCCTTCCGGCGGACCTCAGAGGTAGACTTGGAAATCTCAATCAGCTCCCGAATGGACTTTACCACCGTCTTTGGCACAATGCCGTGGGCCTGATTATAGGCATCCTGAATGGAGCGGCGGCGTTCCGTCTCTTCCATAGCTGCCGCCATGGCGCCGGTAATGGTATCGGCGTAGAGAATGACCCGGCCCTGCGCATTTCTTGCCGCTCTGCCGATGGTCTGGATCAGACTGGTCTCCGAACGAAGGAATCCCTCTTTGTCTGCATCCAAAATGGTCACCAGACTGACCTCCGGCAAATCCAGACCTTCCCGAAGCAGGTTGATTCCTACCAATACATCGAATTTCCCCATTCGCAAGTCCCGGATGATTTCCATACGCTCCATAGCGGAAATATCAGAGTGCATATATCGAACCTTAATGCCTGCTTTTTGGAGATAGTTGGTCAAATCCTCCGCCATTTTCTTGGTAAGCGTGGTTACCAGCACCCGTTCCTTCCTTGCAGTCACTTCATTGATCTGCCCAATGAGGTCATCAATCTGCCCCTCAATGGGCCGCACCTCTGTGAGGGGGTCCAAAAGGCCTGTGGGACGAATCACCTGCTGGGCAATCTGGCCGGAACGGGTTTTTTCAAACTCCCCGGGGGTGGCAGAAATATAAATGACCTGATTGATTTTTCCCTGAAACTCTTCAAAATTCAGAGGCCGGTTGTCATAGGCTGATGGCAGCCGGAAGCCGAAATTCACCAGGCTGTCCTTTCTGGAATGATCCCCCGCATACATGGCCCGAACCTGCGGAATGGTCACATGGCTTTCGTCAATGAACATGATGAAATCCTCCGGGAAATAGTCCATAAGGGTCGTGGGCGGTGTCCCCGGTGCCCTACCGGAAATGACCCGGGAATAATTCTCAATTCCGGAGCAGAATCCGATTTCCGACAGCATTTCCAAATCGTAATTGGTGCGCTGCGCAATCCGCTGGGCCTCCAGAAGTTTATTCTGTGCATTGAAATAGGCCACCTGCTGGTCGCACTCCTTACGAATTTCCTCCATAGCACGGGCCATTTTTTCTTTGGAAGCCACATAGTGACTGGCGGGGTAAATCGCCACATGGTCTACAAACCGTTCTGCGGCTCCTGTGGTGGCATTGATTTCTGAAATCCGGTCAATTTCATCTCCGAAAAACTCCACCCGAATGGCTTTTCCATTCCAGTAGGCCGGATAGATCTCCAAGGTGTCCCCCCGAAGACGGAATTTATTACGGGAGAAATCCAGATCATTCCGTTCGTACCGGATTTCTGTCAGCTTGCGAAGCAGCTCATCCAAAGGCCGTTCCTGACCGACTCGCAGAGAAATGACCATGTTCTTGTAGTCGATGGGGTCACCCAGACCATAGATGCAGCTGACCGAGGCCACCACAATCACATCCCGCCGCTCCGACAGGGAAGATGTGGCACTGTGGCGCAGACGCTCAATCTCGTCATTGACTGACGAATCCTTTTCAATATAGGTATCCGTATGGGCGATATAAGCCTCAGGCTGATAGTAGTCATAGTAGGAAATGAAATATTCCACCGCATTATTGGGAAAAAATTCCCGCAGCTCGCTGCACAGCTGGGCTGCCAGAATCTTATTGTGGGCCAATACTAAAGTTGGCCGGTTCATTTTGGCAATGACACTTGCCATGGTAAAGGTCTTACCGGAGCCGGTTACGCCCAGCAGTGTCTGTTCCTCAAGGCCCATTTCCAGTCCTTTTACCAGTGTTTCGATGGCCTCAGGCTGGTCGCCTGTGGGCGCAAATGGGGCATGCAATTCAAAATCCATGGTTCTGCCCTCCCAAAGTAATTTTCTTTTATTATACCACAGGTCTTTCCATCTGAAAAGGCAGGAATGATCCGGCGTTTCCTTCCGCTCCATTTAACAGCAAAGAAGGCCCCTTCCCAGTAGAAGGAGCCTTCCGGCTATTTACTCTTCAAATTCATAGAGCTTTCTGCGCTCTTCCAGACGCTTCTTGATCTTATCGTGCAGCAGATCTCCCAGATCAAACAGACGCTGGAACGCCAGAAAGACCGTAGGTGTCATCAGGAATACCGCCATCAGTACCAGCATCACTTTTCTGTCCAGCATCACAAACTCCAACACCTCCGGAAGCACAAAGAAGCACAATAGAGAGGCCAGCGCCATAGCGGCCCACAGGCCCCAGCGCTGCGGGGTAAATGGCTTGCATACCTGATACAGAACCAGCAGACCTGTCAGAGACATCAGCGCTGTACAGACCGTATAGAGCTGTTCTGTGGGAAGCTGGAATTCCACTACAAAGGCCACCGCCATGAGAATGACCACCAGGTTGGTGAGACCGCCCGGGAAGGCCTTTCGCAAAACACCTGCCATAAATCGGCCCTTTACCCGCTCTCTGTTCCCTTCCAGTGCCAGGAAGAAAGAAGGAATACCAATGGTAAAGGCAGAAATCATACTCAAATGAATGGGCTTTACAGGATACGGGAACACCACCGCAATGGAAATCAGGGCCAGCAGGAGAGAGAAAATATTCTTTGCCAAAAACAGAGCCGCCGCTCTTTGCACATTGTTGATGACCCGTCTTCCCTCTGCCACTACATTGGGCATGGCAGCAAAATCGGATTTGAGCAGCACCAGCTGGGAGACCTGGCTGGCAGCCTGACTGCCGGAAGCCATGGCAATGCCGCAGTCTGCTTCCCGCAGTGCCAGCACATCATTGACACCGTCGCCTGTCATGGCAACCGTGTGGCCCGCCCGTTTCAGTGCCTGAATCAGCAGCTTCTTATTGTCCGGCGTGACTCGGCCAAAGACAACACAGTTTTTTACCGCCTCGTCAAAATCCTCTTTGGTCTTGAGCCTGGTGGCATCCATGTACCGCTCTGCCCCTTCGATCCCGGCCCGTCTAGCCACTTCAGACACCGTCATGGGGTTGTCACCGGAAATGACCCGGATAGAAACGCCTTCCTTGGCAAAATATCGGAAGGTGGCAGGGGCACTGGCTCTGACCCGGTTGGACAGCACCACCAGCGCCATAGGACGAACTGCCTCAGGATCCAGAGCCTGATTGGCCTCCGGTTTCTTGTTATATTGCGCCACCAAGAGCACCCGACAGCCCAAGCTGGACCAGGGTGCTACCGAATTGGAAATGGATTCGTATTTATATCCCAGGATAAATTCCGGCGCACCGACCACAAACCAGCCTTCGTTATCAAATTGGGCCGCGGACCATTTGGTCTGAGAATTGAATGGAATTCTTGCCCAGCACCGCCAGGGATCGGCTTTGGAGAACCGTTCTGCCATTGCCTTACCGGTATCGTTTTCCGGTTCTTCTCCGGAATACAAAGCGGAAAGGGTCTGCTCCAGATATTCGGGACTGTCTTTTTCCGGGTCAAGGGGCACCAGATCCTGAACTTCCATTTTGGATTCCGTAATGGTTCCCGTTTTATCCACACACAGCACATCCACACGGGCCAGCGTCTCAATGCAGTTCATATCCTGCACCAATACTCGTTTCTGAGCCAGCTTCATAGCCGATACCGCCATAGCTACGCTGGTCAGAAGGTACAGTCCTTCGGGAATCATACCGATCAATGCCGCCACTGTGGTTTCCACCGAAGTTGTGAAGTGCATTTCCAGCCCCTTGAACTGCCGATAGAACAAAATGCAGCCCACAGGGATCAGAGCAAAACCAACCACCCGTATCAGACGATCCAGAGACCGCATCATTTCCGACTGGGTGGCATGGACATCCTTTTTTGCGGCGGCGGAAAGCTTGGCCGCGAAAGCATCGGGGCCGACCTGCGTCAGCTGGGCCCGGCTTCTGCCTGCCACCACAAAAGAACCGGATTTCAGTTCATCCCCCGGTTTTTTGATAATGGCATCCGCCTCACCTGTAATCAAAGACTCATTGACCTGAATTTCGCCGGTACGAACCACGCCGTCTGCACAGATCTGGTCTCCTGCGGACAGCTCTATGATGTCGTCCCGCACCAGCAAGCTGGGCCGGACCCCGATAAACCCACCATCTCGTAAGGTTTTTACCGTTTTTTCCGCCACAAGAGTCAGTTTATCCACCGTGCGCTTGGAGCGGATCTCTTGCACTGTGCCAATGCATGTATTGGCAATGGCTATGACCAGAAACATTAGATTTTTATAAGATCCTGCCACCACCAGCAAAACAGCCAGGATCACAAAAATCAGGTTAAAAAAAGTCAAGGTATTTTCCTTAATAATTTGCCCCTCCGTTTTGGAAGGGGGGTCGCCGGGGTCATTGGACCATCCTGCTTCCAGCCTGACCTCTACCTGCGCCTGCGTCAGGCCCTGTTCAGGGTCCGGATCATAAGGCGCCAGAGTCTGTCGTACAGGAACCTCTCTGGAGCCTCGTTTTTCTTTTGCCATGACTCTCTATTTCATTCCTTTCGTTTCTGTCCATTCAGGCAGGCCATTTTCCCTGTCCCACAGTATCAGCAGATGTCCCTGCTCCACAGAGATTTCTGCCCGCTCTCCTAAAAAATGGTTGCTGACCCCAAGAGGAAAGTCATAACTAAGCTTGGACTTTTCAAGGGGATATTGCAGACCACGCAAAGTAACCCCACCGGCTATCCCTCCCTGACAAAAAACAGAGAGGATTCCCACAGCCTGGGGTTCAAAACAAAGTTTTCCCGCCGAAAGAACGGCGGCAATGTTTGTATTTCCTATGAGATATCCCATGGCTCCATGATTGACCAGATAGGATAGTGCCTGAAAATTTGCTACAGTGTGGTCCAGTCTGGGGCCATCCAGAGCGCCATAGATCAAGAACCGCCTGCATCCCTGCTGCAATCCCACCTTGATTGCCAGCATGGAGTCCGTGTCATCTTTTTCCACAGGGTAGCGTTCTACCTGTGGACCCGTGGGCACATATCCCAGGGAATCAAAATCTCCCAGGATTCCATCCGCGGGCAAGCCCAAGTCCTTCAGATGCTCCAGCCCTCCGTCCGCTGCCAGAATCAGATCCTCCGGGTTGGGCTGCTCCAGCAGACCTGTAAACCCTCCGGCGCAGAAAATATGGCAGGTTCTCATATGAGGGGCTGCTCATTGATCATGAGCTTAAACTGCAGGCCCAGACGCTCGGCTGCCTTGCGGCAAAGAATCATCCGCTGCATGAAGATTTCAAAGTAGTCCATCACGGAGCCAAATTCCGTATCTACCGTAAGCTTCAGCAGCACCTGAGTCTTCTCCTCGTTGATTTTCAGCCGGGCATGCTGGACCGAATAGTTTACCCGGTCATGGATATCAAAGGTAGAAATGTCCCGATTTCGGACTCTGCTTCTGCGCACATCGGCCTTATCCGCCAGAATCAGTGCAGCCGCCACCTCGTTCACAGGCACGCCGTTTCCCTCATCGTGATTGCCGATGGCAGTCACAATGGTGGCGATTTCTCCGGGATCACAGTCCATGTCATTGAGAATGCTCCATGCCATAATTGCGCCGGACTGGGAGTGCTCTGAGCGATTCACTAAATTTCCAATATCGTGCAGATACCCGGCAATTCTGGCCAGTTCCTGCGTTCTCTCACCATAGCCCAGGGTCTGAAGAATATATTTTGCCATTTCGGCCACATGCATCACATGAGCAAAACTATGCTCTGTAAATCCAAGAGCTGCAAGCGACTCATCTGCCCGTATAATATAGGTTCGGATGGCTTCACTTTTAGTCACTTCTTCATATGTAAGCAACAAAATCCCTCCCATTGGGTTTTCATATTTTATACATAACAAGTATATCATAGAATAAAAGGAAACGGAAGACAACGGATGTGAAATCTTCGTGAATTCCTCAAAAATAGTTTTCTGCAAAAATGGTTGATGTTCTTTGGAAAAACAAGTATAATATAGGAATCTTATCCAGGATTTCAGAAAGGAACCGCTTATGGAACATCAAGAAACCAATCATTCCCGGCAGGTCCCTGTTTCCCAGGTCCCCGGAGGCGCAGACCAGACGGCCCGTCCAAATCCTCAGCCGCGTGCGAATGTGACGAAGGCCCAAATGCCCCAGACTCCCGTGCGCCGGGTACGTCGTCCGGCCAGAGCCAGCAGTTCTCAAAAAATCGCCATTGTCTGTCTGACTTTGGGTTTTGTCTTCCTGATTGGCGCTTTGTTTGGAGCGGCTGTTTGCCGATTTGTCTGGGAAGGACCTCCTCCACAACAAGAAACCGATTTGTTCGTTCCCGTGCTTACAGACTCCCCTTCCACACAGCCGCAGCCTGTCAGTCCTACAGAGCCTGTTGTCACCACAACTGCTCCTGCAACTGTCCCCGTTACCCAGCCTGCTGTCAAAGCCACGACCGCTCCTGCAACCGAATCTGTAACGGAACCGCACTTCGTTCCTCCTCAGGAGCCGCAGCCTGAACCTCAGCCGGAACCGGTACCGGAACCAGAGCCAGAACCGGAGCCAGAACCTGCCACCGAGCCCACCGTGGAGCCGACAGAGCCTCCGGCAACGGAATCTGAATTCATCATCCCCGACAGCAATATCCGATATCTGACGGCTGAAGATTATGAGTCCCTCTCGGATTGGGACCTGACCATTGCACTCAATGAACTTTATGCTCGTCACGGTTATGAGTTTCAGACCCCGGAGATTCGAGCCCATTTTGAAAGTTGCAGCTGGTACAAAGGAACCTTAGGCGTTGACGGATTCCGTGCTGACATGTTCAATGACATTGAGCTTGCAAATTCCCGGCTTCTGCGAGCCGCTCTGGATGCCCGATAGGAGGACACATATGAACCTTACCAGAAAACAAGCCTGTATTTTGATTTGTTTACTGACCATGCTGGTCATTGCCGTAGCAATGGGGGTCATTTCCTACATCAGCAGCGTTGATCGATCCATGACCCTGATCTCCGGCTGATCCATAACATCTGTTAAGCTGCCTGCCAATTTTGGCCAGGCAGCTTTTTCTGATTATCCAAAAATCTAATTTTTCAGTAAAATAATTAAAAAGATACTTGACTAAAGAATTTATTTGTGATACTATGTAGTTACCAAACAGAAGGGTGGCGATTCCGATGGGCTGATTTACTCCCAACCAGCATGACAAAATAGATACGACTCCTTTCAATTCTTTAATATAATTTCTGATATATGTAGATAACGAGGTTTATGGGCTTATATAACCTCACTCTTTTCTATCCTATTTTCTATAGTAATTCCGCTGTGTGACGTCGTTTGGGGTATGTAATGCGTGGTCCCGGCCTGTATCGGGTACGGTTGACAGCTCCGCCCCATTCCTTTTTTCCATGCGCTTGCATTTTCCCGTATTATTTTGCAATCCAAACCATCCGCATTTTTTCTTTCTTTACATTTACTCCATTTCTTAACCCCCCGTTGAGCCTCTGCCGTCCCCTGTTCGGCGGAGGCTCCTTTCTGTCTCATTCTGAAAATCGAGTAGGAGGCAACCCATTATGTTGAGTAGCCGACCTCTCACATCACCGTGTGTACCGTTCGGTACACGGCGGTTCAACCGCATAG
>JAHHRZ010000002.1 GCA_020025515.1 Oscillospiraceae bacterium | reverse complement strand
ACCCACAGAAAATGTCAACCCCCTTTTTTACTTTTTTTCGACTTTTTTCCGGTCTTTTTTGAATTCCATTTTCCCCTTGGCGGGAATTCTTGTTTACAATACCTGCTTTGTGTGATAGTATACATTCAGGACATGAAAATCCACATGCTATACTACATATTACACAAAGGAGCGATTATCATGAGCTTTGCCCTGCGACCCTATACAGCCCCCGATTTTTCTCAGGAGCGGTTCCTGAATGCCCCCAACGCCGTTATGGAGCCCTGCCCCAAGGATGGCGTAGCCCCCATGAATTACCACGCCATGAGTATTTTCCCTGAGTATTTTAAGGTAGACGGTCAGTGGATCATGGCAAAAGAAAGCCGGATGGACTGTGTTCCCGTGTATGACAACGGTGTCATCTATGTAAAAGAGTTCCGTGTTCTGAAACAGGGTGAACTGGTCTTTACCGGCCGTACCGAGAACTGTGAGGACGGCATCTTTGTCCACCCTGACGGATTCAAGGAAGTAACCGAGGAACAGGATGTATTTGCCTTCCGGCAGAACCGGTCCCGTGAAACCGCATTTTCTAAGGATTATGACGAAATCTATGAGCTGCTCCGCCACGATCGTGACCATGGCAAGATTGTCTGGGTAATGGGCCCTGCCTTTGCCTTTGACTATGATGCCAGAAACGCCTTTGCAAAGCTGGTAGATAACGGCTATGTCCATGCCGTTTTGGCCGGAAATGCCCTGGCTACTCACGATCTGGAAGGTGCTTACCTCAATACCGCCCTGGGTCAGAACATCTACACTACCAAGAACCAGCCCAATGGGCACTATAACCATCTGGATTTGCTGAACCGTGTCCGCTACCACGGTTCCGTGGCCAAGTTCATTGAGGAAGAGAACATCGACAACGGCATTATCTATTCTCTGGAGAAAAACCACATTCCTTATGTACTGGGCGGCTCCATTCGTGATGACGGCCCCCTGCCCTGCGTCCATGCCAACGTATATGAAGCACAGGACTGCATGCGTGACCAGGTTCGTGGTGCTACCACCGTCATCTGCATGGCCACCATGCTCCATACCATTGCCACCGGCAACATGACCCCCTCTTTCCGTGTTATGCCCGATGGAACGGTCCGTCAGATTTATTTCTACTGCGTTGACATCGCCGAGTTTGTGGTAAACAAGCTGGCCGACCGGGGCAGCCTGTCCGCCAAGGGCATCGTCACCAATGTGCAGGACTTTGTTGTGAATCTGGCAAAGGGCCTGGGCCTGTAAATTCTTCTCTATCATTACATAAAGAAAGCCTGTCTTTGGGACATCTCTCAAAGACAGGCTCTTTCTATTTTTCAGTGCTCTCATAATTTTTAAAACTCATATTGAGATCCACTTCTCCCTGAATTCCGGGGACGGTTGCAGTGCAGCTATACTGCCACATTTCTGCATTATAAGGAAAGGTCATGGCATCTTCATACTGTGCCAGCCAGAAATCATAATTCTGCAATTCTTCCAAATGGAACAGTCTGTCGGCCAAATCCTGATTAAAATAGACCGCAGGTCTGTATCCGGCCTTTTCAATTTCCTCACAAAAAGCCATCGTACAGTCTGTAACGATTCTGCTGTCCACATTTACCGTTCTTGCATCGCCGCCAATCCATTCCCAGTCGTAGACCACGGGATAAGTGATTTTCCAATCCTGAATCACATCCAGAACCAATTTTGCCTCTTCTCTGGCTTCCTCCACAGTAATGGCCTGAGAATAGAGGTAGACCCCTACAGGAAGTCCTGCTTCCGTGGCTCCCTTCAAATTTTCCAGGGCGGTGGTGTCCACATTGAGTCCGCCTTCTGTATAACCACGCCAACCCACTCGAATCATGGCATAGTCTACTCCGGCCTCTTTTACGGCCTGCCAGTCAATTTTGTCCTGATGAGAAGATACATCCACCCCCGTCTTTGTCTCCACCTGGGTACAGCGAATAAACTCCCCCTCCCGATAAAAAGAGGACTCCTCATACGGATTGATGGCCAGCTGCATCATGGTAAGGGGCTCCTCCCGCTCCTGTCCAACAAAAAATACGATCAGCCCTGTGAGAAGCAGAAAACACAGGACACTTCCCAGAATCAAGTCAGAACGCCGAATGTTCCATTTCAAAATTTTCATGAGTCCTCCTTGGTTTACAGTTCTTTTGGCAGAGTTTCTTCCGTATGAACAGGAATCCCTGCCTCTTCCATAAGCTGTGCAGCCACACCACGCCCGGAAACGACCCGATGAATGAAACTGCCGTCATAGATGGCGCCGCAGCCGCAAGCCGGGCTTCTGGCCTTCAAAATGGCACATTGAACGCCAAGCCGTTTTGCCAGGGCTACGGTCTCCTCTGCACCTCTTTGGTAGGCTTGGGTAACATCCGCCCCCTCGCAGGTAATCACCCGCTCCCCATTTCTCTCCGCCGGGGGACGAGGAGTAGGAAGTCCTCCCAGCTGCTCGGGACAGGCCGGGATCAGCGTATGACTGTTTTGCAAATCCAGAACCTCAGGACAAAGATTATTTCCTCCGTTATATTTGCAATTTGCCCCCAACAGGCAGGCACTGACCAGAATTTTCATATTCTCAGCTCCTTGCACATGTCCTGCATCAGCTCCTGAGGGCTTCCGTACATCTGAAACAGCTCCAGTCCCTCCGGCTCCAGAAAATCCTGCTCCACACAATGGTGCAACAAGTCCTTGAGGGAGTCATAATATCCCTTGGTATTGAGCACCGCAATGGGCTTGTTCATTCTGCCAAGCTGCTTTAAGGTCAGAATTTCAAAAAATTCTTCCATGGTTCCAATGCCGCCCGGAGTCATGATAAAAGCCTCGGACAAAAGCTCCATTTTTTCTTTCCGCTGACGCATGGTGTCTGTAAAAATCATTTCCGTGCAGTGAGGGAACAACACCCCTTCCTGATTGAAAAAATGGGGCGCAATGCCGATGATCCTTCCTCCAACCTGATGCGCTGCTCCGGCGCAGGCCCCCATCATGCCGGTGGCGCCGCCGCCAAACACCAGCCCCAGGCCGGCTTGTCCTATAAGCCTGCCCAGCTGCTGTGCCTCTTTCAGATAGTCTGGATGGATTTTCTGACTTGCCGCTCCATATACACATACATTCACCATAGTTCCTCCCATGCATATCGGATCTTTTCCCAAAATAAATACCACGATTCATTCATCTACTGCATAATTTTTTCTCAATTATAACGAAATTTGCTCCATTCGTCAACTGCGACCCGCAATTCCTTCCGTCTGCCTTTGAGGGAACGAATTGAAAGAATAAAAGAAATGAATGTTTGAATTTTTGTGAATTTTTGTCCTTGTATCTTTTGAAATTCATGCTATAATGGCATCGTTCAAAACTTTACATGAGAAAAGAGGCATTGTCTGTTATGGAAACTCTTATTACCATTGCGTTTGCGCTACTTTGCGGTCTTATGCTGTCCCGTCTGGTGAAACGCTGGCATCTGCCTGCGGTCACTTCCTATCTGATTGCCGGTGTGTTAATCGGTCCCTGCTTCCTTGGGCGTCTGGGAATCGACGGTCTGGGCTTTCCTTCCTTTGAAAAGGTCGCACAGTTCAGCCTGGTGGGTGATGTTGCGCTGGGTTTCATTGCCTTTGCCATGGGCAACGAATTCCGGCTCTCTCAACTTCGCAAAACCGGCAAACAAGCCACCGTTGTAGCAATCATTCAGGCATTGTCTGCCACCTTCTTTGTAGATGTGACGCTGATTCTGCTGCACCTTGTTCTTGGCAGCAAGCTTCCTGTTTCCACCTGTATTGTTCTGGGTGCCATTGCAACCGCTACCGCCCCTGCCGCCACCATGATGGTCGTAAACCAGTACAAAGCCAAAGGTCCCCTGACTGACATTTTACTGCCCGTCGTTGCGTTGGACGATGCCGTAGGCCTTGTGGTTTTTGCCATCTCCTTTGGGATTGCCAAAACAATGAATTCAGGCGCTCTGAGCATCTTGTCCATTGTCCTGAATCCCCTGTTGGAGATTGTGGGCTCCATCCTTCTGGGTGCTGTGATCGGCTATGTTTTCTCCGTGATTGCCCGGCTTTTTGAATCCAACTCCAAGAGAATGAGTATTGCTGTGACCTTTGTTTTTCTGGCCGCGGGTCTTTCTAAACTGCATTTCTCCATTACCGATGATATTTCCATTGGCTTCTCCCCCCTGCTGGTTTGCATGATGGTGGGCAGTGTGTTCTGCAATCTGTGCGACTTTTCCGAGGACATCATGTTTAAGGTGGAGCGCTGGACCGCACCTTTATATGTCCTGTTTTTTGTGATGTCCGGAGCTGAGTTGGATCTGAGCGTATTTATGGAATTTGCCATTGTCGGCATTGGTATTGCCTATATTGTTTCCCGCTCCGCCGGTAAGATCCTGGGCGCACACCTTGGTGCCCGGATCACCAAGTGTGACACAAATGTCTGTAAGTATTTGGGTATTACCCTTCTTCCTCAAGCCGGTGTGGCCCTGGGTATGTCCGTTACCGTAGCCGCTGAGATGGGGGCAGAAGGGCGGATTATTCGGGATATCATCCTCTTCTCCGTTTTGATCTATGAACTGGTTGGTCCCATTCTCACCAAAAATGCTCTGACAAAGGCCGGTGATATCCAACCCAAACCGGATCATCGGGATATGAGCCGGGCCACCGCACGATAAGTTTTCACTCTCTATTTTATTCTCCGTTTTTCCTGTGAATCAAAAATACCAACTGACTCCCAAGGGAACTCAGTTGGTATTTTTTTATTCCTCTTTTAACACAATCAGAGACTGAATCTGCTCCACCGATTTTAACAAAGACTGATACAATTCTTCCCTGACCCGGTAAATATACTCCGTCTCATAGATCGAAATTTCCTTTTTGGTGTCCAAAATCTCATATTTCCCCGAAGCCGTCTGGGTTTTATCTGCCAAATAAATGGGATCATAGCTCCAGCCTGTCAGTTTGGTTCCGTCTGACTCTTTGGTGAATTCCAGATTCAAAATCATCCCCTGCTGGGTACCGGGGTTCTCATCCACAGACAGAAGATTTCCCAAGCTGTAAGCTGTCAGGGTGTGTTCCTTCTCTGATATGGCTCCTACCAGATGGGGATGGGTGCCAATGATGGCATCTACGCCACCGTCCAGCATTAACGTTTCAATTTCCTTCTGGGTTCGGCTGATTTCTTCGTCATATTCACTGCCCCAGTGCAGAAGCGCAATGGTAATATCAGGATTTTCTTTCTGTACCAAGCTCAATACTTCCCGGATGCCCTCCTGATTTACCTCCTGATAGGTAGTGTTGTAATCCTTATATAGAAGGTTTACGCTGTTTTCGCATCCCTCCGGCAGACTCATATTTCCCAATCCCTTGGTAAAGGACACAAAGGCAATCCGAAAGCCCTTGGCTTCTACCATGGTGAACCCCTTCTGTTCCTGCCAATCCTGAGAGCTTGCAAAGGTACCCACGGGAATCAGCCCAGCCTGCTTGACATGTTCTATGGTAGATTTCAGCCCGTCTGCTCCATTATAAATACTCATGGTATTGGAAGTCTGAATCAAATCCACGCCCACCTGTCCCAAATCCTTCAGCAACGCCTCCGGTGCTTTGTGGTTCTCCCCATCATAGGGTGCTCCACAAAAATTGGTCTCTGCATCCACCACCGTAAGATCAGACTTTCCCAAAAGCGGGGCCACACCCAGCAGCATGGCAGCAAAGTCATATGTACCGTCGGATTGCCAGGCATTTTCTAAGAGTGCATTGGAAATATTGATGTCGCCACCGGCAGTAATGGTAATGGTGTCTCCCACCGCCGCTGCCACAAAGGGTTCTGTGCGCGGTGCCGACTGCGTCCCTCCTTTATATTGATACCAGGAAAATGCCAGCAGGACTGCTACCAGCAAAATCAGAAGTCCCAGTCGATTGATTGCTTGTCTTCGTCTTTTTCTGGGCCTTCGTGTTCTAGTGACAGAAGAATATACAGGCTCCGTCATACATAGCCTCCATTTCTGATTTTATCATTGTTATTTCGTCTATTCTACTATATTCTCTGCCTGCATACAAGCCTGTTTTTCTTCCACAACTTTAAGATTCCCTAAAACGCTGCATCTCCCAACCCAATCGGCTCTCCATTATAGAATCATCAGATCTTTGGGTGCCAGGGTAATATCATTACATCCGTTTTCCTCCACCACGATCACATCTTCAATCCGGACGCCGAACTTGCCGGGAAGATAAATCCCCGGTTCTGCGGAAATCACCGCTCCCACCGGAAGCGGCACATTGCTGTCCGCCCCGGCAAAGGGGTGTTCATGGAGCTCCACACCAACCCCGTGCCCGAACCCATGACCAAAATAGGGGCCATAGCCTGCGTCAGAAATCACCTTTGCTCCGGCCTCGTGAACGGTCTGCCCTGTAACACCGGCCCTGGCCGCAGCAATTCCCGCCAGCTGTGCATTCAGAACCGTATGGTATACCCGTTCCATTTCCTCCGTCACATGGTCTACGGCTATTGTGCGAGTCATATCGGAGCAATATCCGTTATACACACAACCAAAATCCATGGTAATGAAATCGCCTGCATTGACCGGTTTGTTGGTAGGCACTCCGTGGGGCATACTGCTGTTGGCACCACTGACCACGATTGGCTCAAAGGACATTTTTTCTGCACCGCCCAGCAGCATCTGATATTGCAGATAGGCAGCGATTTCTTTTTCCGTACGCCCCACCTGAATAAAGTCCAAAACTTCTTTCAGTGCCCTTTCCGCAATTCTCTGGGCTGCCACAAGGTCCTGAATTTCATCCTGATCCTTGGAAGACCGGGCCGCAATCATGACCTCAGTTGCAGGTACAAATTCACAGCGGAACGCTTTCTTCCAGCTCTGAAACTCCGCTACGGTGCAATATTCTTCTTCAAATCCCATACGAAGGATGTTGTGCCGTTGGATCACATCCTGCACCCGCTGCATCATGGGTGTTTGCCGGTTGGTTTCCAGAATGGTACAATGATCTATTTTCTGAGTTGCCGCCTCAATGTAGCGACTGTCTGTAAAGAAATAGTTCTCCTCAGGGGTGATGACAGCCATGCCCGCAGAGGAAGGAAATCCCGTTGCATACAGTCGGCCCGGTTCACTGGTAACCAGAAACGCATCCAAATCATGGGCCTTTAAGGCATTGGCAATTTTATAAAATCTGCTCATTTGTAACAAACTCCTTTTTATTGATATAGTGTGACCGCCACAGAGCAGCCCCTGTGGCGGTCAGGAATGAGCCGGAACCGGCTCTCATCTGTATTATTTCAGACCGAATTTTGCAGCAGCGTCATCAATGGACTTGCGGCACTTCTTCACACCGGCCTCAATGCCATCGGGGTCCTTGAAAATGGCAGAGGACAGAATCATCACATCGGGGTCGCACTCGATGACAGGCTCCATGTTGTTCCAGCGCAGGCCGCCATCCACTGCCAGCTCACAGCCGGGATTTTTCTCGTTGATTTCCTGACGCGCGCGGCGAATAAGATCCAAAGAGCTGCGGCGCCAATCCCAGTTGTCCTTGCCATCGGTCTTGCTGACACCGTGAATGACAATCTGCACCCGGTCAATGTCATAGATGGACTCATCCAGGAAGCACAAAGGGGTGTAGCAGCCCACAGTGAGGCCCACCTTCATGCCGAACTCGTGGCAGTAATTCATAATATATGCCAGAGGCGCCCCGATAAAATGCTCTGCGGGCAGAATCAGCATATTACATCCGGCTGCTGCGATTTTCTCAATGAAGAGACGGTCGCACTCACGGGTATAAAAATGGCACTCAATGGGCTTATCCGTTACGGGACGAATGCCCTCAATGATCTGGTGACCGCCCATCAGCTGCATGTTCTTCAGATCGAACATATCCGCAGCATCGGAATGAATGTAATCTACCCCTGCGTCTGCGGCAGCCTTAACGGCCCCGGCAATGTTGCCATAGTTCACATGGGCCAGTCCGGCAGCAATTTTAATATGTTTCATAAATATCTTCCTCCTTAATGGTGATCTACTTCAATGATTACAGAATATTGTGGCGGATTTCTCCGTCCATAATGGTTGCCACACAATGGCACCAAAGATCCCGAATGGGGTTGCCGTTAAAAATAGCCACATCGGCATCTTTTCCCGGCTCCAGGGAGCCCAGACGATTTTCCAGGCCTAAAATCTCTGCGGCATTGATGGTAATGGACTTAAAGCCTTCCTCCTCCGGCAGGCCGGCTCCTACGCACATTCCCACCGCCATGGGCAGATACCACATGTGGGTACCGGGCAAATCCGTCATAATGGCAACCTTGACTCCCGCCCGATGCAGAATTCCGGCTGCCTCCAGGCTCTGGAACTGCACCTCAGGCTTCTGGGGGAATCCTCCCAGGGGTCCAAGGATTGCCGGGCGGCCGCTTTTTGCAATTTCATCTGCAATCAGGTACCCTTCCGTGCAATGATCCAGGGTCACATCCACCTGAAATTCATCGGCAATGCGCAGCACGGTCATAATATCATCCGCCCGATGACAATGTGCCTTCAAGGGGATTTCCCTGCGGATCACAGGCTCCAGCGCCTCCATCTTCATATCGAAATGGGGCAGCTTGGCAGGATCTCCCTGTGCCTGATCTTTTTTATATACATATTCTTTTGCCTGATACAGGGCATCCCGCACCAGAGAGGCAATGGCCATACGGGTCACAGGCTGGCGGTTACTCCGTCCAAAGCTGTTTTTGGGGTTTTCACCAAACGCAACCTTCATTGCAAGCGGTGCCCGCAAAACCATTTCATTCATGGTCTTGCCCCAGGTTTTCATTGCAACAAACTGTCCGGCAATGGGGTTGGAGCTGCCCGGGCCGGTGGCCACCGTGGTGACGCCGCTTCTGACCGCCACCCCGTATTCCGGGTCCAGGGGATAGATTCCATCCAGCGCCCGAATATGAGGGGTCACGGGGTCGGACGTTTCATTGCCATCGTCACCGGGAAATCCAATGGCCGTCTCATAGAGCCCGATGTGGCAATGTGCGTCAATGAGTCCGGGAAGAACATAGCCGCCCTTGGCATCCAGAATTTCTGCCTCCGGGGCATCCAGATTGGTGTCCACTGCGGCAATTTTTCCGTTTTTCAGCAAGACCTGACCATTTTCCAAAGTCCCCTGAGGCCCCATTGTGAGGATTTTACCATTCTTGATTAAAATATCTTTCATTTATTATACGCTCCTTTCCAAAAATTTCAGAGCTTTTTCCCCTACCTTTTCTACCACGCCCTTGGCAAAGGGTGATTCCAGTCCTGTCAGCTCCAGAGTTTTGTCAAAGGAGTGATACCCACTTTCCCGCAGCAGGGTCATGTAACTGTCCCATGCCTGCTGGTGGTTCTCTTCATCCATAAAGTGGTATTGCAGGGCGCAGGTCTGTGCCAGAACATAGTCAATATAGTAGAACGGCCATTTATATACATGGGTCTGAAGCTGCCACTTCCGTCCCTGCCACATAAATCCCTGGTTTTTGTATCGTTTCCAGGGAGTGTAGCGTGCTTCCAGACTGCGCCACAGCGCACACCGCTCCTCAGGGGTCATATCCGGATGGTCATAGACCTCCGTCTGGAACTCATCCACTGCCGCACCGTAAGGCAGGAAGGACAGAGCACTCTTCATATGCAGATTTTTATATTTTTTCAGGTCCTCCGGGCTATAAATCGCATCCAGATAGGGCCAAACAAAAAATTCCATGGCCATCGAGTGAATTTCACACAGATCTGAAGAAGCATCGCTGTTATCAATAAAAGGCTCTCCCCGCTTGATAAAGGAATGCAGACCGTGGCCGCACTCGTGAGAGAAGGTTTTTACGGCTCCATAGGAGCCATCAAAGGTCTCGAATATAAACGGCATCCGGTAAAGGGGGACATAGTTAGAATAAGCGCCCCGAATCTTTCCCTTTCGCTCGGTGAGATCATAGAATTCACACCGGCGCAACTCCTGATAGTAGAACCGGGTCTCTGGAGACAATGGGCCGAAAACAGAGTCGAACAGCTCCTCTATCTTTCCTTCCTTGACCTTAGGCCCTTCTCCATAGGCATTTACTTCCTCATCAAAGTTCCACAGAACATCATATCCCAGTTCCTGACGCTGTTTTTCAAACAGGGCATTGACTACGGGAGTGATGCCCTTTTCAATGGCTTTTCGGAACGCCGCAACCTGCTCCCGACCATACCCGGTGCGCCCCTGACGGCAGTACCCCAT
This sequence comes from Oscillospiraceae bacterium, assembly GCA_020025515.1. Lineage (GTDB taxonomy): Bacteria > Bacillota > Clostridia > Oscillospirales > Oscillospiraceae > Faecousia. The sequence continues at coordinate 211,802 of JAHHRZ010000002.1, read as the reverse complement.
ATCGGTATAGGACTGAAATCCCAGTTTTTTTGCCATGCGGTCCCGCACGTGAACCAGCTCGTCATAGATGCGGTCCAGTTCCGGGGTAATTTCTGCATATCCATTCTGACGCAGGAAATCGATTTTTTCTCGGGAAGCACGATCGGACTTGTCTTCCATTCTGGAAAGCTCGCCCATGGTATAGCGCTTTCCCTCCACTTCTACGGTGACATTGGCACATAACTTGGAGTATTGGGCGGACAGCACACTTTCTTCTTCCAGCTCTTTGGCAATTTCCGTTGAAAAAGCCTTTCCCGTCACTTCTGCCCGGCGGAACATTTCTTCTCCCAGATGGAGCTTCAAGGTTTCCTTGTGGGGGGAGTGATTCAGCGCCTCCCCCAATTCTGTAATTAATGCGTCCCAACGGGGCCTTGTCTGATCGAACCAGGCCCATTCTTCCGCCCAATGGACATCATTGGTGTCCATGGTGTTATATGCTTCGCAAAGGGTTGCCATGGTCATATAGTAGCGTCTGGGATATTCCATCGCCTGCAACGCAAAATACGCCTGCTCTGCCGTATCGGCTTGCTGAAATCTGCGGATTCCGGAACGCATTTCCCTTTCCAAAGCATCCATATCCGGACGCAGATATGGCACATTTTTGAATTGGATCATTGCTTCCACCGCTCCTTTCCGGTTTTCTCCCCAAACTCGTCTTCATAACGGTTTGGGGACACCATTTTCTGTATTTTTTACTGATGAATCAGAATCGATAGCTGTCGTGGAGGATGCCCACCATGACCTCCTTAGGGGCAAAAGGCAGGAAATTGAACACCGGACAGGCCTCTGCCTCCCTGAGTTCCTCCTCAGTCAGTCCCAGCTCTTCAAAGCTCTTATAGAGGTTGATACTCTTCAAAAACTCCACCATAAGATCCGGAAGCTTTTCAGCGGCTTCATGATCCGGCACCGTGTTGAGAGCTGTGTCAAACAGACGAGCCACATCGGCACACTTTTCTACATGTTCCTGGCATTCCCACCGCAAAAACTGGGGATACAAGGTGGCCAGGCACTGACCATGGGCCAAACGGGGTGCTACACCGCCTACAATTTCGCTGATGGGATGGGGCAGACAAGCCGCTGCATTGCCCAGAGAAATGCCGGAGAACATAGCTGCCTGCGCCATCCGATCCCGAAGCTCCATATTTGCGGTGTCCTGCAGCAGCTTGGGCAGGGTGTCAATAATCAAAGACATGGATTTGAGACCAATCATCTTGGTATAAGGAGAGGCGCAATCCCGCAGATAGCTCTCAAAGGAGTGGGTAAAGGCATCAAAGCCGGTGATTGCCGTCATTCTGGGAGGCAGGGTCCGCATGAGTTCCGGGTCAATAACAGCCTCTTTGGCAAAGGCTTTATCATGGAAAATACATTCCTTGTCATTGTGCTCCTGGTCGGAGATCACCATAGCCTGCGTCAGCTCACTGCCGGTCCCTGCCGTTGTGGGAACTGCAATCAAGGGAAGAGAATCCGCGGAAGGGGATTCATATTCAGCAAAAGGATCGGTATAGGTAGAAAATACCTGCTGCCAATCCACCGTTCCTGCACCATGGAACAGGCAGATGGATTTTGCCGTATCGATGGAGCTGCCGCCGCCTACTGCCAAAACAACCTGAATCTGTTCCTGATGTACCAGCCGGATGGCTTCCTCAATTCCGGTGATGGTAGGATTGGGAACCACCTTATCAAAGTGGACAACTTCCACTCCGGCCTCTGCCAGGATGCCCTTTACCCGGTCATACAGAGGGCGAAGAACCTCCTCTGCATTGGTGGTGGTAACCAGCATACACTTTGCACCATACTTTTTTACAATATCGCCTACCTCACTGAGGCGTCCGGCTCCAAAGTGAACTCGGGTAGGTTGGTAGAAATTAAACCGTTCCATTTTTAATCTCCTTCATTCATTACTTTCATCTGCCATAGCTGATAAATCAAAAGACTTTCTTTCCGTCCAGATAAACTTCTCTGTTTCCGGTGACCCGTTCAATGTCTTCAAAGGGGTCGCCGCTGTTCCAGCATACAAACGATGCGTTCTTTCCGGCTTCCAAAGTACCCAGACTATCGGAAAGGTTCATGAGGTCTGCTGCGCCAACCGTAGCAGACGTGAATGCTTCGACGGGAGTCAGGCCTGCCTGCACCATCAGGACCAATTCAAAATAGGCCTTGTCATAGGGGTCATAGGTATTTCCCGCATCGGTGCCAAATGCAATGGGCACTCCCTTTTCCGTGCATTTTTTCAGCATGGCTCTATGACGCTCAATCACAGACTTGCTACGCAGATGATCCGGGTTGTCTGGATCCTGCCGCAGTCCCTCCTCCACCGCATAGTAAGGGGCGGAGAGGGTCGGAACCAGATAAGTCCCACGCTTTACCATCTCGTCCATAATGTCTTCCGTCATAAATACGCCGTGCTCTACGGAATCCACACCGGCCCAGACACCCCGGCGAATTGCGGTCTCACCGTGGGCATGGATCGCTACCTTGCGTCCCATGGCGTGGGCAGCCTCCACACCGGCAGAAAACTCTGCCTCGGTCAGTTCGCAGGGACCCGGTTCCGGACCGGGAGAATTTACGCCGCCGGAGGACATGATTTTTACCACATCGGCACCGGCCTTGATGACGGTACGAACTCCCTTGGTAATTTCATCCGCACCGTCACATTCCAGGCCAATGCGTCCACCGTGACCTCCGGTCACGCATATAGAAAGGCCAGTGGTCAAAACCTTAGGCCCTAAAACCACTCCCTGGTTAATGGCATCCCGCACGCCCAGGGAGTACCCTTCGATGCTGCCCAGATCCCGGCAGGCAACCACACCGGCGGACAACAACTGCTGTGCATTGTGAATTCCCTGGCAGATCAGACGGGCGGTGGCTCTGGGACTTCTATCCAGAGACTCCATTTCCGAACTCATCAGATGCACATGACAGTCCAGAAGACCGGGCGTTACCATACCTTCCAGCTTTATATGCTCTGCATCCGAAGGACACGGTATCTGCGCCCCAGGCCCAATATCCAAAATCTTCCCATTTTCTTCTAAAACTGCGAAATTCTCTATAAATTTCTCGCCGGTGAATAATTTTTTTCCGGTAAAGTATCTCTTACTCATAGGTCTGATCTCCTCTCTAACGGTTCATTCAGGCACTGTGTCCCCTCCAGAACAAAGCGTCCGTTTTTCAAAATTTCGATTTGCTCCCCATGGGAAGTGAAACCGGTCAGGCTGGCCAGCTCATCGAAAGCAAGGGTAATATCCGTATGCACATTGGTATATACTTCCTCGCCGGTTCCCCGCCGGGCAGTTCTCTCGTTTTCCCGGGCCACCATCTCTTTTTTATCATAGAGATTGTAAACCGCCGGCCCTTCGCCTCTGGCAAAGCAGGGGTCTCCCACCGCAATATGCGGTCCCATTTTTTCTGCCAGAAGAATCGGCATTCTGGGGACTAAATCCATATCACGGGCAATGGCATAGGCCAATGTATTGCTGCCAATGGCAAATTCACCCATGGGCAATGTATCATGCCCCTGCAATAAATGTTCTTTTACATAGGCTCTCTGCTGCTCCACGGTGTCAAAGCCGCTGCATCCGTAATCCACGATCATTCCGTCTTCAAAACGAAGACGCAGATCCTTGAAACAAACGCCCTTTAAATAAATGACTTTTACATGGAGCGTTCCGTGGGTTCCCTTCAGCTGGGGAGTGGTGAAAAGCTCCCCGTGAGGAATATTTAAATCGCCTCCGCAATTCAGGAAATTGGTCTGCCGCTGCGGGGCCTCCAAGGGACGGAAGCAAACCGTAAGATCCGTATCATTTCCCGCAGCACCCAGAATTTTCACATGGGTACAGCGATCCAGTGCGTCGATCAGAATTTGCTGAATTTTTTCATATCGTTCAGAATCCATGGTGTTCAGCTCTGCAAAGGCGTCAAATACCTCCGGAAAGTGATCTCCCACTAAAAGATTGGGAAATGCTACCTTGCAGAAAGACAGATCTGACGGTGCCAGATATCTGGCTTCTATCTCTCTTTTGGCATTTTCCAGTTCCATGAGTCTGCGGCGGCGCTGTGCATCCGGAACATAGGCATCTGCCGAGGGCTTTGGAACCCCGGCGGCCTCTCCAAACTGTCCCAAGCCGATCATGCCGCAGGTATCCAGCAAAGCCTCCTCATGCGCCTCACAGGCCGCTTCAAAGGCCTGACACAGATTTTCCAGTGCCCTCTGGCTGAGACAGGCCCCACGGTCCGCCCCATGGATCATGGCATAAGTCCCGGATCTTGCCAAACATACAGGGGGCTGAACAATGGGTTCCAGCCCTCTGTGCTCCAAAGAGCGGAGCACCTCCTGGGCCAGCGCCTCCTGTCCCACACAATAGTTGAGACGAACTTTCTTTCTGTCTCGTCTATCCCGATTCTGACTCAGGAATCCATGAAGCAATGCTTCCGTAATATGATCGCCGATACGCTGACGCTTTTCGGCGGAATAGTCGAATAAAAATCTGGCCAAAGTTCGTTCTTCCTCCTGAATCGGCAAGCCATATGCATCCATCCAGGACAAATCCTTCCCATTGGCACTGCGAAGCACGCCCTCCCACGGGTTTTCCTCTCCCGTGGCAGTAAGAAGCTGAACCTCATGGTCCATGATTTCATCAGCGTGCATTTCTGTCCAGCAGGAAAGAATCTCCTCCTGCCGGGTGCGGTCTCCATTTGCCGCTTCTACCTCAGTCAAAAGATCCTTGGCTTCTCCCAGCCACGTCTGACAAAGGTGCTGTATCAAACTGTCATTCATGTTCTCACCCACTCAATGTATCAATCTGTCCATATTGCGGTTTTCAAATCATTCAATCGTATAAAATATTATGCGTTTAGGCGATAAGCGGGAGCAGACACCTGTTCTACTCCCGCTCCTCGCCTTCGCGGAATGTACGGGGTATCCGTGTACCGCAGAGTCGTTATTTCAATTACTCTACAATATAAACATCCTTGAAATCAAATTCGGAACCATAGGTGTAGATGTTCAGACCGCGAACCTGGGGATTGACTGCCCAAGTATTTTCTGCATAGACCTGAGGAATGTAGATGAAGTTTTCCAGAATCACCTTTTCAATTTCCATCCAGGTCTGAATTCGCTCATCTCCGGTCTGGGTGTGAGCCTTCTCCACCAGGGAACGGAATTCCTGGTTATCCCATTTGTTTTCATCATAAATGAACTGCATAAAGCCCTGAGGATCCCGATAATTGGAGTCCTGGCCGCCGCCGATCACGCAGTCAAAGGTACCACCCATCAACATGGGCAGCAAAACATTGATGTCCAGAACCTGTACCGGCATTTCCAGTCCCAGGTTGACCTTCCACATGTTCTGAATGGCTTGGGCCTGCTGCTTGCCGCTGTCCAGCGTCTGGATGACGAAGCCCTCCTGCAGATCTTCCGCAGTCTTTCCCAGCTCGTCCAGGCCCTTTTGCAGCAGTTCCTTGGCCCGTGCAATCTCAGATTCATCGGAAGCATCGGAAACCACATTGCCATTCTGCTCCCGGAAGTCGCCGCCATTCACACCTGTAACACCATAAGGAACCAAGCCATAGGCTGCCAGCTTTCCATTCTTCAAAATCTGCTCTGCAAAGACCTGACGGTTGAAGGAAATGGACAGGGCCTCACGGATGTTCTTATTGCTCAGGAATTCATTGGCGGGGTTGAACTCAATAAAGGTGACCTTCAGACGGGGATCCACCCGCAGTTCCTTTTCATCAAAGAGGCTCAGCTGATCCTTGCCTACACGGACAATGCTGAGAGCACCGCTCTGATACATGCCCAGAGCCGTATTGGCATCACTGGTAATGACCACTTCGATTTTTTCCAGCTTTACATTGTCGGCATCCCAGTAGTTTTCATTCTTCTCCAGGATCATACTATTCTGATGGGTCCACTCGGTGAGCTTGAAAGGACCGGAGGCAACAACCTTATCCACATCGGTACCATACAGTTCGCCGTTGGCCTCTACAGCCGCCTTCTGCACAGGGGCCATATTGTCGGAGGTCAGCATATCGATAAAGAAGTCACAAGGCTCGGTGGTGGTGAACACAATGGTGTTGCCATCCGCCTTTACGCCAACCTCTTCAAAACCGACCTTGCCGGTAAAGAAGGCTTCCGCATTTACAATGGGAAAATAACGATAAGCAATTTCCGATGCCATCTCGGGTTTCAGGGCATGCTCCACAGAGAACAGTATGTCTTCTGTGGTGACAGGCGTACCGTCCTGCCACTTGGCACCCTCTCTCAGAACCAGGGTGTGTGTCTTGCTGTCTTCGCTCTTTTCATAGCTGGTACACAGGCCTTCGCTCCAACCACCGTCGGCAGTTCTGCGCAGAAGAGGCTCGTGAATGGAAATAATGACATTGCTGGTCTCACCATTGTTATTAAACCAGGGGTCCAGGGTAGCGGGTTCCGTTCTGCTGATATAAGAGAAACTCTGGTTGGCTGCCAGCTTCTCATCGGAAGGGTTGGTCTTGTCGTCAGTCCCATTTGACTGACTGGGTTTGTTGTCCTCAGAATTGCCATTGCCGCTGCCACAAGCCGCAAACGCCAGAGCCATTGACAGTACCAAAAGCAAGGACAGAACTTTTTTTAGATTCTTTTTCATTTTTCTTCCTCCTGCATCTGAATATTGTATAAGACTTCCTCTTGATCTGCGGGGTTCCGCATAATCACATTGTAAATGGGCTGCACTTATTTTTCATTGACCACATGGCAGGCAACCATATGGCCGGGCGCACATTCTTTCAGTTCCGGGGGCTGTTCGTAACAAATGGGTTTTGCATAAGCGCAGCGGGTGCAGAATTTGCATCCCTTTGGTGCATTGATTGGGCTGGGAATTTCTCCTTCCAGCTTGATCCGCTTGCGTGCTTTTTCCGCCGTGGGGTTTGCAATGGGAATGGCAGAGAACAAGGCTTTTGTATATGGGTGCTGGGGATGTTCATAGAGTTCCTTGTTGGAAGCATATTCCATAATCTGCCCCAAGTACATAACCGCCACAGAATCAGAAATATAGCGCACCATAGAAAGGTCATGGGCAATAAAAATGTAAGAAAGGCCGTTTTTTTGCTGTAACTCCAGCAAAAGGTTCATAACCTGCGCCTGAATGGAGACATCCAAAGCGGAGATGGGTTCGTCGCAGACAATCAACTCCGGGTTCATGGACAAGGCACGGGCAATGCCGATACGCTGACGCTGACCACCGGAAAACTCATGGGGAAACCGGTTGGAGTGTTCTTCATTCAGTCCTACGATTTCCAGCAGCTTGATTACTTGCTCTTTCCGCTCCGCTGCGGACATGTGAATGGCCCTGTTGAGATCCCAGCCTTCCGAAATCAGCTGGCTGACTGTCATACGGGGATTCAGACAGGCATAGGGGTCCTGAAAAATCATCTGAATGCTCCGGGCCAGTTCCTGCCGGAAATGCTTGCTGCTCTTTCCGCTGATGTCCTTGCCATTGAGAAGGATCTGTCCTTCCGTGGGATCATAAATACGGATGATGGTGCGGCCTAATGTGGATTTACCACAGCCGGACTCTCCTACCAGGCCCAGGGTTTTTCCCCGTTCCACCTGAATGGATACACCATCGACTGCCTTAACCACTTTTCCGCCTTTGATATTAAAGTATTTCTTTAAGTCTCGTGTTTCCAGAATGATATCTTTACCCATGTTTCTTTACCCCCTTTCCTGTAATGGGGTTCACCACATCCAACGCTTTGGAATGATAGAGCCAGCAGGAACACCAGTGATCCTCGCCCTCCTGGTCGAATGTCATGGGATAGACCTGATTGCAGGCTTTCATTGCATAGGGACAACGAGCCGCAAAGGGACAACCCACAGGAGGATGAAACAGGTCCGGAGGAGATCCTAAAATGGGATGCAGCGGCTCCCGATTGCTGGTGTCCTCCGGAGGAATGGACTGTAGCACGCCCCAGGTATATGGATGTGCAGGATGCTCAAAAATATCTTCTGCCCTGCCATATTCCATGACCTTTCCTGCATACATAACCGCAATGTTGTCGGCGATATTCGCCACAACACCTAAATCATGGGTAATCATAATAATAGAGGTATCGTATTTCTTTTGAATATCCTTAATGAGGTCCAGGATCTGTGCCTGAATCGTTACATCCAATGCGGTGGTTGGCTCATCGGCAATGAGAAGTTTGGGATTGACTGCCATTGCCAGGGCAATCATGGCTCTCTGGCGCATACCGCCGGAAAATTCATGGGGATATTGTTTGAAGCGATCTTCAGGACTGGGAATTCCCGCCAAAGCCAGGGTTTCCAGTGCTATTTTTTTCGCCTCTTCCTTGGTCTTATTGCCGTATTTCAGGATTCCTTCCACAATCTGTTTGCCAATGGTCATGGTAGGGTTCAGGCTGGTCATGGGGTCCTGGAAAATCATGCGGATTTCCTGGGCACGGATTTTCTGCATTTCCCTATCCGACAGCTTCAATAAGTCCCTGCCTTCAAACAGCACTTCCCCGCCCTTATAGATTCCCTTGGGAGCCTCCGGGTTCAGTCGAACAATGGACTTTGCGGTAACGCTTTTGCCGCAGCCCGATTCTCCCACAATGCCCAGGCTCTTGCCACGCTCCAGCTTCAGGCTGACACCACGCACTGCCTGCACCTCACCTGCATAAGTACGAAAAGAAAAGGTCAAGTTCCGCACATCCAGCAGAGTATTCGATTTGGTTTGATTGCCTTCCATATTCCTTTCCTCCTGTGTTACTGTCTCATTCTGGGGTCCAGTGCATCCCGCAGACCGTCGCCCATCAGATTGAAGCAAAGCATTGTAATGCAGATGAGCAGAGCGGGGAAAATCAGCTGGTACGGATAGGTCAGCAGCTGATTTGCACCGTCGCTGGCCAGGGTACCCCAGCTAGCCAAAGGAAGAGGAATACCCAAACCGATATAGCTGAGGAAGGATTCAGAAAAAATTGCGCCGGGGATCACATTTGCCATAGAAATGATGATGGGGCTCATGGAATTTGGCAGCAAATGCTTCATAATGATCCACAAGCTGCCTGCTCCCATGGTACGGCTGGCCATCACAAACTCGGATTCCTTCAGTGCAAATACCTGTCCACGGAACAGGCGGGCCATGCCAATCCAGCCCGTGGCTGCAATGGCAATGATGATGGGGAACACACCGGGCTTCATCACCAGAACCAGCAGCACCACCCAAAGCATCTGAGGAATGGATGCAACCAGCTCACAAAAACGCATCATCAGATTGTCTGCCACGCCGCCAAAATAACCGGATATGCCGCCGTACAGAATTCCGATGGTACCATTCAAAACGGCCACAATAAACGCAATGAGCAGACTGACACGGGCGCCCATCCAGCACCGGGTGAAAATATCCCGGCCCAGATCATCCGTGCCGAACAGGTGCTCCATGCTGGGCCCCTGATTGGTGCAGAAGGGATCTTGTTCATCATAGGCATATCTGCTGAATATCGGCTGGAAAATTGCCATCAAAATCACGATCAAAAGAAGGATGGCCGACACCATGGCCACAGGATTTGCCTTGAAACGACGCCAGGCGTCACTCCAATAACTCAGAGAAGGACGGGTCATTTTGTCCGCATCCGTATAGGCAGAATCATCTTTTTCAAAAAGATCATCTGTCAGCTGCACTTCTTTCTCCTCTAAAGGAGCTGTTTCGAGAACTTTTCCTTTCATACTTCTTCCCCCTTTACCCTGCAATGCGGATACGAGGATCCACAAGGCCGTATACAATATCCACCAGGAAATAGCAAATGACCGAGATAAAGGAGAAGATGATGGTAAGACCCATAATCATGGTGTAGTCCGAATTCTGAATGGCCAGAATCATGGACTGACCGATGCCGGGCACATTGAAAATCTTCTCAATTACGAAGTTACCGGTCAAAACACCGGCACACATAGGTCCAAGGGAAGTAACCAGAGGCAGGAAGGAGTTGCGAAGCATATGTTTGCGAACAATTTCCGACTGGCTCAATCCTTTGCTTTTTGCCGTGTAGATGTAATCCTGGCCCATGGTATCCAACATACTGGTCCGCAGCATACGGGCATAGTGTGCAATGTTGGTAAATGCTGCTGCCGCAATGGGAAGGACTGCAAATTGCCAGCCTCTCCACCCCTGAATGGGGAACAGCTGCATATCCACCGCAAAGAACTTCTGAATCAGGGAGCCGAATACGAAGTTCGGGATGGACACACCCAAAATCGCCAATATAATAACCAGATAATCCACCGGACCTTTATTTTTCAGTGCCGCCACAGCTCCCAACAGAGAGCCAATCAGGCAGCCGATCAAAACACCGCCAAAACCAACAATGGCTGAGATCGGCATTCCACTGGTTACCTCACCCACTACAGACATTCCCTTGTACTTCATAGACATTCCAAAGTCCAGGTGCAGCAGGTTGTTCATGTAAATGAGATACTGTTCCCATACCGGCTTGTCCAGTCCCAACTTCTCTTCCAGTGCGACCCGCACACTTTCCGGGGTATCTCTGGACAGTTCAAAGGGTTGTCCCGGAATTGCATGCATTAAGAAAAAAGTCACAGTTGCAACCAAGAACAGTGTCACCAGCATAGATAAAAATCGTTTGACCGTATAGCGTAGCATATCTCTGCTCCCTCCGTTTTTTATTTTGGATTACTTGCACAAATTCTGTTTTAATTTTTGTTGAACATGCATATTGCTTTCTTTTATTCGCTCCCTTATCTTGTTTAATACTACCACCTTTTCTTGCCCGTGTCAAGAATATTTTATTGCACATTTATTTTTTTATACTGTTGACAAGTTTTCATTATGATGATAATATTTTTTACAAGGATGTGTGTTGTACCATTTTTCTGCTTTGCGCAGGACAAAATTTCAGTCAGACAATTCTGCAATTTCCAGTAAGATATTCGTGCCTTTTCCCCTTTGCAGATTCGTAGAAGGGTAGTTTTCTATGGATTTATTCGATATGTATTTTACTTTCGACGACTCATATGATATATTGAAGGTATCGAAAACCCTCTGTATGTGTTCCCTGATTCCTTGATATATCGGTTTATTCCTGTTTTTAAGCCTGTATCCGGCGGGAAGTTCATTTTGTTGCAACTGAAAAATAGTTTCATTTTTTCGTTCATTGTTCATTATTTTAGGGAGATATGTGTTATGTACGATTTTGAAAAAATGGCTGCATTACTGCCATTCTTTCGTCAGGCCTTTGATCCTGATGCTGAAATTCTGCTTTGTGATACAAAGGAAATTCTTTACGCAGAACATCCTCTCACAGAGCGTAGCAAGCCAGGCAATCCCATTGGTGATATGGAGCGTTCCTTTCTCACAGAAGGCACCTATAAAACCCAGGACAGTGTCCTCAATTACCGTGCTCTGTCCCCTTCCCGTGAGCGTCTCCGTGCCTCTACTTACTTTATTAAAGACGAAGCCGGAGAACTGGCAGGCTTTCTGACCGTCAATCTTCAAATTGAACAGCTTTTGAAGGTGCGGGATGTTGTGGACTATCTAATCAACGGAACCCCCTCCTCCACAGGAGTGCATCCCCAACGGTCCGGCCGCTCTGCGAAAAATCGGCATACCTCTTCTCTGCCAATCAGTCGTTACGAAGGAGTCAATGTTTCCATTCAGGACATTATTCAGTCGGTGCTCGATGAATTTTTAGCTTCCTTCGGAATCCCGGCAGACCGTCTTACGGCGGCAGAACGGATTCAAATTGTCTGTGAATTAGACCGGAGAGGGGTATTCCTGGTAAAGGGCTCGATTGCAGAAGTCGCACAGCGCCTCAACTGTTCTGAGGCCACAATTTATCGATATTTGCAGCAGCTGCCCTGATGATCCGTTTATTCCCCCAAAAAACATCTGAATATCCCTATTAAGGAGGCCACTTGTCATGAATCAGGATCATGTACTGACTGCCCTTCGGAACGCCGGATATGCTGCCCGATCCCTCACTGCCATTCAGGAGGGATCCAATCATGATGTATTCGACGTTGTTATGGAGGACGGTTCCTCAGCCATTTGCAAATTTGCCAAGGTGCGGGAAACCGAGCGTGGCATTACTGCGGAAAATCGAGACACGCTTTTTGGCGGCCGCCTCTCTCTGGAGAGAGAATCCTACCTTCTTTCTCTGGCCCGGAATACAGGGGGGCTCCCGGCACCGGAAATCTATGGTGCTTATGATTCTCCCATGGGAAAATATATTCTCATGGAGAAGTGTCCCGGTATCTCCTTTACCCAGTGGCAGGAACAGCAGGGCTATCGCTTAGAGCCTTATCTGGAAAGCTTGCGCGCTTTGGGTCGAGATTTCGGAAAACTGCACCGGTCTCTGTCCTTTCCTTCCTTTGGCGATATCATCGATGAAGATTGCATTGAACCGGGCTGCACCAACTTTGCAGATCGATTCAGCGCAGTTGTGGAAATGCGCATTGCACGAGGCGTCAAAAAAGGAACCTTTACCGAAGAAGAAGGGGCAACGATTCGTGACTTCTTCCAGGGTCAGTTCCAGGCGCTGCGCTCCGGACTGGAGGTTGACAAATGCCGCTCCGTTATGGTCTTTACCGATATGCACGGACGCAACTATTTTGTAGATCAAAAAGGAATTCCCTGCGGTTATTTTGATCTGGAATCCTCCCAGGCCGCTCCCGCTGCCCTGGAATTTTATGGATTCCGCTTTTTCCTGTTCAATTTTTATGATGCTGAAACATTCCCAAAAGCGGAAGCCGCCTTCTTCCAAGGCTATAAGGAGGCCAAGGGTCCCTGTATGCCCAAGACCTCAGAGGATGAAACCCTGATTCAGTTGTTGTCCGGCTGTCGCCTATTGGAACTCAGTGAATCCTATTGGGGTGTTGTGGACTCCATTCGCGGCACGTGGGGGCAGCGAATGAAGGAACTGCTGTTCCGGTACATGGAAACCGGCACCATTGACTATCCCGCACTGGGTGCAATGTGGCGGGAGCGAGATGGCCAGCCTCTGCATCCCAAGGCATAAATGAACCTGTGCCTCCCCCATTGGGAGGCACTTTCTTTCACCATCAGGCGGACTCATCCGTCCTATTCCACAAAGAAAGGAACTGTACCATGTCTGATCTTTTTGGTTATGCAGGTACCTATTCCTCCCCGGAGGCACCAGGTACCTACCGTTTCACATTGGATACAATCACAGGAACTCTCAGCAATGCGCAGCTTGTATATGCCCAGACCAACACAAAATACTCCGCTTTTTGCAATGGCCTTCTGGCCACTCTGACAGAAACCAATGGAAAAGCAGGAATTGCTCTCATTGACACATCATCTGCCCAGGGGACTTTGCTGGATCAGCTCTTAACGGAAGATGTTACCTCCTGTTTTCTCACCTGGCATCATGGATGCATCTACACCGCCAACTATCACGATGGTCATGTCCTGATTTATCAGGTGCATGAGGGGAAACTGAAGCAAATGCGCCGGATTTTTGTGGGGAAAGAGGCCGGATGCCATCAGGTTCTGTTCCATGACCATTTTCTTCTGGTTCCCTGCCTGTGTCTGGATCAAATCCGTATTTTTGATTTGGATCAGGATTACGCGCCGGTAAAACAGCTGGATTTTCCTGCCGGTACCGGCCCACGTCATGGCGTTTTTAATGGGGCACATACCAAATTTTATCTGATAAGCGAAACCAGCAATGAACTTTTCACCTACCAGGTGGACGGGCTGGACTTCACCTTGAAAGATGTATGCTCTATTCTGCCGGAAGGCGATTTTCCCAATGCCCAGGCCGCAGCAATCCGGCTGTCCGCAGATGAAAAAAACCTCTATCTTTCTGTACGGGGTGCCGATCTCATTGTAGTAGCCGGAGTTTCGGGAGATTCGCCCCAGATCCTTCAGCATGTGGACTCCCATGGACATGACCCATGGGACCTGACTTTGGTTGCAGGCAGTCCGTTTCTTCTGTGTTCCAATCGAAAATCAAATGAAATTCTGTGCTTCTCTTTGGCCCAGGATGGTACCATTTTGCAAAAACAGAGTACACTTTCCATTCCTCAATGTGTCGGGCTCTCCTTAGAGTAATAAAATTTTCACATCAATTTACACAGATTTGTTCTATCAAAATAAAAACCCGCTATATTCTTTTTGGATATAGCGGGTTTTTATTTGTTTTTTATGAACTTTTTTAACTTATTGATACAAAAATAATTTGTGAAAAATTTTTCTCTTTAGGGGGTGCAATTTTATTTTTTATGCTGTATAATAAATTATTATTAGTCTTATCATTTTTTATAAGGAGGTCCCCATCGTGAAACAATCTACAAAATCCATTATACGGGACTACTGTCTGATCGTGATTGGAAGTTTATTGGTGGCTGTTGCGGTCCACTTTTTCATGGCTCCTTCCAATATTGTTCTGGGCAGTGTCACCGGCCTTGCGGTCATTTTAATCAACTTCGTTCCCGTTTCTCTCTCGGTCATGACCCTGATGCTCAATATCTTCTTTCTCATAATTGGTTTTCTCTTCTTTGGCAAAGAATTTGGCTTGAAAACAGTATGCAGCGCTATTTTGCAGCCTATCTTTCTATTTATATTCGAGCAAGCACTTCCCAATTTTTCCTCTCTCACCAACGACATGGTTTTGGATACCCTCTGCTGTGTCATCATCATCGGCATTGGCATTGTGATGCTGTTTAATGCCAACGCGTCTTCCGGCGGACTGGATGTTCTGGCAAAGGTGCTCAATAAATACTTCCATCTGGACGTGGGTAAGGGAGTCGCGCTGCTTGGTATTGTAACGGTCCTGTGCAGCATTTTCGTCTATGACTCCAAAACCGTGGTGATCGGGATTCTTGGCACCTATTTCAGCGGTCTGGTGATCGACTCATACATCAGTAATTCTTCCCAAAAAAAGCAGGTATGCATTTTAACAGACAAGGAAGATGAGCTGACGGATTATATCAACCGTGTATTGAACCGTGGTGCCACCCTTTACAACGCCCAAGGTGCTTATGGCAGACAGGAACGCCGGGCTGTCGTTTCCATTTTGACCAACACTGAATATGGACAGCTGATGGAGCATATCCACAAGGCCCATCCCGAAGCATTTGTAAGCGTCAGCACTATCAATGAAATTGCAGGAGGCTGGAATACCCCCCATGGGCTGAAGAAGAAATAATGCAGTTCTGATTTTTACCTATTTCGTTCCTTACCATAGATACTTCCATTCCGGATTTCCCAGCCCCACACTCCCAGTCGTGTGGGGCTGGTTTGCATCCCCTTTGACCGAAACCTTCTTTTCCTGAAAAATCCGTTGCAAATAAGTTTTCCACAATGTTCCACAAAATTTCTTGTACGATTTTCCACAGAGTTTCAGATTCGGGCCTTTTTGCATCTTCTGTGTAAATACCATGGATTTTCTCTGTTTACGGCATTTTTTTAAGCCTTTTTGGGGGATTGTAATAAATTCCACAAGGTCTGTGGAATTCTTTTTAAGTACTGTGTCTACCTCTATGCGCCTTGTTTTTTTTCATTTCCTATGGTAGTATATAGGGTGAGAATTTGTTTCAATTTTTCTGTGCACATCTTATCCACAATGATACCACAACCATCATAGAGAGAGGAGCCCCGTTGTATGTATTCATCCGCCTATGTCTGGGCAAAGGTTCTGAATCATTTGGAGAATCGGTTGACTCCCGCTGTTGTTTCCAGCTGGTTTGAAGACGCAGAAGTGGTGGAGCTCACTGAGGACAAGCTGATTTTATTCACAGCCTCCGATTTTCGCAAAGAGATTATCCTGAAGCGTTGTCCGGACTATATCAAAGATGCCATGAAGGAGATTTTTAACTCCGATGTCAGTTTGGAAGTCTTCGGGCCGGAGGAGCTGGCAGCCTATAAGTCCAAGGGAAAAAGCAATACTTCCATGAGCTTTAACCCCCAGTTTACCTTCACCAATTTCGTGGTTGGTTCCTCCAACCGGTTCGCCCACAGCGCCGCCATTGCTGTAGCCAACAACCCCGGTCAGATCTACAACCCTCTGTTTATCCACGGCCCTGCCGGTGTGGGTAAAACACACCTTTTGTATGCAATCGCCAATGAATTAAGAAGAAAAAATCCCGATTACAAAGTAGTGTATATCAAAGGTGATCAATTCACAAATGAACTCATCAGCGCATTGCAGACAGGTAAAAATGTAGAATTCCGCAACAAATACCGGGAAGCGGATCTGTTTCTCATCGATGATATTCAGTTCATCGCCGGCAAAGAAAGTACCCAGGAGGAATTCTTTCACACATTCAATCAGCTGTATGAAGCGCATAAGCAGATCGTCATGACCTCCGACCGGAAGCCCAGCGATATGCTGACCCTGGAGGATCGTCTTCGGACCCGTTTTGAGTGGGGTCTTTTGGCCGATATTCAGCCCCCGGACTACGAAACCCGTATGGCAATCCTGAAAAATAAGGCCGTTTCCCTGGGATTGGACCTCAGCGACGATATTTGTGACTATATCGCCAACAATATTACCAATAATGTCCGGCAGATCGAAGGCACCGTGAAGAAAATTCTGGCCTATCGGGATCTGAATGACATGCCTCTGGATCTTCCCAATGTTTCCCGGGCCATCAGTGATATGTTTAAGGTAGAGGGCAACGCCGTTCCCACCCCTTCTCTCATTATCAATCAGGTCAGCCGCTTCTATTCCATTGATGAATCGGTGATTCGGGGCACCCTGAAAAATAAAGGGACCGCCGAAGCCCGTCAGGTTGCCATGTATCTCATCCGTCAGCTTACCAATTTGTCCCTGCCTGAAATCGGCCGGGAATTCGGACGGGATCACTCTACGGTTCTGCATTCCATCCGCAAGGTGGAGATGAATCTGAAAACCCCCTCCTCCCCCCTTCAGGCCACTGTCCGGGATATTACCGCCAATATCAATTCTTCTTTGTAAGGATATTTTTTTCAACAACGGCTGTGGAAACAGGGGCTTTATACCCCAAATTTTATCCACAGCCTACAGTGGATAAAGGAAAACTTTTCTGTGGACAACTGTTTCTCCAAAAATTTTCCTCGACCCCTGTGGAAAACCCTATTTTTATCCACAATTTTCTGTGGACATGCAGCCCTTGATTTTCAAGGGCTGGAGGCGGTTTTCCACATAAGTTTCCCCTACTACTATTGCTACTACATTTCTATCTCTCTGTTAATAAAAATAGAGAGAATTTTGGATCGAAGGAGAACGCTCTATGAGGTTTACCTGTGAAAAAAGTTCTTTGGTGGCGGCCATTTCTGTGGCCAGCCGCACCGTGGCGCAAAAAAGCACCATTCCCGCCATTGAAGGCATCTTCTTTCAGGCCGGAATGGATCTGCAGCTGACTGGTTTTAACCTGGAAACTGCAATTACCGTTTCCGCTGAAGCAGATATTCTGGAAACCGGTGCCTGCATTATGCCCGCCCGACTGCTCTTTGACATTGTCCGCCGGATGCCGGAAGGTCCCGTTTCCGTCTCTGTGGATGAAAATTATAAGGTGTTTATCAAAGCGGGACATTCCAATTTCAATATTTCCGCCAGCAATGCCGAGGATTATCCCGAGCTTCCCGATGTGGAAAACCGAAACGGGGTTTCCATGCCTCAGAAGAAGCTGCGGGAAATGATTGGCAGCACCATATTTGCGGTTTCTGAAAATCAAAGCAGACCCATTCACACCGGCTGCCTGTTTGAAGTGGAAGGCGGCACCATTTCCGTGGTGGCGGTGGACGGATACCGTCTGGCCAGACAGACCTATCACCCGGAAACTCCCGTGGGAAGAACCATGCATTTTGTAGTACCCGCTGCGGCACTAAAAGAAGTAGAAAAAATTCTGGGAGAAGAGGGAAATGTGACATTTACCCTTGGTCCTAAGCATATTTTGTTTGAAATCGGAAATGCAACTTTGGTCTGCCGTCTGCTGGAAGGCGACTTTTTGGACTGGCGCCGGGTGGTTCCCACGGACTGCCCCATCAAATTGGTTGCAAATGTGTCTGATTTGGCTGCCACCATCGATCGTGTGGGCCTCATTGTAACCGAAAAAGTAAAAAGTCCTGTTCGCTGTGTTTTCGGGGATAATATGGCATCTTTCCGCACCACTACCACCATCGGAGCTGCGGAGGATCAGTGCGCCATGGCCGGAAACGGTCAGGAATTGGAAATCGGCTTCAACTGTCGGTATCTGGCAGATGCCCTTCGGGCGGTTCCCAGTGAAGAAGTTTGTCTGGAACTGAAAAACGGCCTGAGTCCCATTGTATTTACCCCGGTTCGTGAGGAAGATGACTTTGCTTATATGGTTCTGCCGGTCCGGCTGCGGAGCAATTAAGGAGGAATTTGCGTCATGAATAAGAAAATTCCCATCCACACCGAGTTTATTCGGTTGGAAGCCCTGTTAAAATTGGCGGATGTGGTCTCTTCCGGCGGAATTGCCAAGGCCATCATTCAGGAAGGCGAAGTTTTGGTCAATGGAGAGGTGTGCACCATGCGTGGAAAAAAACTGCGGCCCGGTGACACTGCCACATGGAATGGCAACACCTTTGAGGTGACAGAACATGAGGCTTGATTGCCTCACATTACGAGGCTTTCGCAATTATGAACAGGCACATCTGGAATTTTCCCCAGGGGTCAATTTGATCCTGGGGGAAAATGCCCAGGGAAAAACAAATCTTCTGGAGGCCATCTATTATTTATCCACAGGCCACGGTTTTCGCACAAGAAAAGAGGCGGAATTGATCCGTTTTGGGGCGGAGTTTGCGGATTTCAGCTGCACGGTGACAGGCCGGCAGCGGCAGCAGACTTTGCGGGCTGTGCTGTTTTCCGGGAGAAAATCCAGACAGCTGTTTTTAAACGGTGTCAAGCGGAAAACCCAGGCAGAACTGATGGGGGTTCTCACTACGGTGCTGTTTTGTCCGGAAGATTTGCTGGTATTGAAGGCTGGGGCCAGTGCCCGCCGCAGGCTGATGGATCAGGGACTATGCCAGTTAAGGCCCAGATATGAGGCGGCTTTGCAGGAATACAACCGAATTTTAGAACAAAAAAGCCGGATTCTTCGCTCCCGGTATGAAAATCCCTCTCTGTTGCAGGTACTGCCGGAGTATTCCCAGAGATTGTGCCAGGTTGGTGCCATCCTCATTTCCTACCGGGCCAGATATCTCCAGAGTCTGGGCCAGGAAGCCACCAAATTTCACCGGGAATTTTCCGGCGGACGGGAAACTTTGGAGATCCCTTATCGGACAGTTTCCACGATTTCAGACCCATTTGCCCCGGTTTCTCGGTTAGAAGAGGAATTATTCGCACATTTACAGTCCCATTATCAAGGAGAACTGGAATCTGCCCAATGTTTAACGGGCCCCCATAAAGATGATTTTGATGCCACTTTAGAGGGACTCAGTCTCAAAAGCTATGGTTCACAGGGGCAGACCCGCACTGCCGCAATCAGCTTAAAGCTGGCCCAACGGGAATTATTTCGTCGGGATACGGGAGAAGAACCGGTCCTTCTGCTGGATGATGTTCTGTCCGAGCTGGACCCGGGCCGTCAGGACTTTGTCCTGAATCAGATCCAGTCGGGACAGGTCTTCATCACCTGCTGCGAGCCTGGACGATTGACCAAAATCGGAACCTCTTTTCACATTGAAAAAGGAAGCATTTTAGAGTAGAATCGACAAATAAGGATTATGTAAACCTAAAAATAATGATTTATATTATGTAAACCAGCCAAACATTAGGAGGACAGTTTATGTCTGACGAATTGCATGTCACTAAAGTAGAAACCGCATATGATGCGGCACAAATTCAGGTGCTGGAGGGCCTGGAAGCGGTCCGGAAGCGTCCGGGTATGTATATCGGCTCTACCTCCGCCTCCGGCCTGCACCACTTGGTCTATGAGATCGTAGATAATGCCATTGACGAGGCCTTGGCAGGCCATTGTAAGCACATCACCGTCACCATCAACCCCGGGGAATCCATCACCGTCACCGATGACGGCCGCGGCATCCCTGTGGATATCCAGCCGCAGACGGGACGGCCCGCTCTGGAAGTTGTATATACCGTGCTTCACGCCGGCGGTAAATTCGGCGGCGGCGGCTATAAGGTGTCCGGCGGTCTGCATGGCGTGGGCGCCTCTGTGGTGAACGCTTTGTCTCAGTGGGTTCGGGTGCGGGTCCACAAAAACGGTCAGATCTATGAAATGAAGTTTGCCCGGGGTGCCATTACCCAGGAAATGACCATTGTGGGCACCACGGACCGGACCGGAACGGAAGTGACCTTCCAGCCAGACCCGGAAATTTTTGACACGGTGGTCTATGACTATGAGACCCTCCACACCAGAATGCGGGAAGAGGCATTCCTCAATGCGGGTCTTTCCATTTCCATTCGGGATGCCAGAGTGGAGGACGGCCCCCAGGAGACCATGTGCTATGAAGGCGGCATTCGGGAGTTTGCCACCTGGTGCAACCGAAACAAAAACCCCATTCACAACGATGTGGTCTATATGAGCGGCAGAAAGGGCGATGCCTCTGCGGAGGTGGCCATTCAGTATAACGACGGATTTTCCGAGTTTATTCTGTCGTTTGCCAACGATGTCCATACCCCGGAAGGCGGTATGCATGAAACCGGCTTTAAGGCTGCCCTGACCCGGGCCATCAACGCCTATGGCATCAAGAGCGGTGCCATCAAGGGCGATGACCGGGTGCAGGGCGAGGACTGCCGGGAAGGAATTACGGCAATCATTTCCGTAAAGCTCACGGACGCCCAGTTTGAGGGCCAGACCAAGGCAAAGCTGGGCAATGCCTATATCAGAACCTTGGTGGATTCCATTGTCTCTGAGCAGCTGGCCATCTATCTGGAAGAGCATCCTCAGACTGCCAAGGCCATTTTGGACAAGGCCATGACCGCCAACCGGGCCAGAGCCGCAGCCCAGAAGGCCAGAGATTCCATTCGGCGGAAAACCGCCCTGGGCGGCGCAGCCATGCCGGATAAGCTTCGGGACTGCAACGAATCAGACCCCACTTTAACAGAGCTTTACATCGTCGAGGGTGACTCCGCCGGCGGCTCTGCCACCCAGGGGCGGGACTCCCGCTTCCAGGCCATTTTGCCCCTGTGGGGTAAAATGCTGAATGTGGAAAAGGCAAGAGAGGACAAGGTCATTGGAAACGACAAGCTCCAGCCTGTTATCACGGCCCTGGGCGCCGGAATCGGTGCGGAATTTGACATCAGCAAGCTTCGCTATCACAAGGTGGTCATTATGGCTGATGCCGATGTGGACGGCTCCCATATTCGGACCCTGCTTCTCACCTTCTTCTTCCGCTTCATGCGTCCTCTCATTGACCATGGCTATGTCTACGCAGCCATGCCGCCTCTTTACAAGTTGGTTCGGGGTAAAACCACCCGCTATGCCTTTACCGATGGGGAGCGGGATCAGATCTCTGCGGAAATGCGTGGAGATAACCCCAACGCCAAGGTAGATATTTCCCGGAACAAGGGCCTTGGTGAAATGGATCCCCACGAATTGTGGGAGACCACCATGGACCCCGAACGCCGTACGCTGAAGCGGATCACCCTGGACGATGCGGTCCGGGCAGATGAAATTTTCACCCTTCTCATGGGAGAAAAAGTAGAGCCCAGAAAAGAATTTATTGAGGTAAATGCCAAGTATGTGGCAAATCTGGACTATTAAGAACTTTTGTAAGGCTGATACTGCGAGAAACAATAAAGTAACAACAGCCAAATCAACTGAAATTAAAAGGGATACGAACTGTTTACAGCAATAGATTCTCGGTAAGCCAAACCGAAAACAAAGATTGCCGTAAGCGCACATCGTAACGACCCTGCGAATCGTTGTCTGGAGAGTGGGGCCTGCCCCGCTCCACAGATCAAAGAGGAGGCATTTACTTGGCACAACATAAAAAAGACTATAAGCCGGAGGACATTATGTTCCCGGATCAGGCCATTGTGAACTCTGAGCTTGTAGGCGAAATGAAAACCAGTTACATGGAATATGCCATGTCCGTGATCGTAGGACGGGCCCTGCCCGATGTGCGAGACGGTCTGAAGCCGGTCCACCGCCGGATTCTTTATGCCATGTATGAGGATAATTTGACTTCCGACCGACCCTTCCGGAAGTCCGCCACCTGTGTCGGTGACGTTTTGGGACGGTATCACCCCCACGGTGACGCCTCTGTTTATGACGCAATGGTTCGTCTGGCCCAGGATTTTTCCATGCGGTATATGCTGGTGGATGGTCACGGCAACTTCGGTTCCGTGGACGGAGATCCCCCGGCTGCTTACCGTTATACGGAGGCCAGACTTTCTAAAATTTCCAATGAGATGCTTCGTGACATCGACAAGGAGACCGTAGACTGGGACCCCAACTTCGATGAAACACGGAAAGAACCCAGAGTGCTGCCCAGCCGCTTCCCCAATCTGCTGGTAAACGGCTCCTCCGGCATTGCCGTAGGTATGGCAACCAACATTCCCCCCCATAACCTGACGGAGGTCATCAACGCCTGTATCTGCGTTCTGGATGACCCGGAGTGTACCCTCTATGACCTCATGGAGCACATCACAGGCCCGGACTTCCCCACCAAGGCGATGATCATGGGCAGGGCCGGCATTCGTGCGGCCTATGCCACCGGTAAGGGCCGTCTGACCCTCCGGGCCAGAACTCATTTTGAGGAATTCAGCCAGAACCGTACCAGAATCATTGTGACGGAGATCCCCTATCAGGTCAATAAACGGATGCTGATTAAGAGCATGGCAGACCAGGTCAATGACAAGCGTCTGGAGGGAATTTCCGACATCCGGGACGAATCCGACCGCACCGGTATGCGGATCGTCATTGAGCTGAAGCGGGATGCCAATGCCCAGGTAGTTCTGAACCGCCTGTTTGCCCAGACTCAGCTGCAAACCACCTTTGCCATCAATATGCTGGCCCTGGTAAAGAATCAGTCCCAGCCGAAAGTGTTGTCTCTGCGTGAGATTCTGGATGAGTACCTGTCTTTCCAGGAAGAAATTATCATTCGACGCACCCAGTTTGACCTGCGCAAAGCACAGGAGCGGGCCCATCTGCTGGAAGGCCTGCTGATTGCCCAGGACAATATCGACGAAGTGATCCGCATTATCCGCAGCTCTTACGACGATGCAAGAGAAAAGCTCATGGAGCGCTTTGGCTTGTCTGAGGTGCAGGCGCAGGCCATTCTGGACATGCAGCTGAAGCGTCTGCAGGGGCTGGACCGGGAGAAGCTTCAGGCAGAGTATAACGAGCTGGAAGAGCGGATTGCTTACTATCAGCGGGTGCTCCAGGACATGGATCTGGTAAAATCCATCCTGAAAGAGGAACTGATTGCCATTCGGGATAAGTATGGCGATGAAAGAAAGACCGAAATTCAGGATGTAGAGAACGAAATCGATGTGGAAGACCTCATTGAGGAAGAGGACTGCTGCTATACCCTGTCCAGTCAGGGATATATCAAGCGGATGCCCGTGGATACCTACCGCAGCCAGAGAAGAGGCGGCAGAGGGGTCAACGGACAGAACCTCAAGGAAGAGGACTATGTCAAGAGCATTTTTGTGGCCTCTACCCATGACTATCTTCTGTTCTTTACCAATACGGGAAGAGTGCACAAGAAGAAGGGCTATCTGATTCCTGAGGCATCCCGCACCGCAAGAGGGACAGCCATTGTGAACGTACTGCCCTTGGAGCCCGGTGAAAAGGTCACAGCCATGCTTCTGACCCGGGAGTTCCCGGAGGAAGAGTATCTGGTCATGGTCACAAGAAACGGTACCGTCAAGCGCCTTTCCATGAATGTCATTGACACCAACCGGAAAGCAGGCATCCGCGCCCTCAGCCTGG
Source organism: Oscillospiraceae bacterium (assembly GCA_020025515.1). GTDB lineage: Bacteria > Bacillota > Clostridia > Oscillospirales > Oscillospiraceae > Faecousia. The sequence goes on along the minus strand of JAHHRZ010000002.1, from coordinate 187,900 downwards.
AGGAAGGGGATCACCTGATTTCCGTCATGCGCACCACCGGGCAGGATCGTATCGTGCTGGCAACCGCCCAGGGTATGGCCATCTGCTTCAGCGAAACCGATGTGCGGCCCATGGGCAGAGAAGCGGCCGGTGTCAAAGCCATTACGTTGTCCAAGGGAGACTATGTGGTTGGTGCCGAGCGGGCTGAGGAGGGCAAGTGCCTGCTGACAGTCACCGAAAACGGCTATGGCAAGCGTACAGAGCTGGAAGACTACCTCCGCCGGGCTGAGGACGGCAGCCGTCAGCCTCAGAGCCGTGGCGGCAAGGGCCTCAAAAACTACAACATTACCCCCAAGACCGGTTTGGTTACAGGCTGCCGGGTAGTGGGCGAAGAGGATGATGTGATGCTCATTGAGTCCGGCGGTGTCATCATCCGCATGCCTGCGTCCGACATCAATGTGTACAAGCGGGATACCCAGGGCGTGATTCTCATGCGGGTGGAGGGCGAAAGCCAGGTCATCGGCGTAGAGCGTATCGATTCCCAGGAGCAGGAAGAAAAGAAAGAAGAAACCGAATAAGATTCCGGGGCCATCTCAGAAAACCTGAGGTGGCCCTGTTTCAGCGCAATCAGCCGGAGAAGTCGGCTGATTGCAAAAACACGCTATGATTTGCAAATCAAATGGAATTGTAATACTTTTGCTTGTAATCCTCGATAGAATTTGATATAATTAACAATTAGTGTTATGTAGAAAGAAGGAATTCCTATGGCCTATTTTGCCGGAGAATATGATATTGCTGTAATTGGCGCAGGCCATGCCGGAATCGAGGCGGCTTTGGCTGCTGCACGTCTGGGCTGCCGCACGGTGGTGTTCACCATCAACCTGGACGCCATTGGAAATATGCCCTGCAACCCGGCCATTGGCGGCACGGGAAAAGGCCACCTGGTTCGGGAGCTGGATGCTCTGGGCGGAGAGATGGGAAAGGCCGCAGATGCCTGTTGTATTCAGTACCGTATGCTGAACCGGGGCAAGGGTCCTGCGGTCCATTCTCTGCGGGCTCAGGCAGATCGCAGAAAGTATCAGGAGTATATGAAGCACTGTCTGGAATGTCAGGAACATCTGGACGTGGTGCAGTCTATGGTAACGGAGATTACCACAGAAAACGGAACCGTCACCGGCCTTGTGACCCAGTTTGGTGCCCGGTATGAGGCAAAGGCCGTGATTGTGGCAACAGGCACCTATTTGGAATCCACCATCATCACGGGAAGCTGTGTCATTGCCTCGGGCCCGGACGGGATGCACAGCGCCACGGGCCTTACACAGAATCTACGGGATTTGGGGCTTCCCATGCGGAGATTCAAGACTGGAACACCGCCCAGAGTAAACCGCCGCAGCATTGATTTTTCCAAAATGGAGCTGCAGCCGGGAGACAGCAAGCCGGAGCCCTTTTCCTTTTCCACCAAAGAGCCTGTCAATAATCAGGCGGTGTGCTATCTCACCTACACCAACCGGAACACCCATCAGGTGATTCTGGATAATCTGGAGCAAAGCCCCCTTTATGACGGCACCATTCAGGGCATTGGCCCCAGATATTGTCCCAGCATTGAAACCAAGCTGGTCCGCTTCCCGGATAAGGAGCGGCACCAGATTTTTGTGGAGCCCACGGGGAAAAATACCGAGGAGCTGTACTTGCAGGGCTTCTCTTCCAGCCTTCCTCTGGAGGTCCAGGAAAAAATGCTGCGGACGGTTCCGGGAATGGAGCATGTTCAGATTATGCGCCCGGCCTATGCCATTGAATATGACTGCATTGATCCCCTGGCGCTGCTTCCCACACTGGAATGTAAGGCAGTCAAGGGGCTTTATGGAGCGGGCCAGTTCAATGGCACTTCCGGGTATGAAGAGGCAGCCGCTCAGGGCCTGGTGGCGGGCATCAATGCCGCCCTGAAACTACAGGGAAAAGAGCCTATGATCCTGACCCGGGACATGTGTTACATTGGAACGCTGATCGATGACTTAGTGACCAAGGGAACCAATGAACCATATCGGATCATGACCAGTCGGTCAGAATATCGTCTGCTCCATCGGCAGGACAATGCGGATCAGCGGCTCACTCCCACAGGAGCGAAAATCGGCCTTGTTTCTCAGGAAAGGCTGGCGCAGGTGGAGGAGAAATATGAAGCCGTGCGCCGGGAGCTGCGCCGTCTGGAGTCCACGGGGGTAGCGGAGTCCAAGGCCCTCAATGAAATGCTGGCCGGGGCAGAAACTGCCCCGGTGAAGGGCTCTGCCAGACTGGCAGACCTGATCCGCCGCCCTCAGATCCACTACAGTGACATTGCTCCTTTTGACCCGGACAGACCTCAGCTCTCCCCTGCCGTGACGGAGCAGGTGGAAATTCAGCTAAAATATGCAGGGTACCTTGCAAGACAGCAAAAACAGGTGGAGGAGTTTAAGCGGGAAGAATCCCGCAAGCTTCCCATGGACCTGGATTATAACAGCATTGGCGGCCTCCGGCTGGAGGCCAGACAGAAGCTCTCGGAAATCCGTCCTGCCTCCATCGGACAGGCAGGAAGAATCTCCGGTGTGAGCCCTGCGGATATTGCCGTTCTGCTGATTTATTTAGAGCAGAACCCTTAAAAGAGGAGACAAGGATGGGACGCAAGCAAGATCAGATTCGTGGCTGCCTTCTTGGCAGTGCAGCGGGCGATGCCCTTGGGTATTGCGTGGATGCCCTGCGTTTGGATGAAATCCATACACGCTATGGCCCCGATGGAATTCGGGGGTATGACACCCTGAACGGGATCGCCCCCATTTCCAGTCATACCCAGCTTGGAATGTTTACCGCCAATGGTCTGCTGTTTGGGGCGACCAGAGGGGCACTCCGGGGCAATATGGCACCATATGTCAATTATCTTTTAGTTTTCTACCGGGATTGGGTTCGTACCCAGCGAGTGAGGACCGATCTGCATCATAAACCCTATGCCTGGCTGTGTCAGGTGGAGGAGCTGTATGCCAGACGCTGCTCCGATCCCGGAGTCACGTTTGCCCTGATGCACAATCCCCCGGGGACCATGGATGACCCTGTAAATCGCTCTCAGGGATCGGCAGGACTTACCAGATGCATTCCCATAGGCCTGTTTCTCAGCCCTAAGGACATGCGCAGAGAGGAAATCTGCCTGCTGGGGGCGGAAAGTGCTGCTTTGACCCAGGGAGATCCTCTGGGATTTCTTCCTGCGGCAGTCCTGACGGGACTTCTGAACCGGATCATTTATGACCGGACGGACAGCTTTCGCAATCATTTGCTCATGACACTGTCAGCTGCGCAGAGGCAGTTTGGAAAAAAGTATCCCAGCTTTGTCCAGCTCCGGGATCGTATCGCCCAGGCGGCAGACCTGGCCAATGACCCCAGAACCAGTCAGGAGGTCATGGAGCTTCTGCGGCCCAGGGACGCAGCGGGGATTCTGGCCAGTGCCTGCTATATCTGCCTGAGGCATCCCGGCGATTATGACAGAGGGATTGTAGCAGCAGTGAACCACAGCGGAGAAAGTGCCGCAGTGGGGGCTGTGGTAGGGGCGCTTTTGGGGGCTCAGGCGGGCATTGACGGAATTCCGGAATTCTATCTGGAGCCGCTGGAGCTCCGGGAAATCATGGAAGAACTGGCGGTAGACCTGTTTCAGGGCTGCCCCTTTACGCCGGGATCTGAGCTGTATGATGATCTTTGGTACCAGAAATATGTGCAGAGCACCTATGAAAGAAACACATACGATGAAATATAAAGGTCGCAAACAGCAATACAAAAGGAGCCGTCTCTCCGCACGGGAGTCGGCTCCTTTTTTGGATTCAGAAAAACAAAACAGAGCCGATCCTACCAATGGCGGACAGGCTCTGTTTGACGGAAAAGTTATTGAAATTTCCAGCTGCATTTGGTGCAGTGGGTTTTGAGTCCCTTGGGCAGCATGGCACCACATTTGGGACAGCGCCAGAATTTATCCCGCATGACGACAATAATGGCAACCATGGCAAGCCCGGCACCCAGAAGTCCCATTTTGAACATGTGATTCTCCACGAGAACACTGGACATCACAAGCACAAAGCAGAGAATGTAAAGGACACTGATGATATGGCGGCAGGTTTTTAAGTTCATAAGAAGCTCCTTATTTCATGAGTTTGTCAATGGCATGGCACAGGTCATCAATGGCTTGCTTATCGCCTGCAACAACGGCATCTACAATGCAGTGCTGCATGTGATCCCGAAGAATCACCTTGCTGGTATTGTCCAGAGCGGCCCGGACAGCGGCAAGCTGCATGAGAACTTCAGAACAGTCATACCCTTCTTCCACCATGCGCTTGACTTTTCCCAGGTGACCGATGGCACGAGCTAAGCGATTTACCACCGCCTTTTGATTCTCGTGGACATGACCATGGGGATGGTTTGGATCATGGCAATGGTCATGGAGATGTTCATGGGGATGAGAATGTGCTTCCGGCATGTGGTTATTCCTCCTTCTACAGCAACTCTCGTTATTATATCAGGAAAATAACATGGGTGCAAGGGTGGGGGGAGGATATTTTCCAGGGAAAAGGGAGAGCTGAGGGAACAAATTTGGAAATATTTCCGGTTTGACCCTTGTACCTGCTTGCGATTAGTAGTATAATCATACCGAGAGAGCGGGGCGGTCCACGTCCCAATATACGAAATATGGAGGAATTTGACATGTTCAATGCTATGATTGAAACGCTGAAAGCCAATCCCCGCAAGATTGTCTTTACTGAGGGCCCCGATGCCCGGATTCTGGAAGCTACCGATCGCCTGGTCAAGGGCGGTTTTCTGACCCCCATTCTGGTGGGCAATGTTGAGGAAGTAAAGGCTGCCGCCGCTGCCGGCAACTTCAATATTGAGGGCGTGGAGATCCTGGACCCCGCCGCCTACGACAAGATGGACGAGATGGTTGAGAAGATGGTGGAGCTGCGCAAGGGCAAGATGTCCGCAGAGGACTGCCGTGCCGCTCTGTCCAAGGGCAACTATTTCGGCACCATGCTGGTGAAGATGGGCTATGCTGACGCCCTGCTGGGCGGCGCTACCTACTCCACCGCCGACACCGTTCGTCCCGCTTTGCAGCTGGTGAAGACCAAGAAGGGCGCTCATCTGGTGTCCTCCTGCTTCATTCTGGTTCGTGGCGAGGAGAAGCTGGCCATGGGCGACTGCGCCATTAACATCGATTATCAGGACACCGTGGACAAGGAAGGCAATGTGGTGGTTTCCGCCGCTCAGAAGCTGGCAGAGGTCGCTGTTGAGACTGCCAACACTGCCAAGGTCTTCGGCATTGACCCAAAGGTTGCAATTCTGAGCTTCTCCACCAAGGGCTCCGGCAAGGGCGGCACTGTGCAGCTGAGCCACGATGCCACCATTGAGGCCCAGAAGCTGGCGCCTGAAATGGCTGTGGACGGCGAGCTGCAGTTTGACGCTGCCGTTTCCCCTGTTGTTGCGGCTACCAAGTGCAAGGGCTCCCCTGTTGCCGGTCAGGCAAACACCTTCATCTTCCCTTGCATCGAAGCCGGTAACATCGGCTATAAGATTGCCCAGCGTCTGGGCGGCTATGAGGCCTATGGCCCCATCCTCCAGGGTCTGAATGCTCCCATCAACGACCTGAGCCGCGGCTGCAATGCTGAGGAGGTCTACAAGATGGCCATTATCACCGCTGCCCTGGCCTGATTTCCCTTATGATTCCAATGCTGTCCTGCCAAAAGCAGGGCAGCATTTTTTCTCCCTGTGATTTCCCTATTTTGCGGGATTTCTCCCAATAGGGCAAGGATATAGCAATCATCGAGAGGATGCGCCGGGATGCCTGTTCGGATTCTTCTGAAATTAGAAAGAAATCGGTTTACTTTTTTATTGGAATCCCTTATAATAGTTTGGATAAAGTATGGAAAATCGGCCCCCTTCTATGCTGGGGCTTACCACCGAGGTGACTGCAAGTGACTGAGCTTTCTAAAATTCGTAATTTTTCTATTGTAGCCCATATTGACCACGGCAAATCCACTCTGGCAGACCGACTCCTGGAGGAGTGCAAAGCCATTGACCATCGGGAGATGGAAAATCAGATTTTGGATAATATGGACCTGGAGCGGGAACGGGGCATTACCATCAAAGCCCGGGCCGTTCGCATGAAATATACCGCCGATGACGGCGAGACCTATGACCTGAATCTCATAGATACCCCGGGCCATGTGGACTTTAACTATGAGGTATCCCGCTCCCTGGCAGCCTGTGAAGGCGCAGTGCTGGTGGTGGATGCCTCTCAGGGTGTGGAGGCCCAGACCCTGGCCAATACCTATCTGGCCATTGACGCAGGGCTGGAGGTTGTTCCGGTCATCAACAAAATCGACCTGCCCGCCGCTCGTCCCGCAGAGGTCAAGGCGGAAATCGAGGATATTATCGGTGTTCCCGCTGAGGATTCTCCGGAGATTTCCGCAAAGAACGGAATCAATATCCACGCAGTTCTGGAACGCATCGTGTCGGATGTTCCTGCCCCCAAGGGAGACCGCAGCGCCCCCTTGCAGGCTCTGATTTTTGACAGCCAGTACGACTCCTATCGGGGCGTGATTGTGTATCTGCGGGTAAAAGAGGGCGTCCTTCGGCCCGGTATGGATGTGAAAATGATGGCCACCGGTGCCGTGTACAAGGTAGTGGAGGTAGGCTCCATGCAGCCTCTGGGTCTTCAGCCCATGGAAGAGCTGGGAGCGGGCGAGGTTGGATACCTTACCGCATCTATCAAAACCGTGTCGGACACCCGGGTGGGTGATACGGTTACGGATGCCAGCAACCCGGCAAAAGAAGCCCTGCCCGGCTATCGTACGGTGCAGCCCATGGTGTATTCCGGTGTATATCCTGCCGACGGCTCTAAATATCAGGATTTGCGGGATGCTTTGGAAAAGCTGAAGCTGAACGATGCCTCTATGACCTATGAACCGGAAAGTTCCATTGCGCTGGGCTTTGGCTTCCGGTGCGGCTTTCTGGGCCTTCTGCATATGGAGATCATTCAGGAGCGATTGGAGCGGGAGTATAATCTGGATCTTATTACCACGGCGCCCAATGTTGTCTACCGAATTACCAAGACAGACGGTCAGGTAATCATGGTGGACAATCCCCTCAACTACCCGGACCCCGCAGAAATTCAGTTAGCAGAAGAACCCTATGTGAAGGCCAGTCTCATGGCCCCCCAGGAATATGTGGGAAATATCATGGATTTGTGCACCGCCCGCCGTGGCGAGTTTAAGGACATGGTATATCTGGATGCCACCCGGGTGGAGCTCCACTATGAAATGCCCCTGAATGAAATTATCTACGATTTCTTTGATGCTCTGAAATCCAGAACCCGGGGATATGGTTCTTTGGACTATGAAATGGACGAATACCGCCCCAGTAAGCTGGTGAAGCTGGACATTCTTCTCAATGGCGACATTGTAGACGCCTTGAGCTTCATTCTCTTTGCGGACAATGCCTACCCCAGAGCAAGAAAGATCTGCGAAAAGCTGAAAGATAACATTCCCCGTCAGATGTTTGAAATTCCCGTGCAGGCGGCCATTGGAGGCAAGGTCATTGCCCGGGAGACCATCAAGGCTCTGCGTAAGGACGTTCTGGCCAAGTGCTATGGTGGTGATATCACCAGAAAGAAAAAGCTGCTGGAAAAGCAGAAGGAAGGCAAGAAGCGGATGCGTACCTTCGGCACTGTTGCCGTCCCTTCCGAAGCGTTTATGGCTGTGCTCAAGCTGGATGAGGATTGATAACTATGCTGATGCTAGAGAAAAACCAAAAAACACCTCTGGGAATTTATGTCCATATTCCGTTCTGCCGCAGCAAGTGCGAATACTGTGATTTTTATTCCTTGGGCGGTTCAAAGGAAAAGGGACTGACAGAGGATTATTTGGAGGCGGTATGTCTCCACATGAAAGAGGCCGGAGCCTTGGCACCCAACTATCTGGTGGACACCGTCTACTTTGGAGGCGGCACCCCCACTTATTTGGGGCCGGAGGATCTTGTGCAGATTCTGAATGCCATCCGCCGCCGGTTTACGGTGTCCAATGATGCGGAGATCACCTTCGAGGCCAATCCGGACTCTGTGAATGAAAAAATGCTCAAACGACTGAAGGCCGAGGGATTCAACAGAATTTCTCTGGGGGTGCAGACCGATGATGACCAGCTTTTGAGAAAGCTGGGCCGTCCCCACTCCTATCGGCAGGCAGTGCAGGCGGTGGAGCTTGCACGAAATGTAGGCTTTCGCAACATCTCTCTGGATCTCATCTATGGGCTTCCCGGTCAAACGCTCACAGACTGGGAAAGAACCCTGACCCATGTGGCGGAGCTTCAGCCGGAGCACATGAGCTGCTATGGGTTAAAGGTGGAGGAAGGCACCCCGCTTTGGAATTACAAAGAGGCGGCCAACCTGCCGGATGACGATGCCCAGGCGGATATGTATTTATCTACTGTGCGGATTCTGAAGGAACAGGGCTATGCACAGTATGAAATTTCCAATTTTGCCCGCCGGGGTCTGCGCTCCAGGCACAATTTAAAGTACTGGACCGGACAGGAATATCTGGGCTTCGGCCCTGCGGCCAGTTCTGACTTTGCGGGCAAGCACTTTACCATTGCGCCGGACATTCACAGCTATATCAAAGGGGTGAAGGAAGGCGGGCCGGTGCTGTCTGAGTGTCAGGAAGTGCCTGTCCGTGAAAGAGCCGGAGAATATCTCATGTTCCGGCTTCGTACTTCCGAAGGAATTGAAGCAGAGGAGTATATGAAGCAGTTTCTGCTGCCCTTTGCCCCCCTGGAAGCACTGTTGCAGAACTACCGGGCCAAGGATCTGGCGGCCTTTGACGGCACCCGCTGGCGCCTTACCCCCCGGGGATTTCTGGTCAGCAACGCCATCTTAGTGGAGCTGTTGGATGCCCAGGAACATTCCACGCCTTTGGCGAAACGAAGAAAATAAGAAAACAGGGAATTTTCCGGTCTGGAAAATTCCCTGTTTTGCTGTTTATCGGAAAAATTAAAAAGGAAGCTGCCTGCGTGTTTAGACAGCTCCCCATAAAGCTTATTCTAACCGGCCAGAATCTCCGCACGAACCACACCCACAAGAGAATTCAGATGACGAAGCAGCTCCTCCAGAGAGGTCTTGAGATTGTTGGTTTCCGCTGTGATGGTGACACCGGCACAGCCGTTGGTTGGAATTGTTTGGTTGATGGTAAGTATATTTGCGCTCCATTGGGCAAAAATGGTAAGCAGAGACGACAGAATGCCGGGCTCATCGTGAAGCGTTAACTGGAATGTGATGATTCGTCCTGCCATAAGATTTTGGAAAGGGAGAATGGAATCCCGATACTTATAGAATGCACTGCGGCTGATTCCAGCAATGTGCGTGGCGTCATTCACAGTGGAGGCTTCCCCTGTGTCCAGGAGGCGCTTTGCTTCCGCCACTTTTAAAAACACTTCGGGCAGGGCAGCGGATTCAACAATATAATACTTTGGTATGTTGGCCATGAGGCACCCTCCTGTTGTCGTTTTCACCAGTTTTTTAGGAAATGTTCCCGTAGACATTGTAGCATATTTTGAAAAAAATGCAAGCGTTATATACAGGAGGTATCATGGGAGGAACTTCAAACGTGAAAAGATATGTGCTGCCTGGAGTCGCAGTGGTTGCAATCATACTGATTCTTCCCTGGGGCCTTCCCTTGGCGCTGCCGTTTTTGCTGGGATTTGGAGTGGCCTGGGCGGGGCTGCCTCTGGCCAATGCTCTTATCCGCCGGTTTCATCTCTCCCCCAAGCTGGCAACGGCTTTTTCCATTATTGGCGTATACGGATTTTTGCTGGCACTGGCCTATGTATTGACCAGGCTTCTGCTGGCTGGGGTGGATCATCTGGTGAACCTGCTGCCCTCCTTGGTGGAGGAGCTGGATGCCCTGGCAGAGGGGATAAAAGGGTGGCTTTATAATCAGGTAGACAAAGCCCCCAGCCGTCTGCATAAAAATTTGAAGGGAAATATAGAGGAGTTGTTTTCCGGCGGCTCTGCCCTGGCAGAGGGAGCCACCAGTCAGATTTTGGGCCTTGCCTCCCGGATTTTGCTTCAGCTTCCGGACACCTTTGTATTTTTGGGAACGGCAGTGGTATCAAGCTTTTTGATTTCCAGCCGCCTTCCCTTTTTGGGGCAGTGGCTGAGAAAAAAGCTTCCCACGGCCTGGGCCCAGCGGGTGTTTCCGGTGCTGCAAAATTTACGATCCAATTTAGGAGGATGGTTTAAGGCCCAGTGTAAGCTGATTGGCATTACATTTTTGGTTCTTACGCCGGGATTTCTGATCTTGAGAGTGAAAAACGGGATTCTGGCTGCACTGGCAGTTTCCTTTGTGGATGCCCTGCCTATGCTTGGCACCGGGACGGTGCTGGTACCCTGGGGACTGGTGTCACTGCTTCAGGGAAATGCCCCTCTGGGATTGGGACTTTTGGCACTGTATGTTCTCACCTCTGTGATTCGCTCTTGCATGGAGCCCAGACTCTTGGGACGGCAGTTGGGACTGAATCCTCTGCTGACACTGATGGCAATGTACACAGGCTATAAGCTGTGGGGGATTTTGGGCATGATTGCGGCCCCTGTTCTCACCATTACCCTGCTGGAATTCTGGTCGATGACCAAAGGTTGCAATTTCCCGAAAGAATGATATAATAGCGGAACATCAGAAAAAGGGGGGATTTTGTGGAACTGGAGCACGTCGCACAGCATACCGGGCGGCTTTCTGAGTTTTTAAAAGGGGAAATGAGAATGTCTGCGGGGCTTATGAATCGGCTCAAGTGGACAGAAAGAATTCTGGTCAACGGCAAGCCGGAGCGAACCAACTATCAGGTTCAGGAGGGAGACCGGATCACCGTAAAGCTGGATGAGCCGACCCCGGAATATCCCGCAGAGGACATGCCCCTTTCCATCCGCTATGAGGATGCTCATATCCTGGTGGTGGATAAACCGGCGGGGATGCTCATTCACCCCTCCCGGCACAGAAACACGGGAACCCTGGCCAATGGAATCCTGGGGTACTATCAGAAAACCGGCCAGGCCTGTGCCTTTCACCCTGTAACCCGTCTGGATCGGGATACTTTTGGTCTGGTACTTCTGGCCAAAAATTCCCATGTCCATCGGCTTCTCAATGATATGCATGCAGAAGGAACGCTTCAGAAGATTTATCATGGGCTGGTATACGGCCGTCCTGAGAACGCCTGCGGAGAGATTACGGCTCCCATTCTCCGCTGTCCCCTGCCCAGCCTGCTTCGGAAAGTAGACCCTGCGGGGCAGGCCTGTCACACGAAGTATGAAATTCTGGAGAACAGAGAAAACAGGAGCCTTCTGGCCCTTACACCTATGACGGGAAGAACCCATCAGCTTCGTGTCCACTGTGCCTACATAGGCTGCCCCATTCTGGGAGATCCTCAGTATGGAAGCCCGGAGAGTATGGAGCTGTCCCGCTCCATGGGCTTATCTTATCAGCAGCTTTGCGCAAAGGAACTGGTATTTTCCCACCCTGTTACGGGAAATGCCATGCATCTGGTATCCGGGTTAGAGGTAGCAGACTGAACCCCCAAATGCCACAAATCAAACGAAATCGGTCACCCGCCAAAGGATGACCGATTGATTTTTTTACTACAGAAATAGTGTTTCACAGGTACAGGACTGCATTGCAATAAAATCATCATGGAAAAACAAATTCTCCTCCATAGGTTTACACATAATTCCAGAGGGCAGACTGATATAGTATAAAAGACGATTGTGTGTAAGGAGGAAATGAAATTGAAACGATGGATTGGTTTGTTTCTGACGGCGGCGGTGACAGGCACCCTTCTTCACAGTCTCTACGACTGGTTTCCAAATCCTTTGTTTGGAATCATTGCGCCGCTGAATGAAAGTGTATGGGAGCACTTGAAGCTGCTGTTTTGGCCCTGGATTTTCAGTGCCTTTTTGTGGCGGCAGAAGAACCCGGGGTACTGGGCGGGAATCAGCATGAGCCTGCTTGCCATGCCGCCGGTGCTTCTGGGAATCTTCTATACGCTGAAGGCCGGATTTGGGATAGAAGCAGTTTGGATCGACATTGCAAATTACTATATTGTTCTGGCCTTTGGCACATGGCTTGCCCATCATGTGAGAAAACTGGAGGAAAAAACCGGACTGCTTGTGATGCTGGCGGCGCTCTGGGGGGGTATTTTGCTGATTTTCTCTGCTTGTCCCCTGAACCTTCCGATTTTTTGGTAAGAATCGTTCGACACAAGCAAAAAGCAAATGAAGCTTTTTTGGGGAAAGAGAAAGAAATTCTTCTCTTTTCTATGGGTCATACAGGATTTTGACGGATTTTTCTTCTGTTCAAATGGAATGAAATGTGATTCAATATAGAAAAAGGAGGAAGCCTATGACACGGAGTATTTTGATGCATGAGCGTTTATTCAGAGATCCTGAGGGGCGACCTTGCAGGATGCAGTACTTTCTGCTGGTAGATGAAGTGATCTTTGGAGAAAACACGCTGGATATTTATGGGGCAGAAATTCTTTCCTATCGGTCAGAGGATTTTATAGGAAAAAAGACACTGCGGGGAATCACTCCCTTTGGCCCACGGATCACAGCGCTGATTAACTGCATGGCCGACAGCCTTACCCCGCCGGAACGAATGGAACGGATGGTGGAAGACCGTGTAAAACAGCTAAAATAGCGGATAATTGGGTAAACTACTGGACATTGCGGCTTTCTTTTGCTATAATGGGAAAAAGTATCGAAAAGGAGCGAAATCCTATGAAGTGTCCCTATTGTGGCGATCAGGAGAGCAAGGTGGTGGATTCCCGCCATTCTGATGATGGACTGAGCATCCGCCGCCGAAGAGAATGTCTGGCTTGCCAGAGGCGGTTTACCACTTATGAGACGGTGGAAAGCCTTCCCATTATTGTGGTCAAGAAGGATGGCTCCCGTCAGGCGTTTAACCGAAACAAGGTCCTCAATGGCATGGTGCGGGCCTGTGAGAAACGTCCTGTCACTCTGGCCTCTCTGGAAAATGCTGCCATGGAGATCGAGCAGACCATCCAGAATTCTCTGGAACGGGAAGTGCGGTCTGACCACATTGGAGAATTGGTCATGGAGCGGCTGAAAAAATTGGACGAGGTTTCTTATGTTCGCTTCGCCTCTGTGTATCGGCAGTTTAAGGATGTACACAGCTTTATGGATGAGTTGAATAAATTCCTGAAAGAAAAATAAAGGGGGTTCCCCATGATTCTGAAATTCATATATCTTTTACTGCTGGCAGTGCCTGTCTGTGCGGTGGTTTTGGGCTTTATGTGCTGGAGATGCCCCCCGAAGGGACCGACCTGGGCCTATGGCTATCGCTCCCGCCGGGCCAGAGCCAGCACGGAAAGCTGGCTGTTTGCGCAGAATATGGCGGGCCAGATCTGGTATTTTCTGGGCCTGGTCATGTTGGTGGGTTCCTTTGTGGTAATGAGAAAGCTGAATATGGAAAAGCTTGAGGAGGCTTTTTATCGGGCTTCCGTTGTGGTGATCGTTCAGCTTGTACTGATCTGCCTGTGCCAGCTTCCCACGGAATATCTGCTTTTGCAGCGCTTTGACCGTTTTGGTCGTGACCGGGACGCAGTGGCAGAAGCGTCTGAGATCCAGGAGACAGAATATGAGCAAACTGCCCCCATGGAACTTCCTTATGAACAGGAGGCAGAACAAGAGGAATTTGACTTTGATTTAGATTTGTATGACGAACCTGAGGATAAGGAACCGGAGGAGTCTCAGGACAATTTTTAATCCCCTGTTCCCCAGGGCACAGCCCTGGGGAATTTTGATATTACAGCATTAAGATGATTCGATACTAAAAATCTAAAAAGGAGAGACATCAATGAAACAGAAGAAACTGATTGCAATCCTGCTGTCGATGCTTCTTTTAACCGGATGTGGCAGCAAAGCTCCAGTACAGGAGACTACCGAGCCTACGGTAACAGAAAATACCCGGGAAACGGAAGCGGTCACGCTGCCTTCTGAGGTGGTGGAACCTACCCAAACAGAAAACGAAAAGCGTTACCAGCACCCTCTCACCGGAGAGGCACTCAGCGCTCCTTATGCAGGAGAGCGGCCTTATGCGGTTATGGTCAATAACTATCACACAGCCCTTCCCCAGTGCGGCATTGGTCAGGCGGATGTGATTTATGAGATCCTGGCAGAAGGCGGTATCACCCGGATGATGGCGATTTACACCTCCTTAAAGGATGAGACGCCTCTGGGATCTATCCGCTCCCTGCGGCCCTACTACCTCAGTGTGGCTCGTTCCTATGACGCCATTGTGGTGCATGCCGGCGGAAGTGCCCAGGCAGACGCCGATGTGCAGCAGGCACAGTGGGATCATATTGACGGCATTCGTGATTCCGGTGACCACTATTACCGGGTGGAGGATCGGATTGAAAATGCCGGATATGAACACAGCCTCTTCATCGACGCAGGCAAAATGAAGGACTATGCCAAAGAGGAAGGGTTCCGTCTCACCTGGGAAAATGCAGGTCCATATTTTAATTTCTCTGACCAGCCGATGACCGACGGAGAAAGCGCAAAGGAAGTAACGGTCCATTTCAGTCAGAAGAGCACCTCTTTCTCTTACAATGAGGGAGAAGGACGGTATTACGCCGAGGAATATGATGCGCCTTGGGTAGACGGCAATACGGACAAGCAGCAGGCCTTTGAAAATGTGCTGGTTCTGCGGGCAGAGATCCGTACCGTGGACAACGAAGGGCATCTGGAAGTGACGCTGGTTGGCAGCGGAGAAGGCCAGCTCATCCGGGACGGCAAATGTGTGCCCATTACCTGGTCCCGGGGTGCTGAGGATGCTCCTTTCCTCTATACCCTTGCAGATGGCAGCGCGGCTCCCTTTGCCCCCGGCCGCACCTATGTGGCTGTCATCCACACAGACAGCAATTTGGAGCTCCAATAGGAAAACTGGCAGGGATGTTTTACCAATCGTAAAACATCCCTGTTTTGTCAGCTGCGGCCTTTTATGTGGATTTTATGTTCCAGGAACAGAAACGCAGATTGGAAAAAGTTGCCTTCAATCATTGCGTATACGCAGCGACTGTGCGGGATTGCAGAAGAAAATTTTCCGGATCTTCTGGGAAAATCACGGCTGGAAAGCCGCAAGTGCAGGGGTTGGAAACAGAAAATAGTAGGAATTTATGAAAAAAGTGTTGACCAACGCCCATTTATCGGATATAATATTCTCCGCATGACCTGAATTTTCAGGTCAGATTTATTCGACTCGCTGCGGCCGGAAACGGCTGTTGAGCATCATTCTTGACAGGAGGTGTTATCCCAATGAAGCGTACCTATCAGCCCAGAAAGCGCCACAGAGCCACCGTGCATGGCTTCCGCCAGAGAATGGCTACCACCAATGGCCGCAAGGTTCTTTCTCGTCGTCGTGCCAAAGGCCGCAAGGTTCTGTCTGCTTGATCTTTGTGCGCCCGAGAATGCGGAATAACGCTGTCCAATGATGAGACTGTTGCGGGGGTGAATGGGAGAAAATTCTGTTCGCCCCCTCGTCTTTCTCATAACGCCCGTCACCTCCCGGCCTCACCAGTGTGTTGTCCGGGATTTTTCGGCAGCATCGTTTTTTTATCCCGGAGGGAATCCACATGGAATATTCCAGATCCTTAAAATTAAACCACATATTTCAGAGACTGTACCGCAGCGGAAATCAGGCCGCCAATAAAGACCTGGTGATCTACTGCCGGAAAAATCGCACCAAAGAAAATCGGGTGGGAATCACGGTGAGCAAAAAGCTCGGAAAGGCTGTGACCCGCAATCGGGTCCGCCGCCGCCTAAAGGAGGTCTATCGCCTCCATGAGGACCGATTCCTCCCGGGTTACGACATTGTGGTGGTGGCTCGCAGCCGGGCCGTGGATGCACCCTTCCAGCAGCTGGTGAAGTCCTACCTGTCCCTAGGGGCCAAGCTGGGACTTTTGCGGGAGGAAGAGCAGTGAAAGGTCTGCTTTTGGCGGCGATCCGCTTCTATCAGAACCACATTTCCCCAGCGTTTCCACCCAGATGCCGATTTACCCCCACTTGCTCGCAGTATGCGGTGGAGGCCATTAGCAAATACGGCGCCGGGAAGGGAGGTCTCCTGGCCCTGCGGCGTATTCTACGATGCCACCCGTTTTATAAGGGTGACTATTACGACCCCGTCCCATAATTTGGAGGATTCAAATGTCGGAATTTATTCGTATCCCCTTTGGTTACCTGCTGGACTTTCTGTACCAGTTTACCTCTAACTACGGCCTGGCCCTGATCCTGTTCTCTCTGCTCGTAAAGCTGATTCTGCTTCCCTTCAGCGCTAAGAGTAAAAAGAGTATGATGCAGATGAGCCGAATGGCACCCCTCACCCAGGCCATTCAGCAGAAATATCCCAATGATCCCCAGAAAGCGAATATGGAGATCAGCAAAATTTATAAAGAGGAAGGCGTCAGCATGTTTGGCGGCTGCTTGTGGAGTCTGCTGCCTCTGTTTATCATCTTCCCTCTTTTCTACGTCATCCGTGAGCCTCTGGTCTATGTGCTGCACTACACCAAGGATCAGGCAGCGCAGATGGTGACTCTGGTCAAGGGCCTGTCTCCTGAGATTTTCAGCGGCAACTCCTATTATGACCAGGTTGCTTTGGCACCCCATCTCCACGAGTTTGCAGAGCAGATCAAGGCAAGTATGCCGGAGTTGGCTGATAAGGCCATCCACAGCCTGAATTTCCAGTTCCTGGGTGTCAACCTGGGCCAGATTCCTGACTTTAAGTTCTGGGCCTGGGAGGCGTTCTCCTGGAACAAGCTGGGCGGTCTGCTTCTGCCCATCCTGTCTGCCGGCAGCCAGGTCCTCACCATGGTGGTGAGCCAGAAACTGAACAGCTCTGTTACAACAGACAAAGACGGCAACCTGGACAACGAGGCTGCCAAGAATGCCAACAAGACTGCAAACACCATGATGTGGATTATGCCTCTGATTTCCCTGTGGATCGGCTTTACCTATCCCTGTTCTTTGTCCCTGTACTGGATGAGCCAGGGTGTCTTTGGCATGGCACAGGATGCAATCCTCACCAAGAAGTACCGAAAGCTGTATGATGCAGAGGACAGCATCAAGCGGCGCATTGCTGCGGAAAAGGCCGAACTGGAAGCAGAGCGGGAGCGTCAGCGTGCAAAGCGCCGGGAGGAAAATCCCAATGGTATTGTAGAAAATACCAGTAAGAAAAAGCTGCAAAGACAGCAGCAGATTCTGAAAGAGCATGAAATCGCCGAAAATAAAAAGGCAAATGCGCCTGAAAAAGAGGATGATTCCCTGTCCGGTATCCCTGAGCGTCCCTACTGCAAGGGCCGAGCTTATGTGGCTGACCGATATAAGAGAAGCACCTCCGACGATATCGAGGAGTAAGCTATGGAAAAGAAGTTTATTGCAACTGGCAAGGATTTTGACTCAGCAGTTCAGGCCGCCCTCAAGGAACTGGATCTGGATCTGGAGAGCGTTTCTGTTCAGATTTTGGAACGTGCCAAGAGCGGTGTCTTTGGATTTGGTGCACGGCCCTGCAAGGTCGAGGTGACTTATGAAGTACCGGATCCCGCCCCTGCCGCGGCGTTGTCTGCTGCTTCTCGTAGCAAGGCAAAGAAAGCACCGGAGGCTCCCAAGCCCAAGGAGGCCCCTGGGAAGGAAATGCCTGCCGAAAAGCCCAAGCAGGCACCTGTGCAGGAGCGCCGCCCCGAGCGTGCCCCCCATGTGCGCAATGAGGAGCGCAAGGCCGCTCCCCGGCAGGAGGAGAAGCCCAGAATTCCTGCGGAGGGGAAAGAGCCTGAGGCAGTGAAAGCGCCTAAGGTCTACGCCCCTGCCCCGACCGGCAGTGTGGAAGAGCAGATTGAGACTTTCCTCAAAGGTCTGCTGGAGCATATGGGCTCCAAGGCGGTCCCCCATGCCCAAAAGGGTGAGGAGGAAACCTACCGGGTAGAGCTGGTGGGCGAGGATCTGGGGATGCTCATTGGCCGCCGGGGTGAGACATTGGATGCCATCCAGCACCTGTCCAACTATGCGGTAAACCGGAACCGGGATACCCGTGTCCGCATCAGTGTGGATGCGGAGGACTACCGGGTGAAGCGTGAGGAGTCCCTGCGCCGCTATGCCAGAAAGAAGGCGCAGCAGGTTCTCAAGGCCCATCGCCGCACCACACTGGAGCCCATGAACGCCTATGAGCGCCATGTGATCCATGCTTCTTTGCAGGAGATGGAGAACATCACCACCCACTCCACCGGCACCGAGCCCAACCGCCGTGTTGTCATTGAGTATGTGAGATAGAAACTGATTGTGAGGCTGTTTTACCAAGCAGGTAAAACAGCCTCATTTTCGATTGCCGCCAGGCCGCACACAGAAAATCGTTTCAGATCCGGAACAAAAGGGCCAAGGACTGAAATTTTGCATAGACTGCCATATGGAGGTGAAATTATGCTGATCGTCCAAAAATTTGGAGGAACATCCCTGGCTGGGGAGGAACGGATTCGGCAGGCAGCTCAGTGGGTCACCCAGGTGGCAAAGCGAGGCAGTCGGGTTGTGGCTGTGGTTTCGGCCCAGGGGACTACAACAGATGACCTGATTAAGCAGGCCATCTCCCTGAACCCCAGAGTCAGTGCCCGAGAGATGGACGCCTATCTGGCCACAGGAGAACAGATTTCAGCCGGGCTGTTGTCCATGGCCATTCAGGCCATGGGGTATCCGGTGATATCTCTGACAGGATGGCAGGCCGGCATTTTTACGGATCATACCCACGGGAATGCGGTCATCCTGGGACTGGATAATAACCGGGTAGTGACCGAACTGGACCAGGGAAAAATTGTTGTGGTCACCGGATTTCAGGGAATCAATGCAGCCGGTGATATTACGACCCTAGGGCGTGGCGGTTCTGACACGACGGCAGTGGCTCTGGCAGGCTGTCTGGGGGCAGATCTGTGCCAGATTTATACCGATGTGGCAGGGGTCTATGACAAGGACCCCCATCTGTATCCGGACGCTGTAAAGTTTGACTGGGTTTCCTATGAGAAAATGCGGCGGCTCATTGCAGGTGGTGCACAGGTGCTCCATGACAGATCGGTGGAGCTGGCGCAGAAATTCGGGCTGAGTCTGGAAGTGCTTTCTTCCTTTACCGGCCAGCCCGGTACCATTGTCTGCGGAGAGACATAAAGCAAAAAAGCAACAAGCGCTGACCCATAATCAGGTCAGCGCTTATGCTGTATTTGTCCACAATGAAAAAACAAAAGAAGAATTTTGTATCTCTAGGCAAAATCCACAAAATTCTTTTGAAATACAGTTGAAATCTCCCTGTATTCTAGGGGGGGGAGGGGTTGACCCCTTGACATTCCTGTGATACTATTTTTCTAATACAAAAATAAGGGAAAGGGAGCAAATTATGAAAGTTTCAAGAAAAATTTTGACCTATGGGGTCATTATTGGCATTGCTTTTTTATCCGCCTTGTCTTATCAGTTATTTGTCTTCCCAAATAAATTCGCACCCGCAGGACTAAATGGGCTGTGCACCATGATTCAGTACGCTCTGGGGATCAAAGTCAGTGTCATGAATCTGATTATCAACATCCCTCTGGCCTTGATCGTTATGAAAGTGTTAAGCCGTCCTTTAGCAATTCGATCCTTGTGCTATACCCTCTTTTTCTCTTTCTTCCTGGTTCTTCTGGACAATGTTCCTTTGGAAGCGTTTGCCTATAATACCACAAATGGCACCAGTAAGATTTTGGGACCTATGGTGGCGGGCATTATTACGGGTTTTTGTTATTCGGTTTTGATTCGTGGCAGTTCCTATACAGGAGGATTGGATTATGTGGCGGCACTGATCCATATTAAAAAGCCAGAAACCAATTTTTTAAGAATCACCTTCTTTCTGAATTGCATTGTAGCGCTGATCTCTTATTTTGTTTATGATTATCAAATTGAGCCTGTGCTGCTGTGCATTATTTACTGTTATCTGTCCAGTACGGTTTCCGACCGCATTCTTAGAAACGAAAGATCCGCGGTTAAATTTGAAATTGTGACGCCCTATCCCGATGAAATCTCCAAGGAGATTGTCACAAAGCTCCGCCACAGTGGAACCCGCATCGCAGGGGAAGGCGTGTACTCCGGTGAGCCCACCACCCTTTTGCTGTGCGTTGTCAACAAGAGCCAGATTTTGGAGTTTGAAACGATTATCCGCAGTTATCCCGATACCTTTGCATACCTGTCTACGGTCAAGGAAGTAGTAGGAAACTTCAAACATTTGAAAAAGAATGGTCAGGAAGATAATCCTCTTCTTGACGATGGCTCAGATGGTATCTTATAATATAGGCAATCTTGTAAATTTCATTATTTCTATTTGGAGGTAGAAAAATCATGGCTTATTATTGCAACGAACCTTCCCATACCTTCAGCGAGTATCTGCTGATTCCCGGCTATACCAGCGAGGAGTGCATTCCTGCTAATGTATCTCTGCGTACTCCTCTGGTGAAGTACCGCAAGGGTCAGGAAGCGTGCCCCATCACCCTGAATATCCCCATGGTGTCTGCAATCATGCAGTCCGTTTCCAATGACTCTATGGCCATTGCACTGGCAAAAGAGGGCGGCCTGTCCTTTATCTATGGCTCTCAGTCCATCGAAGCCGAGGCGGAGATGGTCGCAAAGGTGAAGGGCTTTAAGGCTGGCTTTGTGGTTTCTGCCTCTAACCTGACTCCTGAGCACACCTTGCAGGATGTGCTGGAGCTGAAGGAAAAGAACGGCTTCTCTACCGTGGCCATCACCGATGACGGCACTGCCACCGGCAAGCTTCTGGGCATTGTCTCCAGCCGTGACTATCGTGTGTCCCGGATGCGGCCTGATGAGAAGGTGAGCACCTTCATGACCCCCAGAGAGAAGCTGATTACCGCCTCTGCGGAGACGACCCTGAAGGAAGCCAATGATATCATCTGGGAGCACAAGCTCAACAGCCTGCCCATCGTGGACAAGGATGACCACATGATGTATTTCGTATTCCGTAAGGACTACGCTTCCCATAAGGACAACCCCCAGGAGCTCCTGGACCAGAAGAAGCGGTATCTGGTGGGTGCCGGTATCAACAGCCGGGACTACGCGCAAAGAGTCCCCGCTCTGCTGGCTGCCGGTGCGGATGTGCTGTGCATCGACTCCTCCGAAGGCTATACCTGCTGGCAGGAAAAGACCATTGCCTGGGTTCGGGAGAACTACGGTGATACCGTCAAGATCGGTGCCGGCAATGTGGTGGACCGGGAAGGCTTCCTGTTCCTGGCAAAGGCCGGAGCAGACTTTGTAAAGGTCGGCATTGGCGGCGGCTCCATCTGCATCACTCGTGAGACCAAGGGCATCGGCCGTGGTCAGGCTACTGCCCTGATTGAGGTTGCCGCAGCTCGTGACGAGTACTTCAAGGAGACCGGCATCTATGTGCCCATCTGCTCCGATGGCGGTATCGTCCATGATTATCACATGACCCTGGCTCTGGCCATGGGTGCGGACTTCATGATGCTGGGCCGTTACTTTGCCCGCTTCGATGAATCCCCCACACCCAAGGTCATGATTAACGGTGCATACATGAAGGAATACTGGGGCGAAGGCTCCAACCGTGCCCGGAACTGGCAGCGTTATGATTTGGGCGGCGCTACCAAGCTGACCTTTGAGGAAGGCGTTGATTCCTATGTCACCTACGCAGGTCCTCTCCATGACAATGTAGAGGCCAGCCTGTACAAGGTAAAGAGCACCATGTGCAACTGTGGTGTTATTGACATTCCTTCCCTCCAGGCCAATGCCAAGCTGACCCTGGTTTCCGCCACCTCCATTGTGGAGGGCGGCTATCATGATGTGCAGCTGCGCAGCTCCAATACCAAGGCCTAAGAAAAAGACAAAAGGGGCTGTCTCGCCGAGACAGCCCCTTTCCCAATGCCGGGGGCTCAGTGCACATGACATAGCAGAAGCCTGCACCCCAAAGAATGGCGGCAGAAGGCAGGACAATAGTTTTCTTTGACATACAGGGGAAAAAATGATAGAATATATCTGATTTTCCCCCTATGGGCGGAAGAAATGTGGTAAGAAAGAGGTGGCTTCTATGAGCTATCTTCCATTGGGGCTTTTTGCCCTGCTGGTGGCAGCACTGGACCAGCTGAGTAAGTTTCTGGTGCTGGATCAGATCCCTTTTGGGGCTGTTGTGCCCGGTATAAAGGGTCTGTTTCATTTCACCTATGTACAGAATTTCGGAGCAGCGTTTTCCATACTTCAGGGGCATAGATGGCTGTTTATTGCGGTATTTATCCTGTTTATAGGGCTGTTATACTGGGGAATTCAAAAAAAGGTGCTCCCTTTTTCCAAGTTTGAGATGTGGTGTCTGGCGGCTGTGATCGGCGGCGGTCTGGGCAACATTCTGGACCGGGTATTTCGGGGATTTGTAGTGGATATGATTGCAGTGGAGTTCATAGACTTTCCCGTGTTCAATGTGGCGGATTGCTTCATCACCTGCGGAGCCATTGCGTTGATCGTGCATTTGGTGTTCTGGAACAAGGAGTTTTGGAAGGACGGGAAGGAGAAAAAATAAATGGAATTGATCTGCTGTGCAGACGGCCAGCGGCTGGATGTATTTCTCTGTGAGTCCGTCTCAGATCTGAGCCGCAGTGCGGCACAGAACCTGTTGAACCAGGGGTGTGTGAAGGTAAACGGTCAGAGTGCAAAGAAGAATTACAAGACCAAGGCGGGCGATGTGGTAGAGATTGAGCTGCCGGAACCGGAGACATTGGATGTGACCCCTACAAAAATGGATCTGGAAATTGCCTATGAGGATGAGGATCTTCTTGTCATCAACAAGCCAAAGGGGCTGGTGGTCCATCCTGCTGCCGGGCACTGGGATGATACTTTGGTCAATGGCCTTCTTTATGCCAGGGGCAGCCAGCTTTCCGGCATCAACGGGGTCATGCGGCCCGGCATTGTCCACCGAATCGATAAAGACACCTCCGGCCTTCTTGCGGTCGCAAAAAATGATCTGGCCCATACGGTTCTGGCCAGTCAATTAAAAGACCACACCCTGTCTCGGACTTATGAAGCCATTGTATGCGGCAGTTTTAAGGAGGACAGGGGTACCGTGGATGCCCCCATCGGACGCCATCCTTCTGATCGTAAGCGTATGGCGGTGATGCAGCGTGGAGGTAAGGACGCCGTGACCCATTGGGAAGTCATCGCCCGATACCGGGGCTATACCCATATCCGGTGTCGGCTGGAAACAGGACGCACCCATCAGATCCGTGTCCACATGGCCTATCTGGGCCATCCCATTTTGGGGGATACGGTGTACGGACATAAGAAGCCGGAGCTGGGCCAGGATACCCAATGCCTGCACGCCTGCTCTTTATGCTTCCGGCACCCCAGAACCGGCCTGCCTGTTCTGGTGACCTCTGCCCTGCCGGCGTATTTTCAGAAGGTACTGGAAAAGCTGGAAAAAATGGGATAAAGTGATAGGCAGTGGAACAGAGTTATGAAATAAGCCCTTTTGGTTCTGAATCTCCCCTTACTTGCATATGATGAAACAAAAGCAAGGAGGATGGGCTTATGACAGAGGAACGGGGGCTGCAAATGCCCCACAAGCTCATATTGGATGAGCGAAAGAAGCTTACCATCAGCGGCGTCAATGAAGTAGTAAGTTTTGATGAGTCGGCTGTAGTGCTGAAAACCGGACGGGGCAACCTGTTGGTTCGGGGAGAAAATCTCCATCTCAAAACCCTGTCTCTGGATGGCGGTCAGGTGGCAGTGGACGGAACGGTCATGGCCCTTGTCTATGAGGAGCCCAGACGAGAGGGCGGCTTCTTCTCCCGCCTCTTTGGCTGATGGCCCCGGGGGTGTATGAGCAGGCCCAATGGTTCCTATGGGCCCTGGGTCTGGGGGCCTGCTGGGCTGTGGCATATCGCTTTGTGCGGGCTTTGGAGTGCAGAGCACCGGGATGGACCATTCCCGGAGACATTGTGCTTTTGCTTGCCGCAGGGTACAGCCTTCTGTGTTACAGCCTGGGAGTCTCTCAAGGAAGGATGGATGTATTCCAACTGCTTGGGGTTTTTCTGGGATGGGGTCTTCTGGAGGCAGTGGGCGGCAGAGCATTGAGAAAAATTTTTGACGGTTTTTGGCATTTTATCTCCCTTTGTATCAGACCCTTTTGGTTTATATGTAAAAAAGTCAAAAAATTATTAAAAATTCTCTTTTCTTTCAGCAGAAAATGGGTTAGAATAGTCAGTAGAAGGCGAGCAGTCGCCAACTCTGGAGGGAGTCAATATGAAATTACCCGTGAAGTTTCGCAGATCCAGTCATATGATCAAGCTGCTGGTGTTTCTGGTGGTGGGATCCTCTGTCTTTATCCTGGTGTCCCAGCGGTCGCAGATCCAGGAAAACAAGGCAAAGGCGCAGTCTCTGTCCCGGCAGGTGGCACAGGTCAGACAGGAAAATCAGGATCTTCGGACAGACATCGAGGCCCTGGGTTCCGACGAAAGCGTTCGGAAAATCGCCCGGGAAATGCTGGGCCTGGTGGAAAACGGTGAAGTCATTTTCTCCGATATCGGAGAGTAAATATCGCGTGTTTGTATTTTTTAGGAGGACAAGTTTCGCAGTATGGAGTTAACAGTTGGAGCTATCATCGAAGGTAAGGTAAAGAGCATTACCAATTTCGGCGCATTCATTGCACTGCCGGAGAATAAGACAGGCATGGTACATATTTCTGAGGTGGCCAATGCCTACGTCAGCGATATTCGCCAGCATCTGACAGAGGGACAGGACGTAAAGGTTATGGTCATTGCCGTGGACCCCGTGGGCAAGATCAATCTGTCCATTAAGCGCCTGGAGCCCAAGCCCGCCCCCCAAAACCGCCCCCGCAGCAATCATTTCGGAAACAATGACCGCCCCCGGAACAACAACTTCGGCGGCAGCAACGATCGCCCCCGTCAGAGCCGCCCTGCACCTGCGCAGGCGACTCCCACCCAGGCCACAGTGGCCAAGTCTTCTGACCAGCTTTTTGAGGAGCGTCTGAAGCAATTTATGTCCGAGTCTGACAGCAAGATTTCTTCTCTGCGGCAGTATACAGATCACCGCACGAAGAGCCGTCGTCGTTAAACATCAGGGCTGTCCGGAAAGCCATGTGGCTTTTGCTGACAGCCCTGTTTGCCTTTGTTGGGAGGATTATATGGCTTCGGTTTTAATTACAGGAGGTTCCCGCGGCATTGGCGCTGCCGCAGTGCGGGCCTTTGCAGGCCGCGGGGATCAGGTCACCTTTTTTTATCATAACAATCATGAGGCGGCCAGCCGCATTGCCAAAGAGACGGGTGCTTCTGCCATGTGTGTGGATGTGGCAGACCCCCAGGCGGTGAAAGCTGCATTTGCGAATATCAGGGAGCTGGATATTTTGATCAATAACGCCGGCATCACCCACTATGGCCTGCTGTCTCAGACCCCTGTGGAGGTCTGGGACCGCATTTTTGCGGTGAATGTCCGGGGAATGTATCTGTGTGTACAGGAGGCCACTTCCCTGTTTTTAAGGCATCACAGGGGCTGTATCATCAATGTCAGCTCCATGTGGGGGCAGGTAGGCGCATCCTGTGAGGTGGCATACTCCGCCTCTAAGGGGGCGGTTCTGGCCTTTACAAAGGCACTGGCCCAGGAGCTGGGACCCTCCGGAATCCGGGTCAATGCCATTGCGCCCGGGGTGATTCTGACGGATATGGTGTCCAATGT
This sequence comes from Oscillospiraceae bacterium, assembly GCA_020025515.1. GTDB lineage: Bacteria > Bacillota > Clostridia > Oscillospirales > Oscillospiraceae > Faecousia. Next base: position 162,105 of record JAHHRZ010000002.1, on the reverse strand, counting down.
GACACCGGAGATCCTGGAGCAGCTGCGTGAGGAGACCCCCTTGGAGAGAAACGGCAGCCCGGAGGATGTGGCCCAGGCCATGCTGTATCTGGCAGATTCCCAGTTTGTGACAGGACAGGTCCTGCCTGTTAATGGCGGGTTTGTAATTACTTAAAAAAACAGAAAGAAGAGGAATGTTGATATGAAAATTGCTTTGGCTTGTGATCACGGCGGTTTGGCACTGAAAGAAGCAGTAAAAAAGCACCTTGCAGCCCAGGGCCATGAAGTAGAAGATTTCGGTACGCACACCGAAGACAGCTGCGACTATCCCGACTTTGCAGGTGCCGCTGCAAAATCCGTTGCAAATGGCACCAATGAGCGGGGCGTGGTGATCTGCACCACCGGCATCGGCGTTTCCATTGCAGCCAATAAGGTCAAGGGCATTCGCTGCGCTCTGCTTTCTGATCTGATGTGCGCCCGCCTCACCCGTCAGCACAATGATTCCAATATGATGGCAATGGGTGCCGGTGTGGTAGGCGAGAAGCTGGCCCTTGAGATCGTGGATACCTTCCTCAGTACGGATTTTGAGGGCGGCAGACATCGGCGCCGGGTAGACAAGGTCATGGCTTTGGAGCAGGAGTAAGCTGCTGTGAAATACAAAGAGGCCGTCTTGATTCCAAGATGGCCCCTTTTTCCATATTTCAAAAAGAGTTTTACAGATTTTCTTTGACAGAATGCCTGAGATTGCTGTATAATAAGGATAAATTAACGGTCCGCTTTTGCGGACGAAAGGAGGATCCCTATGCATATGGATCACGAACATGTGGGCTCCTGCGGTGAGCACCATCACGAACATCATCACGATCACGAGCACTGCCATGGCAGTGAATGCGGCTGCTGCGGCAGCTGTGAGCATACTCCCATGGAGGAGCTGACTGCTCTCATGAAGTACATGGTGGGCCACAATGCCTCCCATGCGCAGGAACTGGCCAACCTGGCCAAGCAGCTGGAGGCGGCCGGAGAGAAGATGGCCTATGAACAGGTCATGCAGGCCGTATCTGATTTTGAAAAGGGCAATATGCGCCTGTCTATGGTGCTGCAGTCCCTGGCAAAGTAAGGAGAATTGCGATGTGTCTTTCTACTGTTTATAAAAATACCCAGTCCCCTGAGACCCTGGTGATGCGCAATGTCATGCGTGTGGAGTGCAAGGATGGCTGTGTGGTTCTCACAGATCTCATGGAGCATACTCTGGCAATCCAGGGAACCCTCCAGGAAGCGAACCTGGTGGATGGGTTTGTGATTGTGAAAGAAAATGCCTGATTTGAATGAAAAGGGGGCTTTGCGGCCCCCTTTTTCTATATCGGAAAGGAATTGTTTATGGAGCCAGTTTCCATTGTCTATGCAGATCAGGAGATTTTGGTCTGTATCAAACCCGCCGGGATTCTGTCCACGGACGAGCCTGGGGGTCTCCCCTCTTTGCTTCGACACCAGTTGGGAGACGAAACAGCCTGCGTCCGGACCGTCCATCGGCTGGACCGGGTAGTGAGCGGCCTCATGGTTTTGGCCAGAACCCCCGAGGCGGCCTCCCGCTTGTCAGCTCAGATTCGGGAAAGAACATTTGATAAGGAATATTTGGCGGTGGTCCATGGCTGCCCCCAAGAAGATGCGGGAGAATACCGGGACCTGCTTCTGAGAAACAAACCGGAGCGGAAAACCTATGTGGTCACGCAACCGGGGAAGGATGTGCAGGAGGCTGTTTTGACCTATCGGGTGTTGCACCGGGGAACTCTTTCCAAAGTGCTCATTCATTTAGAGACAGGACGGACCCATCAGATCCGGGCCCAGTTTTCCAGCCGTGGGCTGCCTCTGGTGGGGGATCGGAAATACAGTCTTCTGGAGGATGACTGCCCCATTGCCCTTTGGTCCCACAGTCTCTCCTTTTTGCACCCTGCAACCAAGGAGCCGGTGTGCTTCCGCATGGAGCCGCCAGACCGATATCCTTGGAACGAAATGTGTAAAAAAGTATCGATATAGACCTACTTTTTGAATAAAATATCAAAAAATGGTTTACAAAAATATAGAAACGCAGTATAGTGTTAGTATAAATCTCTTGCTTGGAGAAGATACAACCCTATATTGCGTTTTATTTTTTGTGAGGTGACTATGCTTATGGCAGTTCCTTTTTATGGTGGAATCCATCCCCGGGGGCGAAAATCTCTTACCAGGGATCGGAAAATCAAACCCTTTCCTCCCCCTGCGGTGGTAGTAATTCCCATGTCCCAGCATATTGGCGCCCCCTGCAACCCATTGGTTTCTAAGGGGGACCATGTAGATATCGGGCAGAAAATCGGAGATGGACCGGGACTTTGTGTTCCGGTTCATGCATCTGTGTCCGGCACTGTGAAGGCCGTGGAGCTCCGCCCCCATCCCAATGGCACCACGGTTCTGTCCGTGGTGATTGAAAATGATATGCAAGAGACGCTCTGGCCTGAGATTCAGCGCCGTAAGACCATTGATGATTTGACACCGGAGGATTTGATTGAAATGATCCGGGAAGCAGGAATTGTGGGCATGGGCGGCGCCACATTCCCCACCAATGTAAAGCTCTCTTCTGGCATCGGCAAGGTAGATACCATGATTGTCAACGCTTCGGAGTGTGAGCCCTACATCACCGCAGACGAGCGGCTTCTTCGGGAACACAGCGACAAGGTTTTTGCAGGCATGGAGATTGTCATGAAGATTCTGGGTCTAAATGAAGCCGTCATCGGCATTGAGGCAGACAAGGAAACCACTATCCGGGAAGTGAGCCAGGAGCTTTCTGACCACCCCGGCATTGCCATACGGCCTCTGCGGCCCAGATATCCCCAGGGCTCCGAAAAACAGCTGATTCAGGCCATTACCGGGCGGCAGGTGCCTCCCGGCGGGCTTCCGGCGCAGGTGGGCTGTGCGGTGTTCAATACGGCGACCTGTGCGGCCATCGCGGACGCAGTGTGGGAGGGCATGCCTCTGGTACAGCGGGTGGTTACGGTTTCCGGCGACATTGCCATGGGCCCTCGAAACCTGATGGTTCCTGTGGGAACTCCCTTTGCGGATATGGTGGATGCGGTGGGATTTGCGGAAAACCCCTACAAGGTTCTTTCCGGCGGCCCCATGATGGGCTTTGCTCAGTTTGATTTGGCAGTGCCTGTGACCAAGGGAACCAACGCCGTTACCATTCTGGGAAGTAAAAACAGATACCTGGACGAGCATCCCCACTGTATTCGGTGCGGCAAATGCGTGTCGGTCTGTCCCATGCATCTGATGCCCCTGAAGCTCTACAGTGCTGAGCGGCGCAGTGACATGGAGGAACTGAAGGCACAGCACATTCTGGATTGTGTGGAGTGTGGGTCCTGCGCCTACACATGCCCCGGCTGTCTGCCCCTGGTGCACAGCATTCGCACCGGAAAGCAAAAGCTCCGCAATGCGCAGCCGCCTAACAAGTAAGGAGGGGATATCATGGCAGGTAAAGTAAAATATTTCTATGAGCTTACGGTCTCCAGTTCTCCCCATATTCACGGCCCAAATCGGACCTGGCGGTTGATGCTGGACGTCATCATAGCGCTGATGCCGGCTCTGATCTGGGCGGTGCTGATGTTTGGCTTCCGGGCCTTAACCGTGGCGGGGGTCTCCGTGGCGGGCTCCGTATTTTTTGAATGGGCCTACCGAAAAATCATGAAATTTGACAACACGGTGGGAGACTTATCCAGTGTGGTGACGGGACTTTTGATTGCCTTTGTGTGCCCTGTCACCATTCCCTATTGGACCATTCTCGTGGGTGATTTCTTTGCCATTGTGATAGTTAAGCAGCTGTTTGGCGGCATTGGCAAGAACTTTATGAACCCGGCGCTGGCTGCTCGGGCCTTTCTTTTATCTTGGCCCGTGGTCATGACTACTTGGGTGGAGGACGGTTCCCGGCCCGGGATTTTCAATCCGGTGGATGTAGTCACCACCGCCACCCCTCTGAACCATATGCATACCGGTGCACTGCCTCAGGAATCCTTACTGGATTTGTTTCTGGGCACAGTGGGGGGCTCTATGGGTGAAATTTCCGCGGTGCTCCTTCTGGCAGGCGGCTTGTACTTAGTTGTGCGTAAAGTGATTACTCTGAGAATTCCCCTGTCTTTCCTGGGAACTGTGGCGGTTTTGACCTTCCTTTTCCCCCGTGGAAATGACCGGGTTGTGTGGATGCTCAGTCAGCTCCTGTCCGGTGGTCTCATGCTGGGCGCCTGGTTTATGGCGACGGACTATGTGACCACGCCCATTACCGGATTGGGACAGATCCTGTTCGGATTGGGCTGCGGTGTCATTACGGTTGTAATCCGGTACTTTGGCTCCTATCCTGAGGGGGTCAGCTATGCCATTCTGATTATGAATACCTGTGTGGTCCTTCTGGATCAGGTTGGTCGGCCCAAGCGTTTTGGCGTAACCAAAAAGGAGGGGAAGCAATGAGTCAGAAATCTTCAGGCTTTCAAACGGTTTTGACGTTGTTTGTCATTGCGGCTGTGATTGCGGGTCTGCTTGCAGGGGTCAATATGATTACAAAAGACCGTATTGCGGCAGAAAAGGAAAGAAAAACGGAAGAAGCCTTGTTAAAGGTGGTGCCGGAGGGCCAGCAGGTGCTGGAAAAGCTGGAATCCTACCCCGATGGATCGGCTCTGGTGCGGCAGGTCTACACGACGACGGATGGCTATGTGTTTGAGGTGGCACCCAGCGGATACGGCGGAGAAATGCGCCTCATGGTGGGAATCAGCAGCGAGGGAGCCGTGACCGGTCTGGAAGTGGTAAGCCATGGCGAAACCAGTGGTTTGGGCGCAAACGCCACAAAAGAAGCCTTCCGCAGCCAGTTTGTTGGAGTGGATCAGGCGGCAGCGGTGACGAAGGATGGAGGGCAGATCGACGCCCTTACAGGTGCCACGGTGACGTCCCGGGCGGTATGTGACGGGGTAAACGCTGCCCTGGCCAGTTGGAGGGATATGGAAGGAGGCGCTGAGAAATGAAGGTTCGGAAACAGTTGAAAGAAGGGCTTTTGACCAAAAACCCCGTACTGGTACAGCTTTTGGGCATGTGCTCTACCATGGCCATTACCACCACACTTTTTAATGGTCTGGGCATGGGATTGTCGGTCACTCTGATTCTGATTTGCTCCAATGTGATTATTTCCCTTCTGCGGAAGGTCATTCCCAGCAGCATTCGGATCGCCGCCTATGTAGTGATTATTGCCGGATTTGTCACCATGGTGGATCTGCTGCTGCAGGCGTTTCTGCCGGAGCTGTCAAATAATCTGGGTGTATTTATCCCGCTGATTGTGGTAAACTGTATTATTTTGGGTCGTGCAGAGGCGTTTGCCTCTAAAAACGGGGTGTTAGCCTCTCTGGTGGATGGGTTGACTCAGGGATTGGGATACACCATCGCCCTTGTAGTAATGTGTATTTTTAGGGAGCTTTTGGGCAGCGGTACCTTTGGAGCCGGACTTCTCAACGGCGGTGCCGGAATCCGGGTCATTCCGGAGCAGTACCCTGCCATGATGATGATTCTCCCCTTTGGCGGCTTTCTTACTCTGGGAATTCTCATAGCCCTTTCCCAATGGCTGACCAGACATCTGGATCAACGCCAGCGTGAGAAAGAGGCTGCAAAAAGAAAGGAGGCGGTGGTATGAATGTAACTTCCCTGCTGGCTATTGCGTTGGGAGCCATTCTCACCAATAACTTCATTCTGGTGAAATTTTTAGGCATCTGTCCCTTTATGGGAGTTTCCAGAAAAACGGATACAGCGTTGGGGATGGGTGTTGCCGTTACTTTTGTCATGACCATTGCTTCTTTGGTCACCTGGGCAGTGGATCACTGGATTCTCTCCCCTCTCGACCTCAGTTATATGCAAACAGCGGCCTTTATCCTCATTATTGCCTCTATTGTGCAGGTTGTGGAAATGTTCCTGAAAAAGAGTGTTCCTACCCTCTATCAGGCCTTGGGAATCTATTTGCCGCTTATTACAACCAACTGCGCGGTTCTGGGGGTTGCGCTGCTGAATATCCAGCTGCAATACGGCCCTCTGGAATCTTTGGTCTACGGTTTTACCGGCGGCCTGGGTTTCACACTGGCCATTGTTCTATTCTCCTCTGTGCGCCAGCGTGTGGAGGAAGCAGAGTGCCCGGAGAGCTTTAAGGGATTTCCCATTGCTCTGATATCGGCAGGGCTTCTGGCTCTGGCCTTTATGGGCTTTTCCGGCCTGAAGGTTTTTTAAGGAGGAGTTGCCGTGGATATTTTAATTGCGGTAGGGGTGTTAGGCGGTCTGGCACTGATTTTTGGTCTGGTGCTGGCGATAGCCAGTAAGGTTTTTTATGTGGAGACGGATCCCAGACTGGAACCTTTGCAGGAGTGTCTTTCCGGAGCGAATTGCGGCGGCTGTGGCTTTTCCGGATGCGGAGCTTATGCGCAGGCGGTGCTGGATGGAAAGGCTCCTGTGGGCCTGTGCATTGCCGGCGGTGAAGAATGTGCGCAGAAGATGGCAAAGATCATGGGAACCAAAGCGGAAAAAGTAGCTCGTCAGGTGGCCTTTGTCCGCTGCGCCGGCACCACTGCCCGGGATAAGGGCGTATATGAAGGAATTCATGATTGTGTAGCTGCCACGAAAGTGGCAGGCCGTGGCCCGCTGATCTGTAAGTTTGGCTGTCTTGGCTTTGGGAACTGCGTAGCAGCCTGTAAATTTGATGCCATTCATCTGGTGGATGGAATCGCCAAAGTGGATCCGGACAAGTGCACAGGCTGTATGAGCTGTGCGGCTGCCTGCCCAAGAAACATTATTGTGCCTGTCCACTATGGCGTCAATATCACCGTGGCGTGCTCTTCCAATGCACGGGGGTCCGTGACACTTCGCGGCTGTGATATTGGATGTATTGGATGCAGCAAGTGCGAGAAAACCTGCCCCAGGGGGGCCATTAAGGTGGAACGAAATTTAGCTGTCATTGACTACAGTTTGTGTGACAACTGCGGTCAATGTGTGGATGTCTGCCCCAGAAAGTTGATTTCCAACTCCAACCTGACAAAGGCAGATGACGGTGTGTCAAGAGATCTGTAACCATAGAAAAATTACCTCTGCGTCTGAGCAGAGGTAATTTTTTATCCACAGGGGGTGTGAATAATGCGGTTCTGGGATTTTCATAGGAAGAAAGAGGCTGCCTCGCCAAATTGGGAGACAGCCTCTTTTTTATCCACAGGGGGTGTGCACACGTTCTTAGTTCTGAATCAACAGCTCTGCAATCTGTACGGCATTGGTTGCAGCACCTTTTCTCACCTGGTCGCCGCAGCACCACAGAGTGATTCCGCCGGGATTGGTGAGATCGGGGCGAATCCGTCCGACCCAGACCAGATCCTGATCGGAGGTGTCCAAAGGCATGGGGTACTGATTCTGCTTCAGGTCGTCTACCAGCTTGCAGCCGGGGGCAGCCGCAATGGCGGCTTTGGCCTGCTCCACCGTAACGGGAGTTTGGAATGTCATGGTGGCGGAGATGGAATGACTGCGAACCACGGGCACCCGGACACAGGTACAGCTTACCTGCATTTCAGGCAGGTGCAGGATTTTACGACCTTCGTTTTGCAGCTTCATTTCCTCACTGGTATATCCCTCAAATTGTTCGCCGCCGATCTGAGGAATCAGATTAAATGCAATCTGGTGCGCAAAGGTCTTTATTTGTGCTTCCTTGCCCGCTTCCAGATCAGAAACCTGCTGGTGCAGTTCAGAAATACCCGCAACACCTGCACCGGAAACTGCCTGATAGGTGCTGGCGACCATGGTCTGAATGGGAGAGATACGATTCAGGGCAGCTACAGCGGTCAGAGTAATAATGGTAGAACAGTTGGGATTTGCAATGATGCCCTTATGCTTTTGAACATCCTCACCATTGACCTCCGGGACAACCAGGGGAACATCAGGATCCAGCCGGAATGCGCTGGAATTGTCTACAAACACAGCACCGGCAGCCTTGATTGCGGGGGCAAACTGCATGGCAATTTCATTTTCAGCTGCACCCAACACAATGTCAACGCCCTGAAAGGCTTCTTCTCTTGCTTCTTCGATGACAACGGGAGTTCCACGGAACATCACTTCTTTTCCAGCGCTTCGTGCACTGGCAAGGAGTTTCAGCGTCCCTACTGGGAAATTTCGCTCTTCCAGAAGTTTTCTCATTTCCTGGCCTACGGCACCGGTGGCGCCCAAAATCGCAACAGTATAGGTTTTCATAGTATGATACCTCCATTCAGGTTGTTTATCGGAAGGAATAACCCGCCTCCATCAATCGGTTCAAAGCTTCATTGACCTGGTCGTCGGTAAACAATTCTCCGTAGACACTTTGCAGACACAGAGCCTCCAGGGTCAAATCCAGACGATTTTTCTTTTGCAGGGAGTCGAAACCGTCGCTGCATTTTCGCCCGGACAAAATACGCCGAGCCAGAGCAACAGCACCGAAAGTGTCTGCCTGCTGGCGCATTCGTGTGGCAGGAACCCCTAAGGTCTCCATTTTGTCCCATTGCGATTTCCATGCGGCGGCAAACTTTTCTTCTGTCCCAATCATATGAGAGCCTCCTTTGCATTAGTAAATCTATTATACTACAGCCCACTTGCCTTTTCCAGTCCCTTTTGCGGGCAGATCCTGCAAAGTTTTATGCGTTTGGTGCAATAAAATTTGATTTTTCGGTTTACGGCGTGGGGATTTTGTAGTACAATACTAAGGATTGGAGGTGGCTGATATGCATTGCTTAAAATGTGGCACAGAAATCGAATCCCCACATGTGTTTTGCGAAACATGTTTAGAAAAGATGAAACAAAATCCTGTTTCACGTGAAACACCATTGATTTTGCAGCCTCATCCGGAGTACACTCTCATGTCGGACAGAAAGCGTGCACCAAAGACAGAGGAACTGCTGATAAAGTCTCAACGCCACTGCAAACGCCTAAAAACAACCTGTGTAATTATGGCGATGATCTGTATCTGCCTGATTCTTTTGCTATTCCTATGGAAAACAAAGCCCAGTCAAAAGCCCGCAATCGGTCAGAATTATGTGGCTGAAGTGATTGTGCAGGACGACAACCGAAATTGACACCAGGTGTTTCACGTGAAACAGCAGATTTCACCATTGCAATTCCCACGGACTGTGTTATAATATAGGACGCAATCTAAGAAATAGAATCCCCGGAAGGAGGTCAATATGGGCCGCATTATTTCAGTGGTAAACCAAAAAGGCGGTGTAGGTAAGACGACCACAGCTGTAAACCTCACCGCAGCCCTGACAGAACAGGGAAAGCGTGTGCTTCTGTGTGACTTTGACCCACAGGCCAATGCAACATCCGGATTGGGTGTGGACAAGCATCGCACAGGAAAAACGATTTATGATGTTCTTATCAACCAGGTAGACCCTGCTTCCTGCATTGTGGAAACGAAATTTGGAGGAGTGCTCCCCTCAGGCAGTGCACTGGCTGGTGCGGGAGTGGAACTCATCGGAGCGCAGGACCGGGAACATCAGTTAAAGAATGTATTGGAAACTCTTCGGGATCGGTACGATTACATTTTAATTGACTGTCCCCCCTCACTGGAGCTTTTGACACTAAACGGACTTTGTGCTGCGGACGGCGTATTGATTCCTGTACAGTGCGAATATTATGCATTGGAAGGACTCAGCGACCTGATGGCCACCATGAGAGCCATCAAAAAGAGAATCAGCCCCAAACTGGACATCTTTGGTGTGGTACTTACCATGTATGATGGGAGAACCAACTTCTCAGCACAGGTCGCCCAAGAGGTACGCCGCCACTTTCCGGGGAAAGTGTTTCACACCATGATTCCCCGCAATGTTCGCCTGGCAGAGGCACCCAGTCATGGCATTCCGGTCACGGCATACGACCGGTCCAGCCGAGGTGCTCAGGCATATACCCAGTTGGCGGAAGAAATTATCAGGAAAGGATGATTCCATGGCTGTACAAAAGGGTTTGGGCAGAGGCTTAGGGGCTTTGCTCAGTGATTATAACCAGGAGCCGGAGGAGGAAACTGGGCTAAAGAATCTCCCATTACAGAAGGTGGAGCCAAATCCGGATCAACCCCGTCGGGATTTTAACGAAGAGGAACTCCAGGCGCTTGCAGAATCCATTGGAACCCATGGGATTTTGCAGCCCCTGACCGTGCGGGAGCTTCCCAACGGCTATTATCAGATCATCGCCGGTGAGCGGCGGTGGCGTGCCGCCCGAATGGCGGGTCTGCAGGAGGTTCCCGTTCTTGTGATTGAGGCAGATGACCGCAAGGCCATGGAGTTGGCCTTGATCGAAAATCTGCAACGTCAGGATCTGAATCCCGTTGAAGAAGCCTTCGGCTATCAAAGCCTCCTCTCAGACTATGGTCTTACCCAGGAGGAAGCAGCGAAACGGGTGGGAAAATCCCGCCCTGCGGTAGCAAATGCGCTTCGTCTTCTGGGCTTGGAGGATGAACTGCTGGAACTGGTTCGCAGCGGTAAGCTCTCCCCCGGCCACGCCCGTGCAGTGCTTACGGTGAAGGATCCCAGAAAACGCCGGGAGGCGGCACAAAAAATCACAGCGCTGGACTTATCGGTGCGACAGGCCGAGATGCTCTGCCGAAACCTGAGCCGGGATGCGGAACCAAAGCCGGAGCCTCAGGTGCTGAAGGTTGATTATGTGGCAGAGTGCGAAAAGACACTGTCCAGAAGGTTGGGGCGGGGCGTTAAGATCGTCAGCGGAAAGCGGAAAGGCCGCTTTGAGCTGGAGTTCTATGGCCCTGAGGATCTCCAGCGACTGTATGAAGCATTACAGACCCTGCCAAAGGAGGTGCGCAGAGAAGGATGAGTAGTGAGGAAAAGGAAAACAAGGAACTCTCCCATGGACTTTTGAAGAAGGTTACCCAAATGATTGAAGAGCCTGAGAAACAGGAGGAACCAAAGCCTCAGGAACAAAATAGAGAAGTTTGTGCAAAAAAGAAAACGGCGGTGCGTGAGCGTGCTCTGATTACCTACCTGACACTGCTCTTTGGTGTGGCGTTTATACTGGTGCTGTTGTCCTTTGTGATGCAGCAGAGAGACATCTCACAGGCCCACAAGAACACATCCAATGCCCTGTCCAGAGCGGAACAGCTGCAGGATGATAATCGGGATTTAGCGGAAAAACTCCAGGAAGTTCAGGCTGAGCTGGAAATGGTTCAGAATGAAAACGAAGATCTGGAAGAGGAAATTGCCGATATGCAGACGAGACTTTCAGACAAAGACCAGGAGATTTCCGAGCTAAAAGAAGAGATTAAAAATGCCGGGAAAAATCCCACGCAAACGCCGGAGGCCTATGAGCTGCTGCTGCGGGCACAGAGAGCGCTGGAAGAAGAAAAAACAGCAGAATTTCGTGCGGCCATGGAGAAGCTGGCAGCACAAAAGGATGCTCTCAGCGCCAACGGAAAGGCGTTGTATGAGGAGCTCCTGGCAGCAATGCCAAAAGAACAATAAATATTACTGCCCTGAGGTGAAAAATATGTTAGATATTAAACGCATTAAAGACAATCCCGAGGCTGTGAAGGCAGGCCTGCGGGCGAAGGAAGTGGACTGCGATGCCACAGTGGACCGTATTCTGGAACTGGATGCCCAGCGCCGTGCTCTGATTCTGGAAACTGAGACCAAAAAAGCGGAGCAGAATCGGATTTCCAAGGAAATTCCCATGAGGAAAAAAGCCGGCGAAGATGTCGCTCCGATTTTTAAGGAAATGGGTGAACTGAAGTCCGCCATTTCTGAGGCTGCTGTCAAGCTGGATGCAGTGGAAGCTGAATACCGTACCTGCATGATGAGCCTGCCCAACCTGCCGGATGAAGATCTGACTCCCGGCGGCAAGGAAAACAATGAGCCGCTGCGCTATTATGGCGAGCCCCACAAATTTGATTTTACCCCGAAACATCATGTGGATCTGTGTATGGATCTGGGGCTTATCGACTACGAACGCGGCACCAAGCTGGCCGGCTCCGGATTTTGGCTTTACAAGGGAATGGGCGCTCGTCTGGAATGGGCATTGCTGAACTATTTTATTGATACCCATATTGCGGACGGCTATCAGTTTGTCCTCCCCCCTCATATGCTGGAGTACCAGTGCGGTGAGACTGCGGGCCAGTTCCCCAAGTTTGCGGACGAAGTATACAAGATTGCAAATCCCACAGACGACCGTATCCATTATATGCTGCCCACCGCAGAAGCAGCTCTGGCTTCCATCTACCGGGACGAGATCCTGCCCGAGTCCGCTTTGCCCGGCAAGTTTTTTGCTTATACCCCCTGCTTCCGCCGGGAGGCTGGCTCTCACCGTGCTGACGAGCGCGGCATGGTAAGAGGCCATCAGTTCAACAAGGTAGAAATGTTCCAGTTCACCAAACCGGAAGATTCCGACGCAGCCTTTGACGAGCTGGTTGCGAAGGCCGAAAATTTGGTCAAGGGTTTGGGCTTCCACTTCCGTACCGTAAAGCTGGCAGCCGGCGACTGCTCCGCATCCATGGCTCGCACCTATGACATTGAGATTCAAATTCCTTCCATGAACGGCTATAAGGAAGTATCCTCCGTGTCCAATGCCCGGGATTATCAGGCCCGCCGTGGTAATATCCGGTTCCGTCGTGAATCTACCGGCAAGCCTGAATTTGTCCACACTCTGAATGGCTCCGGTCTGGCTACCTCCAGAATTTTCCCTGCTATGGTGGAGCAGAACCAGAGAGCAGACGGTTCCGTGGTGATTCCTGAGGTGCTGAGAAAGTATCTGGGCGGTCTGGAAATTCTGGAAAAGAAATAATTTTTTCGGGAACACACTCTTGCATCTCTGATTTTCAGGAAAAAACAAAATATTATGTATCATTGTGGTGCAGTCCCCTGCCAGGGACTGCACCCTTTCTTTTTCCTGTGGAAAAAAGCGGGGGTGATGGTCCTGGAGATTTCAGGGATAAAACGGAGTCCACAGGGGCTGTGGAAGAAGTCTCCTGTGGAAAAATAAAATCTGTCCACAAAGTTGTTCATAGGGTTGTGGAAAACTTTTTCATTTGATGCGGCAGAGGAGGCAATATTGTGTAGCCGGATGCCGCAGTAATCATGCACGGGGGTTTTCTGCCTCCTTGGCCAATTTTAAAACCGTTAGATAAAAGAAAAAGTTTCCACAGGGGGTGTGGGAAAGGGAAAACAGCGGAGTAAGATTCCCATGAAACCAGTTATATCTGAAAACAGACCAGTTATCGAAAATCAGTTGCGGTTTGGCAGTACCGTCCTTATAATAGGCACACAAGGAGGCGATACAGTGAAATATGAAATAAAAATAGATGCACTCTGTCAGGAACCAAAGATTGTTATTTTTACTGCGGAAATAACAGAAGAAATCAGTGCCCTTGTGAGAAAATTATCGGAAGATTCCCCCACCTTGATCTCTGGATTTAAGGACGAGAAGGTGGAAATACTGGCACCCGATGATTTGATACGCATTTATGCCAATACCGGAAAAGTCGTTGCGGTGACAAGCCGGGGAGATTATAGTCTGAGACTGCGGCTTTATGAAGTGGAGGAACGACTGAGCAAAGACAGCTTTGTACGAATTTCCAATTCTGAGATCATCAATCTGAAAAAGGCCCAAAGCTTTGACTTAAGCCTTGCGGGAACCATCTCCATTAAGCTGATTAACGGCACGACATCCTATGTTTCCAGGCGTTATGTTGCAAAAATCAAAAAAATACTAGGGATATGAGGTGATGATTATGAAAAAGAAAACATTCGTACGTGTGTTGAAAGGATTTTATATGGGAATATCCACTGGGTATTTGATATCTCTGATTGTTTCTTATATCTTTGGAGACGGCACATACTCCATTCCCTGTACACCGGCCCTTGTTGCTGCAATGGGGAATGAAATCAATGCGCTCATGTTGGCAACCTTTTTATACGGCGTGATCGGCGCAGGCACTGCGGCTGGTTTGGTAGTTTGGGAAATCGATAGGTGGAACCTTGCAACACAGACGGGCGCATATTTCTTGATTATTTCTTTGGTCAACCTGCCAATCGCATATGTCATGAATTGGATGGAGCATAGCATGGTTGGATTCCTGTATTACTTTGGAACATTTGTCTTTTACTTCGTTATTATTTGGATTATCAAGTATTTGATGTGGAAATCCTCTGTAAAAAAAATGAATGCCAAACTCCGCAAAATGAATGAAGATAAGAAACAATCTCCATAATTTCTACCTCCTCGCATGATGAAAAACGGAATTCGGTGCAAAAACGGCAGCATCCGCATTGGATGCTGCCGTTGCTGTTTTATGAACGCCGAGGATCTTCTCTATTGGGATTCCCCATTTAACAGCTCCAAAAGCTGCTGGGCGGTGACCGCTTCCGTCATGTAGAATCGGCCCATTTCTAACAAAGATTGGGTAAGGCCCTGAACAAGGATATTTGATTTTTCTACCGTTGTAACGGTGGAATAGATGCCCTGCTGGTGCAGGACCACGGCGGGCAGCTCAGCGGTTGCGCCGTAGGGGTAGGCAAAGACCGTGGGGGTCTTTCCAATGGCCTGTGTAATCTGCTCGAAGTCCTTCTGAAGGTATGCCAGATAATCCGCCTCGGATTCCCCTTCCTTTTGCAAAAGCCCCTTGCGCACAGGGTCCTGATCCCGGCCGACCACCTCATGCATATTGTAGCCATGGCTCTGAATGTCGATGAGACCGGAGGCCTCCATTTCTGCGGCTTGTTCCAGAGAGAAATGGGGGTTCATGGGCTGGTTGGTGTCCTTATAGGTATCCTTTCCCATGGAGACACCGATGGTGAAAATGGTGGCTTTCATGCCATATTCTTTTAACAAGGGATATGCCATGGTATAGTTGCTTTCGTATCCATCGTCAAAGGTGATGACCACAGGCTTTTCTGGCAGAGGCGTTCCGGACTGCACATAGGCCTGCAAATCCTCAAAGAAAACGGTGATATAGCCGTTTTCCCTCAGCGCATCCATATGGGAGCGGAACCGGTTCAGAGAGATGATGTCAGTCCCCTCCCCTGTTTCGGCCAAATGATGATATAACAGAACGGGGACCTCTGTGGTATAGGTGCGTTCATCCGCTTTTGACCCATGGGGCGCGCCGGGGATGCTACCTTTGGTTACATAGCGGCCCAGCCCCTGGGGGACATATACTTCCGGGTCCTCAAACATCCGGGCCAGACACATGGTGCCCAGATCATTGCGAAAGTGGGTTTCGTCGTAGAAGAACCGTGGGTCGAAGCTGGCAGAACTGAGGCTGAAATCCCAGTAATCCGTAACCTCTGCCAGGGCATTATAAAAGGCTTCCTGATCCTTCTGGGAAAATTGTTCCAGATACTGCCCATACATCGGAGGACAGACTACCGTGAAGGTCACACCCTTTTGTGCGCAGGCATCCCGCAGACGGGTCAGGCTGTCCATGCAGGGCTGCAAATAGGAGATGGAGCCTGTGCCGGTGGGATAGTTCTGAAAGACGCTGTAGGCGCTTCGGCTGAGATAGTTCTCAAGACTTCCAATGGGCTCTGCGTCCCGGCGGCTTTTGTCATACGCACCGGTCTGCTGGTCAAAGACCCGGTAGGGCTGCTGCAAGTAGGGGTCAGAGCGCCATGCTTTGAGCTTTTCCATACCGTATTTGGGAGAGGCAAAGAGATATTTTCCGTAGTATAAAATGGGGTTAGAGCCGTCGGCCTTACAGGGCATCCCATAGGTCAAAGGATTTGGCTCCGTGTGATAAACTTCTGCGCAGTGAATATATACGCTGACCACCAGATTTTTCACTTCGTAGTGCTCCAGAACATACAGACCCATCTGCTCCACATCCAGCATATCTGCGCCATACATGGTCATATTGTAGAAGCTGGCATCAAAATATTGATTGAGGGCCCCTGTGGGAAAAGAGCTGGTGGAAGAGGGACCGATGATGTAGGAATCATACAGACTGTGATTCCGGTCCAAATAGGACAGCTTGGCTACCCGGGGATTCATGGTTTCGTTGTAACTCCACCACCCCATAACAGGGTCACCAAAGGCGCCAAAGGGATCCGTACAGATGTTGAATCCCGCAACCAATAAAGCCAAAAGTAAGACGGTTCCGGCAAAGAGCCACAGCCAGCCCTTTGAGGAAAGAGAGTGCTTTTTTTCCATGAAAAACCTCGCTTTTCAGCCTTAAAACTGCTTATAAATAAACTCGGAAGAGATGTATTCTCCGCCCAGGATGTGCATGACCAGCAGAATGAGAAGGGGCAGGAATATACACAGCCACTGCACAAAAACAGATTTCTTTTCCAGTGTTTTCCGAATGGGGGTGCCCTGCTCCTGGAACCATTCCAGCGTCAGAATGACGATGCAGCCGATGCCGATGACCCAGTAATCCAGGGCCTTCAGGCCCAGAGTCATGAAGGTACCGTCCCGGAGCTGATACAGACAGGGAGTGCTGACGGTCTTCCACAACAGGGAAAAGGCCACCAGCAGTCGGGGCGCCCGGGTAATATACCGGCCCATAAAGACAATCAGCATGGTTCTGGCTCTGCCGATCCAGCGATGGACCAGGCTGTTTTCCTGAATATGCAGCAGGTTTCGCAGAGCAATCAATGGCCCGGAGAGCAAAAAGGAACCTGTGATAATGATGCCGTTCCAGAAGCCGAAGAAAATATAGCGGAAGTTTGCCCCGTGCCAGATGCCGATGATGAAATAGACCGTAAAGGTGGCAATGGAGGTGGGAATGACTTTCCCCAGCTTGCCACCCAATTTTCGGCGGGTGAACTTGCCCACCTTTCCCAGAGGCTTGGAAAGGGACATGGGATAGAATACATAGTCCTTCATCCAGGTACCCAGGGTGATATGCCAGCGCCGCCAGAAATCCGTCAGGGTGGTTGCGAAAACAGGCCGGCGGAAATTGGGCGTCACTTCAATGCCGAACATCTGAGCGGCGCCAATGGCAATGTCAATGCCGCCGGAAAAGTCGCAATAGAGCTGGATGCAATAAAAAGCCACGGCAATGGCCACAAAAGCACCGCCATAGGCCTCCAAATCTCCGAAAATGGTGTTCACAGGAACGGCAGCCCGGTCTGCGATCATCTTTTTCAAATAGCCCCACATGGCAAGCTGAATTCCATATTTCAGGTTGTCGGCCTGAAATTTATGGGGACGCAGCAGCTGAGGGCCAAGCTCGTGATAGCGGCTGATGGGGCCCTGGATCAGCTGGGGAAAGAAGGAAGTGAACAGGGAAAACTTAGCCAGATTTCTCTGGGGCTCATATTTTCCCCGGTAGCAGTCTATCACGTAGCCGATGCTCTGGAACATATAAAAGGAGAGTCCCAGGGGCACCAGAAGGTTCAGGCTGGGCAGGGGCAGATGCAGGGCCTCAGCGGTAAAGTTATAATATTTGACCACAAACAAGAGGCCGAAGTTCAGACAGAGGGTACAAGCCACCACCCATTTTTTCTTTCGTTTGATCCCCTCTGCACCGGCTTTTTTCTGCTCCGGGGGAAGCTGACTGCGTGCCTTGTTCAGCTTTCCCAGAAGAAGGCCAGCCGAATAGGTGGAAATGGTGGTGAAGGCCAAATATAAAAAACCGTGCCAGCCTGCGCTGTAATAAAATACCCAGCTTGCAGCCAGCAGCACCATCCACTGCCACTTCCCCGGAACCAGGTAATACACCAAAAGTCCCAGCATCAAAAAGCACAAAAAGGCAATGGAAGTAAAGGACATAGGACTTACTTCCGCTCCTCGATGAGCTGCATCATGGCATCCACAGAATTAAAGTTCTCAGGCAGCAGATCTTCCACATTCAGTTCAATATCAAAGGTGTCCATCATTTCAGATACGATGGTGACCAAATCCAATGATTCCAGGATCTCGTCATCTACCAGGGCGGATTCTTTTTCAAAGTCCACGCCGGGGCATACGGAAGTCAGAATGTTTAAAAGTTCCAGTCGATTGTTCATAATCATCATCCTCTTTTTCTGTTCTATTGATAAAATGGATTTAAGGGCGAAACAGGACCTGAGAGGTCCAGCCGTCGGGCACAAAGCCCAGGGACTGATACAGATGCAGCACCGATTCAAAATCTGTCCGCACCCAGATCCGATTGGTCATATGGCCCCAGCGCTGCAAATATGCCTGCATCAGGGCTCTTGCGGCCCCGGTCCCACGGGCCTGAGGCAGAACCGCCAGCTGACGGACTTCAGCGCTGGCCTTTCCGGGAATCAGCCGCAGAACCCCCACATGGGGAATCAGAAGCACATGGCCGTTTGCAATGTCTTGTTCCAGCGCCTCTTTGGTAGGCAGGCAGGCAGTAAGGGGCTGAAAACAGGTCTCTAATATGGTGCTTACCTGCTGCAAATCCTGAATCTGGGCACTGCATACAGAAAACTTGGGAGAAAACTCCACAGGGGCTGCTTTTCTTGTCACCCGCTGCCGGGTAAAGCAGGAGGAAAAGCCCTGCTGCTGAAACTGCCGGGCAGCTTCAGCCAGCCCGAGATCCCGGCTGCGCATGGGGATTTCCATGACAGTGGGAAGGTTCTGAGTCCAGCTGGGAAGGCAGGCGCCTTTTTGCAGGTAAAACCAAAGCCGCTGAAAGGTGCCCCGCTGCCGGGCCAGCAGCAGACCTCCCTCAAAGGGCATGATTCGCAAGGTTCCATGCTCCAGTTCCTGCAAAAGCTCCTGGCTGGAAATGGCCGCATTGGTCACAACACCGGGCTTCAGCTGAGAAGCAATGAGGCGGGACACTTCTTCATAGGATTCAGGCTTCTTCATCATAGGCTTTTTTCAGGGCCACACGGTCAATTTTGCCGTTGGCATTGTGAGGCATGGCCGCAAGCTGGCGATAGAGATTTGGCACCATGTATTTGGGCAGCAGCTCCCGAAGGGCCACCGCCAGATCCTGACTGGAGGGGCTTCCCTGATAGACGCAGACGATTTTATCCCGCAGTCGATCAAAGAGGCACACGGCGGCCTCAATCCCCTGTACGCTGTTCACAGCGGCCTCCACCTCACCCAGTTCGATGCGGTATCCGCCGTGTTTGATCTGGTTGTCCTTCCGGGCAAGGAATCGCAGCAAGCCATCCTCCCCTTCTACCGCCAGGTCACCTGTGCGGTACATCCGGTCAGGATAGTAGGGATTCAGGGGATTCTGGACAAACACCCCGTTGGTTTTCTCCCAATCTCCATAGTATCCCTGGGCCAGACCAGTGCCGCGGACGCAGATTTCACCGGGCTGCCCCTGCTGGGCCGGCTGCCCTTGCTCGTCGATCAGCAGGACCTCCATGTTTTCACAGGCTGTTCCAATGGGAATTACCTCAGTGTCTTCAAAGTCCCGGTCGATGATGTAGTAGCAGCAGTCCACCGTGACTTCCGTGGGACCATAGAGATTTACAAACTGGGTCTGGGGCAGTGCCCTGCGCCAAAGATTCAGCTGCTTGGCCTGGAGTGCCTCGCCCCCCACCACAACCGTCCGAATAAATCGGGGAGCGTGCTTTTTGAAGATGCCGGAATTTGCAACCATATGAAAGGCTGCTGTTGCCCAGCTCAGCACGGTAATGTGGTGCTCATCCAGAAAGGAGATCAGAAGCATGGGGAAGGACAGGCATTTACGGGGAATCACATGGACACTGGCACCGCATTTGAGCATGGAGTAGAGATCTTTCATGGAAAGATCAAAATAAAAGGGGGCCTGATTGCCAAAGGAATCCCGGTGGGTAAACCCAAAGGTCTCTACGAACCAATCCGTGAAAT
Source organism: Oscillospiraceae bacterium (assembly GCA_020025515.1). Lineage (GTDB taxonomy): Bacteria > Bacillota > Clostridia > Oscillospirales > Oscillospiraceae > Faecousia. The sequence goes on along the minus strand of JAHHRZ010000002.1, from coordinate 142,332 downwards.
CAATGACACTGCGGTGAGAAACCACAATGCCTTTTGGGGTGCCCGTAGAGCCGGAGGTAAAAATAATATAAGCAGGGTCTACATCCAGAGTCTTCCTGCGCCGTGCTGCCAGCAAAGCAGGATCGATGGGAGTCTGCTCCAGCTCCTCCGTGCACAGAAGCGGGACTCCCGGAAAATCCTCCTGGGTAAAGGGAAGCCCGTTCTGGCAGATTACAGCCGCAGGTTTTAGCTGCTGCATCAGCTTTTCCATCCGGGGTTTGGGCATGGCGGCATCAACCGGAACATAAAAATTCCCGCTGTACAGAACGCCCATAAAGGCCACCACGGTGGGGGTGGAACGCTCACAGATTACCGCAACAGGACGGTTATGTACTGCCAGTGTTGCAGCCAGATATGAGCCAATGCTCTGGGCTTTGGATTGCAGACCGGCAAAGGAGACGGTTGTCGTACCATCATCAAAGGCCAGCTTGTCCGGCCACTGAGCAGCGGTATGCTCCAGAAATTCCAGTACGTTATTTTGCAAAGCCATACTCCTCCAATCATAGTAATTCACGGTAATTATAAGGTTTTATGAAACCTTTGTCAATGATAAACAAACCCCCTGCCAAGGGGCTGCCTCGGCAGGGGGAGTGGGATTCAGCAATCAGTCGCAGCTGCACTGGCCTTCGTGGCACTCATGGCAGTGACCGGTCTTGAACATGTCGGGATCATAGGCGATACCGTTTTTGTCGTAATAGTCCTTCACCGCAGCCTGCACGGCTTCCTCAGCCAGCACAGAGCAGTGAAGCTTCTGGGGGGGCAGACCGTCCAGAGCTTCCACAACGGCCTGGTTGGACAGCTGCAAAGCTTCGGAAATGGGCTTGCCCTTGATCATCTCCGTAGCCATGGAGGAAGAAGCGATGGCAGAGCCGCATCCAAAGGTGTTGAACTTGGCATCTACGATGATGTCATTTTCCACCTTCAGATAAATCTTCATAATATCGCCGCACTTGGCATTGCCAACCTCGCCCACACCGTCGGCATTTTCCATTTTGCCCAGGTTCCGGGGGTTGGTGAAATGGTCCATAACTTTTTCACTATATAGCATAATGAATTTCTCCTTTCTCGATTGCCTCCCAGACAGGGGAGATTGAACGCAGGTAAGAAACCACCTGCGGGATTTCTTTCAACATATAATCAACGTCTTCTTCGGTGTTGTCCTGATTCAGGCTCAGCCGGAGAGAACCGTGGGCCACTTCGTGGGGCAGACCCAGAGCCAAAAGAACATGGCTGGGATCCAGAGAGCCGGAGGTGCAGGCAGAGCCGGAAGAGGCCTCAATGCCCTTGGCATCCAGCAGCAGAAGAAGGGATTCACCCTCAATGCCCTGGAAACAGACATTGACATTGCCGGGCAGTCGGTGCTCCAGGCTGCCGTTGACAATGGTAAGGGGCAGCTGGGACAGACCCTCAATCAGGCGATCCCGCAGAGCGGTGACCTTCTTGCTATGCTCTTCCATGTTTGCGCAGGCTTCCTGCAAAGCAGCGGCCATTGCCACGATACCGGGAAGATTCTCGGTTCCGGCCCGTCTGCCGCGCTCCTGGGCGCCGCCGTCAATGATATTGGTGAGCCAGATTCCGTTGCGGGCATACAGTGCGCCCACGCCCTTGGGGGCACCGAACTTGTGACCGGACATAGACAGCATGTCAATGTTCATTGCCTGCACATCGATGGGCAGATGGCCCACGGCCTGAACGGCATCGGTGTGGAACAAAACGCCGTGCTTTCTGCACACAGCGCCGATTTCGGCAATGGGCTGGATGGTACCAATCTCATTATTGGCGAACATTACGGAGACCAGACAAGTATCGGGGCGGATGGCTTCCTCTACCTGCTGCGGGGTGACCAGGCCTTCCCGGCCCACATCCAGCAAAGTGATCTCAAAGCCTTCCTTCTCCAGCTTTTTGAGGCAGTGCAGAACCGCATGGTGCTCAAATTTGGTGGAGACAATGTGCATTTTCCCCTTCTTCTTGCCCATGGCGGCACCGGTACGCAGCGCTTGATTGTCCGCCTCAGAGCCGCCGGAGGTGAAGTAGATATCACGCTCACGAGGAGCATTCAGGCAGCCGGCTACATCCTGCCGGGCCTTGAGAAGAGTCTCGGCGGCAGCCTGACCAATGCTGTGAAGAGAAGAAGGGTTGCCCCAGGTATTGTCCATGGTTTCAATGAACACTCTGCGGGCGGTTTCGGTCACTCTGGTGGTGGCCGCATTGTCAACATAGATACGCTTCATAAAAATCACCCTTTTGTGTGAAAAAAATATATATATAAATAAATATATAATCAAAATAGATCTGTGGAAAGATATCGCTCTCCCCCATCCGGGAGAATGACCGCGATCTGCTTTCCCTGGTTGGCGGGGTTCATGGCAAGCTTGCAGGCGGCAGCCAAAGCGGCACCGGATGAAATCCCAACCAGAAGCCCTTCCAGCTTTGCCAGATCTCTGCAGGCCTCATAAGCTTCCTCCAGGGTAACGGGAAGGATTTGATCGATGAGCTTCAAATCCACAATGGCAGGAATGAAATTCGGGCCGATGCCCTGTAAAGCGTGAGGGCCGGCAGTTCCGCCGGAAAGCAGCGGGGATGCGGCAGGCTCCACGGCCACCAGTTGAATGGCGGGATTCTGCTGCTTGAGATACCGCCCGGCTCCCGTAAGGGTGCCGCCGGTGCCCACCCCTGCCACCAGAATGTCCAGTCGGCCATTGGTGTCGGCCCACAGCTCCGGGCCTGTGGTGAGATAGTGGGCGTTGGGATTGGAGGGATTTTCAAATTGCCCTGCAATCCAGGAATTCGGAATGGTGTGATGGAGCGCCTGTGCCTGCGCAATGGCACCCGCCATCCCTAAATCACCGGGACTCAGCACCAATTCCGCGCCATAGGCTGTAATGAGTGTTCGGCGTTCCATACTCATGGAGTCCGGCATCACAATGATGACCCGATATCCCCGGGCAGCGCCCATGGCGGCCAGACCGATTCCGGTATTGCCGGAGGTTGGCTCGATAATGGTGCCTCCGGGAAGAAGGGCTCCGCTGAACTCCGCTTCCGTAATCATTTGCAGGGCGACCCGATCTTTGCTGCTGCCTCCGGGATTGCGGCTTTCCAGCTTTCCCAGAAGCTGGGCCGGAAGCCCCTTTGCTTCCGCAAACCGTCCCAGACGGACCAGGGGGGTGTGCCCCGCCAGCTGAGCAATGGAATGATACAGAGCCATTGATGCACCTCCAAACTGATTGCCACAAGGGAACTATACCACATTATTCCCTATTAAGTCAATAGGAATTAAAGGGAATGGTGAAAAAGAAGAATCACTGGGGCTTACAGCTGCAATTTGTGGAACAACCCTGACTTTTCTGGGGCTTGGGGCAGGCGATGTCCTGAGGGAGTCTGCCATTGAGCAGATCTTCCAGACTGACCTGGCGCAGGTAGTTGTCCATGAGCTGGTCCAGCTGCCGCCACATAGGATAGGTAATGCACTGTCCTGCCTTCTCACAGGCTCCGCCGGGCTCCAGACAGTAAACGGGCGCCATAGAGCCTTCGGTAAGCTCCAGGATTTCAGCCACAGAGCATTGAGAGGGGTGCCGGGTCAGACGATAACCGCCGCCCTTTCCCCGGAGACTGCGGACCAATCCGGCCCGGTTCAGGGTTGCGACAATGCTTTCAAGATATTTCATAGAAATGTTTTGGCGCATAGCCACCTCCCGCAGGGAGGTATAGGATTCCGGGTCCTGCTGTGCAAGATCCAGACAAATCATCAGGGCGTAACGGCCCTTTGTGGATACCATCATTGTACTCACCTCGCATCCTATAATACTATAGGATTAGTAGGAATTCAAGAGGAAATTTCATTGCATCCGGAATTTTATCTCCGGGAAAATGGCCTTGCGGGTAGTATGCCTCCCATGGTATACTATATTCTCAAAGGAGGTGGATGCCGTGCAGCAGAATCAGGCACCCCAACGGGGATATTTGCATGAAGAATACCGTCTGTTTCATCTGAAAGACAAGGCTATGGAGCAAGTGGACTGGCATTACCATGATTTTCACAAGATTCTGATTTTTCTTGGGGGCCATGCCTCCTATGCCATTGAGGGGCAGAGCTATGAACTGGAACCGGGAGATCTGGTGCTGGTTCCCCGGGGCTGTATCCACAAGCCGGAGGTGCGGGAGGAATTTCCCTATGAGCGGTATGTGCTCTACCTCTCCCCTGCCTTTTTGGAACGGGCGTCCGATGAGGCCACGAATTTAGAGACCTGCTTTCAGCAGGCTGTCCGGCATTACAGCTTTGCCCTTCGCCCTCCCCGGCTCACAACCCTGATTCGGCTTCTGGAACAGGTGGAGCAGGCCCAGACAGAAACAGCCTTTGGCGGACACCTTTTGGGAAGCTGTCTTTTGACCCAGTTCCTGATTCAGGTGACCAGAGCCATGGAAGGACAGAATATGGGGTATGTAACATCGGCGGCCTGTGATGAAAAAATTCTGTCCATTCTCAAGTACCTGAATCTTCACCTCACGGAACCGTTTTCCATTGAAGAGCTGTCTAAGCAGTTTTACATCAGCAAATATTATATGATGCGCAGATTCAAGGCAGAGACCGGGTATACCATCCACAATTATCTGACAGAAAAGCGGCTGCTGCTGGCCAGAGAAAAGATTCTGCATGGGATTCCCCTGGGGTTGGTCAGTCAGGAATGTGGCTTTGGAGACTATTCCAGCTTTTCCCGTGCCTATAAAAAACGGTTCGGAGTCAGCCCCAATGTGCCCTTTGTGGAAGAAACGGACTTGACTTTGGTGGATTGAGCCAGGGAAAACGAAGGTTTCTACAGTGCAGGTTATGGCAAGCACAAAAGTCTGCTGCTTGTTTAATTGACTAATTAAGACCCAAATATCTGTTGACAAATATAGATCGAAGAGATAAAATATAAATGGACCTAAGCAAAAAAATCATATTGGCTCCAATCAGTAAAGAAGAATAGAAAGATTGGGTAGCTCGCAGAAAGGAGAATACAAATTATGAAAAAAGCATTGTCGTTCTTTTTGTTTTGTGTAATTCTTCTCTCCGTTGTTGTGCCAGTTGCTGCTGCAGACACACGGGTTAAGGGCGAAGAGGTTCCGGCCTGGGCAGAGCGGTATGCATATCTCGATTTGGAGAGCGCCTCCCCCGCTTTGAAAGAGAAGATTTTACAGGCCCGGCGGCAGATTATCTTCAGCACAGATTGGGTAGCAGATGGCTATTCAATGTGGGTAGAAGATATTAGAACAGGGGAAATTATCCGGGAAATTCCAAAGTTTTCTGAGGTTTTCCCAGGGTGGGATATTCCTAAAGAGAAAAAAATGGACGATGGAGACTCCCGGGAGACAAAGCAGGATGTTGTGATTGACGTGGAAGAAAAGCCAACCGCACAGATTTTTTTCCTGAGCAGGCGGTAAGACCGTGTATAGGTAGTTCGTAAGATCAATTTTAGCTTGGGGCGGTGGATTTTCCACCGCCCCGTTTATCTGTAGAAAGAAGAAGCACAGTTTTGGTATGCCCCCTGTGGAAAAAACTGTGCTGCTTTTGAACTGAGGGTGTATGAGAACACAACTTTTTTCCCGCCGGAGCCTGAAGCTTCTGGCAGCAGTTTCCATGATTGTGGACCATATTGGTGCTGTGTTTTTTCCACAGACCCTGTGGCTTCGCTGGATTGGACGGCTGGCCTTCCCTCTGTATGCGTTTTTTCTGGCAGAGGGGATGAAATATACAAAAAACCGGGAGAATTATTTCTCCCGGCTGATTCTGCTTGGGCTGATTTCTGAGATTTTCTTCGATGCCATGTTTGGCCGCCGTTGGGAAAAGCAAAATGTCCTGTGGACATTGGCTTTGGGCGGCCTGTCCATTCTGGCACTGGAGAAAAGTTATACACAACCCCTGTGGATTTTTTCGGCAATCCTCCCTGCCCTGCTGGCTCAGATCTGCCGAACGGATTACGGGGCCTTTGGGGTGTGCCTGTGTGTTTGGTATTACCAGGTGGGAGACCGGCGGCTTTTGTGTGCGGCTGGTCAGGCGTTGCTTTGCGTTGCCATGGGTTACAGAATGGAAGTTCTGGGGGTGGTATCTACCCTGCTGCTATGCTTCTATGACAGCAAGAGACCGGGAAAAGACAGCAGGCTGTTTTATCTGGTCTATCCCCTGCATATGGCTATATTCTGGGCTATTTCAGCTCTTTTTTGATACCGGCTGCAATCTCCTCCACTTGCTGAATGGTGCTGATGTGGGAAATACGCTCCTTAAAATAGCCGCTGTATGGTACACCCCGGAGATACCAGGCAAAATGCTTTCTGGCTTCCAGACAGGCGATGTGGTCGCCCTTGTCCTCCCGGGCCAGATAGAACTGTTCCAGAGCGGTGTCCATGCGCTGGCTGAGGGGCGGACGCTCATAAGGTCTTCCCTCCAATGCGGCGTTCACTTCTTCAAAGAGCCATGGATCGCCAAAGCATCCCCGGCCGATCATGAGATAGTCGGCCCCGGACCGCTTTAGACATTGCAGGGCGGCTTCGCCGGAAAAAATGTCACCGTTTGCGATGACGGGGATATGGACCGCTTCTTTCACAGTGCGGATGGTATCCCAGTCGGCTACCCCGGAATAGAGCATGGATCTGGTCCTGCCGTGGACGGCAATGGCCTGGGCGCCTGCCTGTTCCAGAGCCACCGCAAAGGGGACCACATTGATATTGCCTTTGTCCCAGCCCAGACGGCACTTAACGGTTACGGGAACCGGGACAGCCTGTGCCACGGCTTCTACGATCCGGGCGGCCAGATCCGGATGTTTCATCAGGGCGGAGCCATCGCCGTTGTTTACGATTTTTCCCATGGGACAGCCCATATTGATGTCAATAAAATCGCAGTTGGAAATGCCCAAGGCCAGCTTGGCCCCTTCTGCCATGGTGGCAGGGTCATTTCCGAAAATCTGGGCTCCCACAACGGAGCCTTCGTTTTTCCGCAGCAAAGCTGCGGTTTTTTTGTCTTTATAGATCAGGGCCCGGCTGGAGACCATTTCGGTCACCGTAACCCCGGCACCCATTTTTGCGCAGATACTGCGAAACGCCCAGTCTGTGACCCCTGCCATAGGGGCCAGAGCCACCATACCGGGAAATGTTAAGTTTCCAATGTTCAGAAGGAACCGCCTCCGTGTGAATTTTCCGTTATGATACCACGAATCACAAAAAACCGCAACGCATACCGGAAAAATTCCAGAGAATGGAACCGGAAAAAGCCAGAAAGAGATCATTTATAAAATCCCACAGAAATCCAAAGGGGCTGTGGAAAAAAGATTGCAACAAAAAAGCGGATTTGATATAATAAGCAAAAAGTCCGGGAGGGGTCTTATGAAACGAGAGAACTATATTACGTGGGATGAATATTTTATGGGTGTTGCCATGCTGGCAGCCCGCCGCAGCAAAGACCCCAATACCCAGGTAGGGGCCTGCATTGTCTCCACAGACAACATCATTATTTCCACGGGTTACAATGGTCTGCCCAACGGCTGTTCGGATGACGAATATCCCTGGGACCGGGAGGGAGAAGATACCAAATATCCCTATGTGGTCCATGCGGAGCTGAATGCAATCTTAAATGCCAATGGCCGGGACCTTCGGGGAAGCCGTCTGTATGTGGCCCTGTTTCCCTGCAATGAATGTGCAAAGGCCATTATCCAGGCCGGTGTGAAAGAGGTTTTGTATCTGTCGGACAAGTACGCCGATACGCCTGCCACCCTGGCCTCCAAGCGGATGCTGACCTCTGCAGGTGTGACCTTCCGGCAGCTGCGTCCCGGCATAAAGTCCATCACCCTGTCTCTGGAAGGGGACTGACGAAACCGCATCCGGGAAACAGGATGAATAAAACTCCCGGAACAGTGGGAAATAATCGGAAAATACGGAAAGTTTCCCTTTACAACAGGGATTTTTCGTGCTAAAATGAGAAGGCTGGTTGTAGGCCAGCGCTGATACTACGCCTGCCGCCCAGTTTCGGGGTAATGCCAAAGGCACTCCACTGGCCCATTCTTAGCGGTTAGGCAATCTATTTTGAAAGGTGGAACTTTCCATGATTCTGAAGGAAAAGAAGTCCGAAGTAATTGCTCAGTACGCTACCCACGAGGGCGACACCGGTTCTCCCGAGGTCCAGATCGCCATTCTGACTGCCCGCATCAATGAGCTGACCGATCACCTGCGTGTGCACAAGCACGACAACCACTCTCGTCGTGGCCTGCTGATGATGGTTGGTAAGCGCCGTAACATGCTGGACTACCTGGCAAAGAAGGACATCAACCGCTATCGTGCTATCATCGCCAAGCTGGGCATCCGTAAGTAATTTCTTGGAAGGGCGACCACTTGGTCGCCCTTTTTCGAAATTCGGGTGGAACAGGGAGCATTTCCTGCACCCAAAGGCCGTCAATCTACCGGGAGTTCTTTAGCAGTTGAAAGCGTGGCCGAAGGCTCGGCCCTGGTTTCAAGTGCTAAACCTCCCGAAATCAAAAAATTTAGGAGGTTTCTATTATGGTTACTCGTAAGCAGTATCCCAATCACAGAGTCTTTGAGACTCAGATCGGCAACCGTACCTTTACCGTTGAAACCGGTAAGGTGGCGGAGCTGGCCAACGCCGAGTGCATCTGCCGCTATGGTGACACCGTGGTTCTGGTCACCTGCACCGCTTCTGCCGACCCCAAGGCCGGCATTGACTACTTCCCTCTGACCATCGAATTTGAAGAGAGAATGTATTCTGTGGGCCGCATCCCCGGCTCTTTCAACCGTCGTGAGGGCAAGCCCTCCGAGCGTGGTATCCTGAATTCCCGTATCATCGACCGCCCCATGCGTCCCCTCTTCGATGAGGAGCTGCGCAATGATGTGGTGGTCACCTGCACCGTCCTGGCCAACGACCAGGACAACCCTGTGGAGATCGTCGCTTCTCTGGGTGCTTCCATTGCCATCGCTTCTTCCGATGTGCCCTGGAACGGACCTGTTGCCACCACCAATGTGGCTTATCTCGATGGGGAGTATGTGATCAACCCCTCCGCTGAGCAGCGTGCCGCTGCCTCCTGCTTCGTGTGCATCGCCTCTACCTTTGAGAAGGTGGTCATGATCGAGACCGAGGCCAACGAGGCCCCCGAAGCCATTGTTCTGGAGTGCATCCGCATTGCCCACGAGACCAACATGGAGATTGTCAAGTTCATCAACGGCATCGTTGCTGAGATCGGCAAGCCCAAGTTCACCTTCGAGAAGGCAGCTGTGAACCATGACCTGCTGGACGAGCTGTGCGCCTACGGCATGGATCAGATCGAATACGCTCTGGATACCGATGACAAGAACATCCGGGAAGAGCGCCTCACTGCTGCCCGTCGTGATTTTACCGCTAAGTTTGCGGAAAAGTACGAGGACTTTGACATCAACATTGAGGTCTGCCTGTACAAGATGCAGAAGAAGGTTGTCAAGAAGTGGCTCCTGGCCGGCAAGCGTGTGGACGGTCGTGGCATGGATGAGATTCGTCCTCTGGATGCCGAGGTCGGTGTTCTGCCCAGAGTGCATGGCTCCGGCCTGTTCTCCCGTGGTCAGACTCAGGTTCTGTCCATCTGCACCCTCAATACCCTCTCCGCTGCCCAGAAGCTGGACACCATCTATCCCGAGGAGTCCAAGCGTTATATCCATCACTATAACTTCCCCTCTTTCTCCACCGGCGAGGCCAGAGCTTCCCGCTCCACCTCCCGTCGTGAGATCGGTCACGGCGCTTTGGCTGAGAAGGCTCTGCTGCCTGTGATCCCCTCCGTGGAGGAGTTCCCCTACGCCATCCGTGTGGTCTCTGAGGTGCTGTCCTCCAACGGCTCCACCTCTCAGGGCTCCATCTGTGGCTCTACCCTGGCTCTCATGGACGCCGGTGTTCCCATCAAGCGTCCCGTGGCTGGCATCTCCTGCGGCCTGATCTCCGATCAGGAGACCGGCGAGTGGAGAACCTTCACCGACATTCAGGGCGTGGAAGACTTCCACGGCGAAATGGACTTTAAGGTTGCCGGTACCACCGAGGGCATCACCGCCATTCAGATGGACCTGAAGAACAAGGGCCTCACCATGGAAATCATTGCAGATGCACTGGAGCGCACCCGGAAGGCCCGCCTGGAAATCCTGGAGCAGGTCATGCTGCCCTGCATCGCCGAGCCCCGCGCAGAGGTTTCCGAGTATGCACCCAAGATGATCTCCATGAAGATCCCTGTTGACAAGATCCGTGAGGTCATCGGCTCCGGCGGAAAGACCATCCAGAAGATTTGTGCCGACACCGGTGCCAAGATCGATATTGACGATGATGGTTCTGTGTTTATTTCCGCTGTGGATTCCGCTGCCGCTTACGCTGCAAAGAAGATGGTGGATGACATCTGCTTCGTTCCCGAGGTTGGCAAGCTGTACTATGGCAAGGTTGTCCGCATCCTCCCCATCGGCGCCTTTGTGGAAATTGCTCCCGGCCACGATGGCATGGTGCACATTTCCAAGCTGGAGAATTTCCGTGTGGAAAAGGTGGAAGATGTTCTGAAGCTGGGCGATATGACCTGGGTGAAGTTCATGGGCTTCGACGAGAAGGGCCGTGCAAACTTCAGCCGCAAGGATGCCCTGAAGGAACTGGCCAACAAGTAAGCATACAGACGGCGCACAGAATTTCTGTGCGCCGTTTTTGATAAAGGAGAATGAGGACATGAAACTTCTGGTTGTAGTAGATATGCAGAATGATTTTATTGACGGTGCGCTGGGAACCAAAGAGGCGGTTTCCATCGTGCCCCATGTGGCGCAGAAGCTGGACAAAGCCCGGAAAGAGGGCTGGGCAGTGGTATTCACCCGGGATACCCACACAGAAGACTATCTGAACACGCAGGAGGGCAGAAATCTGCCTGTCCCCCACTGCATTGTAGGAACCAAGGGCTGGGAGATTACGGAAGCTCTGGCGGTGGAAGATGCCACCATTCTGGATAAGCCCACCTTTGGCTCTACGAAGCTGGCCCATTACATCACCCGCTTGCCCGATTTGGAAGAGGTTTGCCTGGTGGGCCTGTGCACGGACATCTGCGTGATATCCAATGCCATGCTGGTAAAGGCGGCCCTGCCGGAGGTATTGGTGTCGGTAGATGCTTCCTGCTGCGCAGGCGTCACCCCTCAGAGTCACCTCAATGCGCTGGAAGCTATGAAGATGTGTCAGATTCAGGTGCAATAACGGTTTTGAATTAAAAAGGGAGCCGTCTTGTTTGATGGGGAATCTACGGGACAGCTCCCTTTTGCTGTCCTCAGATCACTCCTTGACAGAAAGCACAAAAGTGTGTATACTGAATATAATTCTATACTAGACAGTTCGTGACCATCCTGTCTTTAAACAAAACTAGGGACTGCCGTTGGCTGTTATAAGGCTAACGGTCTGGATGGCCGCACTGCGGTCATTTTTTTTGGAGGTTTTTGATGAAACACACAAAATTTTTAGTACAAAGTGGTATTTTTGCCGCTTTGTATGTGGTTCTGACTTATGCGCAGAACCTGATTTGGCCCGGCTCCACCACCATGGCAATTCAGTTTCGGCTGTCCGAGGCCATGTGTATTATGGCGTTATTCACTCCGGCAGCCATTCCGGGACTTACCTTGGGGTGCCTTCTGTATAATATCAGCTGGGCCCAAAGTTTACCCCTGGACTGGCTTGTTGGTACCTTGGCGACCGTGTTGGCTACCACCTTTATGTGGTTCCTGCGCCGGGTGAAGATTATGAAGCTCCCCGTGCTGGCCCTTCTGATGCCTGCAATCTGCAACGCGCCTCTGGTTGGCTGGGAACTGGCACTGTTCCTGGGAGAGGCCGGCTTTACCTGGCCGCTGTTCTTTACCAACAGCCTCTGTGTCTTTATTGGAGAGGCTGCGGTACTGCTGGTGCTGGGAACCATTCTGTACATAGCCATTACCAAGCGCAATCTGGACCAGAAGCTGTTTTTATAAGAAAATTTCCTATAAAAAAGGACTCGTACTTGCGGTACGGGTCCTTTTTATATGGAGTTACAGAATACCGATTAAGAAAACCACCAGTACGATGACAGGCAGCACATAGGTCATGTACGGGCGCATCCAGTTGGCGACCTTCAGGCCTTTGCCCTCATTGGCCTCACGCATAAAGTTCTTCCAGCCCCAGCCGTATCGGGTGGCACAGAAGAGAACAAAAATCAAGGAGCCCAGGGGCAGAGCGAAGTTGCTGACCAGAAAGTCTTCCAGGTCCAGAATATTGGTACCGGCCCCCAGAGGCTGGAAGCCATCCCAAAGGCTGAAGCCCAGAACACATGGGATACTCAATACAAACATAATGGGACACAGGATCCAGCAGGACTTTTTCCGGCTCCATCCGGTAAGCTCAGACACACAGGCGGCAATGTTTTCAAAGACAGCCAGCACAGTGGACAGGGCGGCAAAGAACATAAAGACAAAGAACAATGTGCCCCAAAGTCTGCCGGAGCCCAGATTGTTGAAGATATTGGGCAGTGTTACGAAAATCAGAGGAGGTCCGCTGTTCACGGGGACATTGTAGGCAAAGCAGGCGGGGAAAATAATGATACCGGCGGTAATGGCCACAAAGGTATCCAGCAGGGCCACATGGACGGCTTCGCCCATCAAAGAACGCTCCCTGCCGATATAGCTGCCGAAAATGGCCATGGAACCAAGGCCGAGACTTAATGTAAAAAAGGCCTGGTTCATAGCCGCTACGATCACATTTCCAATACCGTTTTCCGTAAGGCGCTCCATGCTGGGCATCAGGTAGAAGGCCAGACCCTCGGAACCACCCTCCAGGAAAACGCTGTTCACAGCCAGAACCACCATAATGGCCAGCAGCACCAGCATAAGCCATTTTGTAACACGCTCCAGACCCTTTTGCAGGCCGATGGAGCAGACCGCAAAGCCGAGAACCACCACGATTGCCAGATAAATTGTGCTTCGGGCAGGATCGGATCTCATTTCTACAAAACGGGCAGATACCTGCTCAGGGGACAGGCCTGTAAAGGCGCCTTTTGCAAAATCCACGAAGTATTGCAGCATCCATCCGGTGACATTGGTATAGAACATCATGAGAAGGAACATGCCAATGAGAGTCAGGTAACCGTGAAAATGCCACTTGGACCCCTTTGGCTCCAGAGCCTGATAGAATTTCACGGGACTTTTTCGAGAGGCACGGCCCATGGCAAACTCCATGGTCATAACAGGAATACCCAAAATAGCCAAGAAGAACAGATATATCAGCACAAAAGAGCCGCCTCCGTTCATACCTGCTACATAGGGGAATTTCCACACGTTACCAATACCGATGGCACAGCCCGCACTGAGCAGAATGAAGCCAAGCCTGCTTCCTAACCGTTCTCGTTCCATAAAATCAGCTCCTTTTTTCATTTTGGTGACAGCACATCAACACATTGCAGTGTATGTTTTATATTGTAACACATGCCTCTGATTTGTCAATGGAAAAATTCTACTAATTTTACTACTGATACATCAACACAAAGTTTCGTTTTTGCTTTTAATTGCAAAAGAATATGACGGCATGGTGTCAAAAAGAGACTGCAAACGCCAACACCAGATAAGGAAGTAAATTGGAAACGCTTAAAATAAGAACCGGAGAGTATCAAATTTCCATACTCTCCGGTTCTAAAGTTACATCATTCTCTTGGATGTGTTTTATTATTTTACGCAGTGATGTCGAATTAAAATAATCGACAGAATCACCACTAAAATCGTCATTGGATCGCCAAGCAAGAATACGACCCAATAGAGCTCTCTGAAATTCAAATATAAAATTCCGATAATCTTAGATATAATCTTCAGTAAAAAATAGGCCATCCATACAGCATTGATACTGAACATACGTTCCTCAGGGACCTGTTCAAGAGACTGAACATCAAAATCTCTTGCTAAGTAGTGAAGGACACTTTTACGACGAATCGACAGCACGATCATGAATCCCAGAAAAATCACATTCTCAATCATGGATGGAACATAGTATAGTTTTTCCTCTCCAGTGAAGAGGATTGCTGTGGCCGAACCAACTAAGCCGAGAAATCCGATTATTTGAGAATTTTTTACTTGGTTTCCTTTACTTTTTGAATATATAACAGAGAGGATGCAATGTACCAGTGAAACAATAATAGCGGGAACGATACCCGCAACATGATATGCAACATAAAACAATGCGGCAGGTATCACTATGTTGCATAGGGGTTTCATCCATTTCATTCTATGTTACTCCCCAAAATTCCAGCGGATCATTTTAATTAGCCTAACAGGGAAAGAAACAACCGAGCTGTTTCGCTGTATCACATTTACGAACATACCGTTTATACTCCATACAGGGCATAAACAGTGCAATCCTTCTTTATGGAATTACCCTAAAGCCCTCATCTCTTATACGCTTGTGATTGCGCCACAGCCAGCTGGTCACAGCGGTTGTTTTTTGGATTTTCTGCGTGTCCTTTTACCCAGTGGTAGTTCATGGTGTGGGTGGTGATGAGAGGCAGGAGCTGTTCCCACAGGTCTACATTAAGGGCAGGCTTTTTGTCGGATTTGATCCAGCCTTTTTTCTTCCAGCCCCAGACCCAACCCTTTGACAGAGCGTCAATGACATATTTTGAGTCGGAATACAGGTCTACCTCACAGGGGAATTTCAGGCACTTGAGGGCCTCAATGACGGCGGTCAGTTCCATACGGTTGTTGGTGGTGTCCGCCTCACCGCCGGAAAGCTCTTTTTCAATGCCGTTATATTCCAGAATGGCCCCCCAGCCGCCGGGGCCGGGATTTCCGGAACAGGCTCCGTCGGTGTAGATGGTGACGAGCTTTCGATCAGCCATGGTCCTGCTCCTCCTCTTGCGTGAAGCCTCCTCCCAGCTTCCGGCGGCGCACCGGCTTGTGCAGATCACACAATCCGGTCAAGAGCCACAAAAGCATGGCCAGGTAGAACAAAAGCTCCTCTCGATGAGCCAGGGAGATGGAACAGAAATATACCGCCCCCAGAGAATAAAACAGAGAGAGCCGACGACTGCCCCGTCCAATGGGAAAACCAGCCAGATGCATGCTGGCAAGCATGGAGAAAATGCAGGCTAGAAGCTGGAAGCAATAGTCCCCGAGAAGAGGGTCTATGCTCCAGGTGGTAAAGTGGGTGACCACCCACAGGGCCAGGGATACAGGGATCACCATTCCCAGAGGGCCATAGTGCTTCCCCTTCAGCCGAAGCACCCCTCCGCAGGCGATCACGGCGCCGGAAATCAAGCCAAGATAGTTGGCAGCGGCCTGAAATGCACTGGGATGATCCATTATAGCAGCCACATTGGCTCCCACAAGGAGAAAACCGCTGACCACCCCTCCTGCACAGGCCAAGGGAGAGGGCTTCCAGTTATCCTCTACCGAGGCGCGTGTGCCCATGCCGTAGCAGAAAAATCCAAGTGCCCCAAGCACCAGAAAGGTCAGAATCCAAAGCCCCACATAGGGAAGACTGCCGGTGATTTGGATGCCCAGCTCATCATAGCCGTGAGCCAGCATGAGGATTCGGAGAAGAAAGCCGCAGATGCTGCCCACCAGAGTGATCACCAGGACAGGCAAGGGGCCGAATTTTTGTTTTTGTGCTCTCATTTTGGAACATCGTCCTTTCCTCTGCTTTTGCAGCAGAACGTATGGGTATTATACCACAAGGAACAGCCCTTGCCAATGATGGGGAAGAAAATTTTCAGAATACTCTTGAATTTTCCTCTTTTGTAAGATATTCTTTTTGGGAAAGGAGCGTTTGCTTATGAAAAAGTCCTATTTTCCACTTGTGATGTTTACAGCGCTTTCCTGGATTCTGTGTGCCATTGACGGAGTTTGTGTGATTTTGAAGGAACCCTTTTTAGGTGTGGCGGGAGGCCACTGCATGAGCGCCTTCTTTTTTGCTCTTTTAGGGGGCCTTCTCTGGTTCGGATGGAAACATAAAAGCCCCAAGATATGGAAGGTGTTGTTTGTGTGGTCTTGTGTGGCTCTGGGCAGTATGCTGGTGGTGGTCTTTGGCCTGTGGGGCCTGATGGCCCTGGGAGTTGGCAGCACGGCCGTAACGGTGGCAGGAGTGATTGTCAGCATTCTGAGCACCCCTGTTTCTTCCGGTTCCATCATGTTCCTGCCGATTTTCGGGTGGGCCTGTGTGCTCATGATCAGCCTCATGCTGTACAGAAGACGGAGCGTATAAGAAAAAACTTCGCTGAGAAACAGAGAAACCTCCTCGGACCTCTTTTCAATCATGCCAGATATTCTTTGAAAACTGGTGGGAATTTCATGCGTTTTCCCTATTTTTTACAACGGATTGTAGGAATGTCTTGCAGAATATAGGAAAATGGGGTACAATATAGAAAAATATGATGGGAGAAAAATATGCAAGCAATGACTTTTGTTGTTCCCTGCCTTTTTGGTTTGGAATCCCTGGCGGCAGATGAGCTTCGGCGGCTGAAACTGGACAATGTCCGGGCGGAAAACGGTCGAGTTTTATTTGACGGGGATCAGGAGGCCATGGCCATGGCAAACCTGTGGCTCCGCACCGGTGAGCGGGTTTTGCTTCGCCTGGCAGAAGGAACCGCCAAATCCTTTGAAGAAATGTTCCAGCTGGTGGCGAAGACCCCCCTGGAGGAGTTTATTCCCAGAGACGGCAAGTTCCCGGTGAAGGGGCACAGCCTCAACAGCCAGCTGCGTTCCGTGCCGGACTGTCAGGCCATTGTGAAGCGGGCCGCCGCCAAGCGTCTGGGAGACCACTATGGCGTGAGCTGGCTGCCGGAGACCGGTTCTATGTATCAGCTCCAGTTTTCTTTGATGAATGACCGGTTTGAGCTGTTTTTGGACACCTCCGGTGCCGGTTTGCATAAGCGGGGCTACCGTGCCAATGGCAACGATGCCCCCCTTCGTGAGACCCTGGCTGCCGGAATGGTGCAGCTGACCCGGTATCGTGGCCGGGAATTCTTCTGGGACCCCTTCTGTGGCTCCGGCACCATTCCCATTGAAGCTGCCATGGTGGCCATCAACCGGGCTCCGGGCCTCTTCCGTGGGTTCTCTGCGGAGAAGTTTGCATGGGTGGATAAGGAATTGTTCCCCCGTGTCCGCCGGGAGGCCACAGATCGGGAGTTCCATGGAAACTACCGGATTCTGGGTTCTGACAATGATCCCAAGTGTGTCAGCCTGGCCATGTCCAATGCCCGCAAGGCAGGTGTCAATAAGCTGATTGAGTTTAAAGACGGGGATGCCACCAAAATGAGCCTTCCTACCCAGGAGGGAATCCTGGTGTGCAATCCTCCCTATGGCCAGAGAATGATGGAGCAGCGCCAGGCCCAGGGCTTGGTGCAGGCTTTTGGACGCCATGTGAAGTTTGCTGACGGCTGGAAGAAATATATTATCTCCTCCGAACCGGAATTTGAGCATTACTTCGGCCGTCGGGCAGATAAGCACCGCAAGCTGTACAACGGTATGATCCGCTGTGAGTATTATATGTATCTGGGAGGCCGCAAAAAATGAAACACCTGTTCCTGGTGAACCCTGTGGCGGGCAAGGGAAACCAGCTGGACGAGTTTTTGGCGGACATTAAAAAGCACTTTCAGGGTCAGGATTATGAAGTAAAGGTTTCAAAAAAGCCCGGCGACATTACCAACTGGGCCAGACAGGCTGGAGATAAGGGGCAGGAGCTGCGGGTCTATGCCTGCGGTGGCGACGGGACCCTCAACGAGGTGGTCAATGGTGTGGCAGGATGCTCTCATGTGGCCGTCACCCATGTGGCCAGGGGCTCCGGAAATGACTTTATTCGATTGTTCGCAGATATGGCCCCTTTTGGGGAGCTGGGGTCCTTTGTGAAGGATACCAAGGAGGTCTCCGTAGACCTCATTCAATGTAACGGGGACTATGCCCTCAATGTCTGCTCTATGGGGTTTGATGCCCGCATCGGCACCCAGATTGCCGCCTATAAAAAGCTTCCTTTTGTAAAGGGATCCGGAGCCTATATTTTGTCCGCTTTGGTCAATACCATTAAGGGAATTCACCACAATTATCATGTGGAGATCAACGATGAAGTAGTGGATGGAGAGCAGACCATGATCTATGTGGGAAGCGGCTCTTGGTACGGCGGCGGCTTCCACCCGGTTCCAGACGCAGACCCAACAGACGGAATTCTGGATGTACTTTTGGTGAAGGGCGTGAGCCGTGGCACAGTCATGAAGGTGATCGGCTCTTATAAGGTAGGAAAATTTCGGGACTATCCCCATTTGATCCGGTATTTTCGTACGAAAAAAATTAAGATATCCTGTGAAAAGGCAGAGCCTGTCAATCTGGACGGCGAGCTTCGCATGAGCAGCCAGACAGAAATTTCAGTAGCACCCTTTCAGCTGCGATTCTTTTACCCTGGCAGCGTTGCCTTGACCTGCAAAGAGCGGGCAGGTGCCGTTGCAGGATAAGGACATTTCCCGGGGCATTTACCGCTCCGGGAATTTTTTTAAATTTCACAGAAAATTCATAGAAAAACCCCTTGCATTTTTAAACAGAATGGTCTATTATATAGGCGTTAGCACTCAAAGGACATGAGTGCTAACCTGAATCTTTGTAGACACTAGCGGCGTGGGAGACCCCACCGCCATTCTAAATTCTGTTTTGGAGGTAACTAATTATGAAACTCACTCCTATGGCAGACCGTGTTTTGCTGAAGGCTTTCGAGGCCGAGGAAAAGACCGCTTCCGGCATTATCCTGTCCGCTGCAAACAAGGAAAAGCCCGTAATCTCTGAAGTTGTGGCTGTTGGCCCCGGAGATAAGGACACCGAGATGATGGTAAAGCCCGGCGACAAGGTTGTTGTTGCAAAGTTTGTAGGCACTGAAATCAAGGTGGACGGCCAGGAATACACCATTGTGAAGCAGTCCGAGATTCTGGCAGTTGTGGAATAATTGGAGGTATATGAATCATGGCTAAGATGATTGTTTATGGCGAGGAAGCTCGCAAGTCTCTGCAGAAGGGCATCGACCAGCTGGCCGATACGGTAAAGGTTACTCTGGGCCCCAAGGGCCGCAACGTGGTTCTGGGCAAGAAGTACGGCGCTCCCCTCATCACCAATGACGGTGTGACCATCGCCAAGGATGTGGAGCTGGAGGACGCTTTTGAGAACATGGGTGCACAGCTGGTCCGTGAGGTAGCGACCAAGACCAACGATGTGGCCGGCGACGGCACCACCACCGCAACCGTTCTGGCACAGGCCATTGTCCGTGAGGGCCTCAAGAACCTGTCCGCAGGTGCAAACCCCATGGTCATGCGCAAGGGCATTGAGAAGGCGGTTACCGCTGCCGTGGAGTCCATCAAGGCTGCTTCTCAGACCGTCAAGGGTTCTGACGACATCGCCCGTGTTGGTACCGTTTCTTCCTGCGACGAGGCCGTTGGTAAGCTGATCGCAGAGGCAATGGAGAAGGTTGGCACCGATGGCGTTATCACCATCGAGGAGTCCAAGACCGCTGAGACCGGTCTGGATGTGGTAGAGGGCATGCAGTTCGACCGTGGCTATATCTCCCCCTACATGGTCACCGATACCGATAAGATGGAAGCCGTCCTGGACGATCCTTACCTGCTGATTACCGATAAGAAGATCTCTTCCATCCAGGAGATTCTGCCTGTTCTGGAGAAGGTCGTAAAGTCCGGCCGCAAGATGATTATTATTGCCGAGGATGTGGAGGGCGATGCTCTGGCTACCCTGCTGGTGAACCGTCTGCGTGGCAACTTCAACTGTGTCTGTGTCAAGGCTCCCGGCTTTGGCGATCGCCGCAAGGAGATGCTGCGTGATATCGCAATCCTCACCGGCGGTACCGTGATTTCCAGCGAGCTGAACATGGAGCTCACCGATGCGGACATCACTGATCTGGGTACTGCCCGTCAGGTGAAGGTCACCAAGGATACCACTACCATCGTTGACGGCAGCGGCAATCCCGAGGATATCAAGGCTCGTGCCCATGAGATCCGTGCTGCCATCGGCGTGACCACCTCCGACTATGACCGTGAGAAGCTCCAGGAGCGTCTGGCAAAGCTGTCCGGCGGTGTTGCTGTGATTCGTGTTGGCGCACAGACCGAGGTTGCCATGAAGGAGCAGAAGCTCCGTGTGGAGGACGCTCTGAATGCTACCCGTGCCGCCGTGGAAGAGGGCATCGTGGCCGGCGGCGGTACCGCCTATGTCAATGCCATCGCCGCTGTGGAAGAGCTGACTGCTGGCCTGTCCGGTGACGAGAAGACCGGTGCCATGATTATTGCCAAGGCTCTGCAGGCTCCTATCCGTCAGATTGCCGAGAACGCCGGTGTGGACGGCTCCGTAGTGTTCGAGAAGATTCACACCTCCGGCAAGGTTGGCTATGGCTACAACGCCTACACCGAGGAGTATGTGGATATGATCGACGCCGGCATTGTGGATCCCACAAAGGTTACCCGCAGCGCTCTGGAGAACGCCGCTTCCATTGGTTCCTGCGTCCTCACCACCGAGTCTCTGGTTGTGGATAAGCCCGATCCCGCAGCAGATGCCGCTGCCAATGCTGCCGCAGCTGCTCAGGGCGGTATGTACTAAGCATCCTTCGGGGATCAAAAGCGATTATATTGCATTTGGAAACGGCATGGCCTTCTGGTCATGCCGTTTTTTGCGCCCATTCGTTTATAATCTTATAAAAAAAGGATTCCACAACCGCCTGTTTTGGTGTATCATAATGGGAGATTGAAAAGAGGTGGCTGCCATGGAAGTTACATTGATGCAGATGCTGGAGGCCCGGGAGGCCCGGGTGGCAAGGCAGGAGGCGCTGTTTTGTCGGTATGGCCTTCCCCTGCTGTCGTTTACCATGAATATTCCCGGTCCGGTAAAAAACAATGCGCTCATTACCCAGAGCTTTTACCTGGGAGACCGGCTGATTCGGCAGGAGCTGCAAAGACGGAACATGCATTGGAAAACCCGGGAAATTGTTGTGGAGGACACAGGCTGTGAGGCCATGTACGTCCTGGATATGGAGCCCATGGAACTGAAGGCCATGGCGGTGGAGCTGGAGGAAGGAACTTCATTGGGCCGACTTCTGGATCTGGATGTGGTGGTTCCTCAGGGGGAAAAGATTCAGAGAACAACCCCAAGAAGGTGCCTGATCTGCGGCAATGTGGCCCAGGTCTGCGCCAGAAGCCGAGCCCACAGTGTGGAGCAGCTCCAAGCAAAGACCTTTGAGATTTTGCAGGAGGCGGTGGATAAAGACGATGCCCAGACCGGGGCCCGTCTTGCCTGCCAGGCCCTGCTCTATGAAGTGTGCGCCACACCGAAGCCCGGTCTTGTGGATCGGGAAAATTCCGGCAGTCACAAGGATATGGACATTTTTACCTTCCAGGCCAGTGCAGCGGCCCTGTGGCCCTATTTTTATGACTGTGTGAGATTGGGGAGGCAAACCAGAACCCTGTCCCCTGCGGAGACATTTGCAAGGCTCCGCCGCCGTGGAAAGCTGGCAGAGGGAGAAATGCTCCTGGCCACCTCCGGAGTCAACACCCACAAGGGGGCAATTTTTTCCATGGGGCTTCTCTGTGGCGCTTTGGGAAGATTGAAACAGGGGCTGTGGAAAAATCCGGAGGCTGTGCTTGATACTGTGGCAGCCTTGGCCCAGGGGTTGACCACCTCTGATTTTGCAGGGACAGCCACGGCGGGAGAACGGCTTTACCGGAACTACGGAATTACCGGGGTGCGGGGACAGGCAGAGGCAGGCTTCCCCGCCGTAAAAAAAATCGGTTTTCCTGTATTCAAAGAAGGGTTGGCCCGGGGACTCAGCCCTAATGATGCAGGCTGTGTGGCGCTGCTTCATATGATTCCCTATGTACAGGATACAAACATTCTCCACCGGGGCGGCCCGGCAGCCCAGGAGTTTGTCACAGGGGCTGTGGAAAACATTTTGCAGCAGAACCCCTTCCCTTCTGTGGAAGAAATCCGGCGGCTGGACCAGGCGCTCACAGAGCGAAACCTTTCCCCCGGAGGCTGTGCGGATCTTTTGGCGCTGACCTATCTGCTGTGGCTTTTAGAGCAGCCGAAAATTCAATAGAGAAAACAAAATGGGTCTGTCGCATAATGTGCATTTCAAGAAAATGAGCATCTGTAAAAGTTAAGAAACGCCGCAGAAATCGAGGGATATCCCGATTTCTGCGGCGTTAATATTAGACTGATTTTTACAAAATCCTATTATGCGACAGACCCATTTTTTGTGCTTGTTTAGCCAAAGACGGACAGCAGGAAACCTGCGGCAATGGCGGAACCGATGACACCGGCCACATTGGGGCCCATGGCGTGCATCAGCAGATAGTTGGTGGGGTTGTACTTCCGGCCCACATCCTGTGCCACACGGGCAGCCATGGGGACGGCGGAAACACCGGCAGAGCCAATGAGAGGATTGATCTTGCCCTTGGTGGCCCAGCACATGATCTTGCCCACCAGCAGGCCGCCCACGGTAGACAGGATGAAGGCGCACACGCCCAGCAGAATGATCCAGATGGTCTGGGCATTCAGGAAGGAAGCACCTACCATGGTTGCACCTACAGAAGTGGAGAGCATGATGGTGATAATGTTCATCAGGGCATTTTGCACGGTGTCGGACAGACGGGCAGTGACACCACACTCACGGAACAGGTTGCCCAGCATCAGGCAGCCGATCAGAGGAGCGGTGGATGGCAGCAGCAGAGCCACAAAGATGGAAACCATGATGGGGAAAATGATTTTCTCTGTCTTGGAAACCTCACGGGACTGCTTCATCACGATCTCACGATCCTTGCCCCGAACCAGGAGCTTCATAAAGGGCGGCTGGATCAGAGGGATCAGAGCCATGTAAGAGTAAGCCGCAATGGCGATGGGTCCCAATAGATGGGGCGCCAGCTTGGAGGTCAGGAAGATGGCGGTAGGACCGTCAGCGCCGCCGATGATGCCGATAGAGGCAGCCTCGGGGCCGGTGAAGCCCAGAAGGACAGCACCCAGGAAGGCCACAAACACGCCCAGCTGGGCGCCGGCACCCATGAACATGCTCTTGGGGTTGGACAGCATGGGACCAAAGTCGGTCATGGCGCCCACACCCATGAAAATCAAACAGGGATACAGACTTGTTTTTACGCCGATGTAGAAGAAATCCAGTAGACCGCCGTTGGCCAATATATGACCGTAACTATGGTAATATTCACTGGATTCATCCATAAAAGCGGTCCACAGTTCCTGGTTGTACAGACCACTCATAGGAAGGTTGCTCAGCAGGCAGCCGAAGGCGATACCTACCAGCAGCAGGGGCTCAAATTTCTTCACAATGCCCAGGTACAGAAGTACGCAGGCAATGGCAATCATCACCAGACTCTTCCAGCCGTCACCCACAAAGAAGGAGTTAAAGCCGGAGTCATTCCAGAGACCTAAAAGGGTCTCTCCAATATTAAATGCCAGCATGGGTATTCCCCCTTAAGCCAGAATGACCAGAGGAGCGCCGGACTCAACATTACTGCCCTTGGGAGCAACGATCTGAGCCACAGTGCCGGCCTTAGGTGCGACGATCTCGTTTTCCATCTTCATGGCTTCCAGAATGACCAGAACCTGACCGGCCTTCACGGCCTGTCCTTCCTGGACCTGAACCTTCAGGACAATACCGGGCATGGGTGCCTTGACCGCCTCACCGGCAGCCGTGGCAACCTTAGCGGCAGGCGCAGGGGCAGCAGCGGCGGGTGTGGGAGCGGCAGGAGCAGCAGCGGCAGGTGCAGGGGCAATGGCTTCGTATTCGTCCAGGAGCATGGCCTGGCCGGCCTCGACCTCGACCTCATAGGTGCGGCCGTTGAGAGTTACCTTATATTTCATGGTTACTTGACCTCCTTGATGGAAATGAAGCGCAGCTCATTGATGGGCTTGCCCATCTTGTCGGCCACGATGGCCATGAGCATGGCGGCAGTCTTGGGATCGGTGTTGTACAACTTCAGCTGACCGGCGGAACCGGGGGCTGTGGGAGCATCGGCGGCAGCCTTGGGGGCGGGGGCCTCCAGCTGGACGGGCTTGCGCTGGCACATCATCACCAGCTTGCTCATAATCATCATGGCGACCATGAGAATCACAATGCCCATAAATACCACGGCGTAGCCCGTAACGGCTGCCAAAGCGGCATCGGCGGTGGAGTCCAGTACATCTCCAGCACCGGCTGCAAGGAACAGATTGGAAAGCATCATAATTTACACGCCCTCCCTTAAATTGCCTCAATGGTGTAAGTGGCGGTATTTTCCTCCTTGGCCTTGCGCTCTTCAAAGAACTTCTCGGCCAGCTGGGGGAAGGCGATGTAGGACAGAACATCCTCGTCGCACGTTGCAATGCCCTTCAGCTCTTTCTTGGTCTTTTCAAAGATAGGCTCCAGAGTATCTGCGTAACGGCCGGTGAGGGGCTGCTCGTCTCCCAGGATCTTCTTCTGGATCTCGGGATCAATGGGAGCCGGGGTCTTGCCGTACTCGCCGCGGCAGTAGGCTTTGATCTCCTTGGACACATTCTTGTAGCGTTCGCCGGCCAGAACATTCTGCACCGCCTGCACGCCAACCATCTGGCTGGTGGGAGTGACCAGAGGAGGATAGCCCATGTCCTTACGAACCTTGGGAGTCTCCAGCAGGGCTTCGTCGAAGCGGTCCAGAGCGTTCATCATCTTCAGCTGGCTCAGCAGGTTGGACAGCATACCGCCGGGAACCTGGTAGGTCAGGCACTGGGTATCGGTGGCCATGGACTTGGGCATCAGGGTGCCGTCCTTTACATAATCATCCCGAATGGGCTTAAAGTAGTCGGCGATCTGCTTGGTGATTTTATCATCCAGGTCGCACTGATAGCCCAGCTGACGCAAAGCGTAGGCCAGGGTTTCGGTGGCGGGCTGGGAGGTACCGCCGGAGAAGGGAGAGATGGCGGTGTCGATAATGTCCACACCGGCTTCCACGGCCTTGAGGTAGGTCATGAAGGCCAGACCGGTGGTGGAGTGAGTATGCAGGTCGATGGGCAGATCTACAGCATCCTTAATGGCGGAAACCAGGTCATAGGCCTCCTGGGGGCCCATGATACCGGCCATGTCCTTGATGCAGATGGTGGCAACGCCCATTTCCTTCAGCTCTTTGACCATCTTGACATAGTTGGCGTGGGTGTGGACGGGGCTGGTGGTGTAAGAGATGGTGCCGGAAGCGATGGCCCCGGCCTTTACCGTCTCCTCTACGGCAACTTTCAGATTGTTCACATCGTTGAGGGCGTCAAAAATACGGATAATATCGATGCCGTTTTCCACGGACTTCTTTACAAACATGCGGACGAAGTCATCGGGATAATGGCTGTAGCCCAGAACGTTCTGACCACGCAGAAGCATCTGAAGCTTGGTGTTGGGCATCTTTGCACGGATTTTGCGCAGACGCTCCCAAGGATCTTCATGCAGATAGCGCAGGCAGACATCAAAGGTGGCACCACCCCAGCATTCGCAGGCGTAGTAACCGGCCTTGTCCATGGTGGGCAGGATGTCTTCAAATTTGCTATAGGGCATTCTGGTGGCAATCAGGGACTGGTTGGCGTCACGCAGGACAGTTTCAACGAACTGAACCTTCCGGACCTTTTGTTTATTCTGTGCCATGTGGCAAAACCTCCATAAAACCGCAGATTGCGGTCAAATTTGACACGTTCACGGGGAGAATACCTTGCAGGACAGGGGCTTGCTTCCGCAAGATCAGCAGAAGCAGGCCCCTGCCCTGCACCGTATCTTCCCTCAAAACCCCAGGTGGCCGAGGCCACCTGGGGTGCAGGGGGTGAATTATTTCGCCTTGGGGCCAGCCTCAGCAATATGGGCAGGCATATTGGGATATTTCTTGGAGAAGTTGTCAGAGAACATGGTAGCCAGCTTGTTGGCGGCAGCCACATAGTCTTCTCTGGTCTTGCCATTGGAGATCCACATGGTTTCGGGATTCAGGATCTCAGAGGGGCAGCCGGTGACAGATTTGGGCATCTCCACATTGAAGATTTCGGAATGTTCATACTCGGCCTTCTCCAGCTCGCCGTTCAGGGCGGCGGTGACCATGGCACGGGTGTAGCGCAGCTTCATACGGCCAGCCTTGCCCAGCTCCTGGGCGGAACCGCCGGCCCAGCCGGTATTGACCAGGTACACAGAGGTGCCGTACTTCTCGATCTTCTCACCCAGCATGTTGGCATAGACGGAGGGGTCCATGGGCATGAAGGGTTCCCCGAACAGGGTGGAGAAGGTGGGCTTGGGCTCGGTGATGCCACGCTCGGTACCAGCCAGTTTGGAGGTAAAGCCGGTAACGAAGTGATACATGGCAGCATCGGGGCTCAGCTTGGAAATGGGAGGCAGAACGCCGAATGCGTCGGCAGTGAGGAAAATCACAACCTTGGGAATTCCGCCCACACCGGGGACGGCGGCGTTGGAGATGTACTCAACGGGGTAGCCCACACGGGTGTTTTCCGTCAGGGAGTCGTCATCAAAATCGAACTCACGGGTATTTTCGTCCATGACAACATTCTCCACCAGAGAACCGAAGCGAATGGCATTGTAGATGTCAGGCTCGTTCTCGGCGGACAGGTTGATGCACTTTGCATAGCAGCCACCTTCGATGTTGAAGATGCCGTCAGCAGACCAGCCATGCTCGTCATCACCGATGAGCTTCCGGGCGGGGTCTGCGGACAGGGTGGTTTTGCCGGTGCCGGACAGGCCGAAGAATACGGCAGTCTCATGGGTTTCAGGATCCATGTTGGCAGAGCAGTGCATGGGCAGAATGCCTTCCTTGGTCAGAACATAGTTCATGGTGGAGAAGACAGATTTCTTGATCTCGCCGGCATACTGAGAGCCCACAATGAGAATCAGATGGGCCTCATAGTCAATCATAATAGCAGCCTCGGAGTGGACCCCGTCGATCTCAGGGTTGCACTGAAAGCCGGGAGCTGCGATTACGGTATAATCGGCATCGCCATAAGCAGCCAGCTCTTCCTCGCTGGGACGAATGAGCAGGTTGTGAATGAACAGATTCTGAGAGGCCAGCTCGTTGACAATGCGGAATTTTTTGGTGTATTTGGGGTCGGCACCGGCAAAGCCGTCGAAAATGAAAATTTCACGGCCCTGCAGATAGGCGCAGGCCTTAGCCAGGATCGCGTCGAAGCGCTCCTTGGAGATGGGGCGGTTTACCTTACCCCAGGCAATGTCATCGTGGATCGCGGGAGTATCAACAATGAACTTGTCGTCGGGGGAACGACCGGTGTACTTACCTGTAGTAACCACCAGAGCACCGGTGTTGCTGAGCTTGCCTTCTCCGCGGCGCAGAGCGGCCTCCACCAGCTGAGCGGGCCCAAGGTTCCGGTAAACAGCACAAGGGTTCAGAATTCCAAGTTTTTCAAGACCATAATTTTCCATAATAGAGTCCTCCTGAACAAAAATGTGGCATGCGGCATTCAATCGAAAACCGCTTGTTCCCTAACGTAACTGATGTGAAAAATTGGGTTTAGACCCAATATCCACTATTTAACATTCTACCACATTCCTATAGGGTTGTCCATGTATGTTCTTGTGTTTTCAACAAAAATATAACTAAACTTATCGTAAAAGTCAATGATTTTTTTGAATAATATAACGAATTATAGGAAGGGGCTTTGTTGAAAAATACAAATAGATACCTTCCGTTTATATATTTGTACGCAGGCTGCTCCGGATCACATGAAGGAAGGAATCTCCATAGCGACGGGCCTTTATTTGGCCTACACCGGACACCTCCAAAAGGGCTTTCATGGAAGTGGGGCGCTTGCGGGCCATGTCCGTGAGCGTGGCGTTGGAGAAGATGATATAGGCCGGAACCCCCTCTGTCTGGGCAAGCTGCATCCGGTGCGCTTTCAGGTTGGTGAGGAGCAGATCATCCGGCTCTGTGGCGGCAGGCTTTGCGGCGGAGACCTGCTTTACAGGCAGAAGAATCTCCACTTTTTCTCCTTCAAACAGGATCTGTCTGGCTTTGGCCGTCACAAGAAGCACAGGAAATTCTCCCGGTGTGACCACCAGATATTCCAGCTCGATCAGCCGATCGATATATTGACACAAAAGGTTCTGAGACAGGTTCTTTAGAATTCCGTAAGTGGGCAAGTTGTCCAGCCTTAAATCCAGAATCCGCTTGTCCCTGCTGCCCCGCAGCATTTGAAGAATCGAGGATCTTCCCAGCCCGGAGGGGTGCAGACGACAGACCCTGGCCACGCCGGATAGGATTTTCTGGGCCTCCACGGTGATATCCACCGCCTGATAGGTTCCCATACAGGTACTGCAATTTTTGCAGGGAAGGATATCCTGACCAAAATAGGACAGAATGGTCTGGCGCAGGCAGTCCGTGGTTTTGCAGTATCGTTCCATTTTCTTCAGCCGTTCCAGGTCACGCTCCTGCAAAAGGGCCTTGTCCTCAAGGCTCAATTCCTGATTGTCGCTGGAGTTCAAAATGAGGAATTTGGCGGTCTGGACATCTTTGGGCGAAAACAGAAGAATGCAGGAGGCGGGCTCCCCATCCCGGCCTGCACGCCCGGCTTCCTGATAGTAATTTTCCAGATTTTTTGGCATATTATAATGTAAGACAAAGCTCACATTGGATTTGTCGATTCCCATGCCAAAGGCATTGGTAGCCACCATGACCCTGGCTCGGTCATAGACAAAGTCCTCCTGATTGCGTTTTCGCTCCCCGTCGGAAAGGCCTGCGTGATACCGTGTAGCCGAATATCCGCAAGATTGCAGTTTGGCGCAGAGAGCTTCCACATTTTTTCGGGTGGCACAGTAGACAATGCCGCTTTTTCGGCGATTTTTTTCCAGATAGTCTAAAATCCAGTCATCTTTCTGCCTGGTGTGGACTACCCCAAAGTAGAGGTTCGGCCGATCGAAACCGGTGGTAAGGGTCAGAGGGTTCTGTAGCTGTAACAGAGAAATAATATCTGCCTTGACCTGCTCTGTGGCAGTGGCAGTAAAGGCCCCCAGAACAGGGCGGTTGGGAAGCTGTCTGAGAAATTCTGAGATTTTTAAGTAACTGGGCCGAAAATCCTGACCCCATTGGGAGACGCAGTGGGCTTCGTCCACGGCGATAAAGGAGATGGTGGTCTGCTCTGCCAGAGAAAGAAATCCGGGAGTGAACAACCGCTCCGGCGCCACATACAGAAGTTTATAGGCCCCTTGTTTTCCTTTTTGCAGGGTTTTCCGATAGTCCTCCAGATCCAAAGAAGAATTGAGATAGGCAGCCGGGATGCCGACCTGATTGAGAGAGGCCACCTGGTCGGCCATGAGAGAAATGAGGGGAGAAATCACCAAAGTCATACCGGGCAGGGCCATGGCGGGGATCTGGTAACAGATGGATTTGCCTGCGCTGGTGGGCATGACCCCCAGCACATCCCGTCCGGCCAGAATGCTTTGAATCAAAGGTTCCTGTCCGGGGCGAAACTCCTTATGGCCGAAATAATGCTGCAAAAGCTCCTTTGGCTCCACGAAGCCCTCACCCCCCACTTTACATACCTTAGTCATTATATCATATGGAAGCGGGAAAGGAAACTGGGATAGTACATATAAAACCGGTTATTTTCCCAATATTTCTATCAGTTTTCTGTGCAAAATATGGGGAAACGGTGATTGTGAAAATATTCTGTATGTCCAATCCTAAAAAAGAGAAAATGGGCGTTCTGCTGTCACAATAGGGCAAACGAAAAAATAAGCGATACCCAAGTAACTACCCAGGTATCGCTTGCTTTTTATTGAGAAATCCTCATGGACGGAGGGAAAAGAAGTTATTTGGCAATCTTTCTCTGGATGAATTTGACCAGCTCCACCAGAGGCAGCATCACCAGAGCCAGGGCCAATGCAATGCCGTACTCTTTCAGGCCCACGGGAGTGAAGCCGAAGGCGTTGGCCAGGAAGGGCACTTCAATGACAGCAGTGGTGAGGATCAAAGAGGCAATGCCTGCCAGATTCAGCACCATGTTCTGGCTGTGCAGAGAGAAGATGCTGCCCCGCTGGCTGCGCATGTTGAAGCTGTGGACGATCTCGGCCATGGACAGGGTGAGGAACGCCATGGTGACACCGTGGGCAGAGTTTCCAAAGCCCAGAGTACCGAACTCCATGAAGTGTCCCACAAAGAAGGAGGCAAGAGTGAGAGCGGATACAGCCAGTCCCTGATACATGGCATCAAAGCCCAGACCGCCGGAGAAGATACCGGCCTTGGCATCCCGGGGCTTGCGGCGCATGATGTCCGGCTCTCCCCGCTCCATGCCCAGAGCCAGTGCGGGGAAGGTATCGGTAATCAGGTTGATCCAAAGCAGGTGGACCGGTTCCAGAATGGTGAAGCCCAGCAGGGTGGCAACAAAGATACTGATGACCTCAGACATGTTGGAACCCAGAAGGAACTGAATGGATTTGCGGATGTTGTCGTAAATCCGACGGCCTTCTTCCACGGCACCAACAATGGTGGCGAAGTTGTCGTCCGCCAGAACCATGTCGGCCACATTCTTGGTAACATCGGTACCGGTAATGCCCATGCCGACACCGATATCAGCAGTCTTGATGGAGGGGGCGTCGTTGACACCGTCACCGGTCATGGCGGTGACACAGCCGATGCTCTGCCATGCGGAGACAATACGGGTCTTATGTTCAGGCTGCACACGGGCATAGACGGAAATGTTCTGGAATTCCTTCAGGAAGGTTTCTTCGTCCATGTCATCCAGCATAGAGCCGGTAATGGCTTTGCGGTCCCCTTCCAGAATGCCCAGCTCTTTGGCAATGGCCACGGCGGTATCCACATGGTCACCCGTAATCATAATGGGACGGATACCGGCGGCCCGACATTCTTCAATGGCGGCCTTGACTTCGGGGCGGACGGGGTCGATCATGCCCGCAAGACCGAGGAATGTGAGATCCTGCTCCAGATTTTCAGGGCTCTGATCCTGAGGCACAGTCTGCCAGGTGCGGCAGGCGGCACACAGCACACGCAGGGCCTTGTCAGCCATTGTCTTGTTAGCGGTGAGAATTTCTTTCCGCTTTTCTTCGGTAAGAGGAACTTTCTTGCCGTTTTCTTCAATATGTGTACACCGGCGCAGAACCTCGTCCGGAGCACCCTTGGTAAACTGGATCACATTGCCGCCGTTTTGGTGGATGGTGGACATCATCTTTCTGCCGGAATCAAAGGGAGCTTCTCCCACACGGGGGAAGAGCTGTTCCATTTTTCCCTTGTCCATGTTTTCTTTGGCAGCCCAGGCCACCAGGGCGGCCTCCGTAGGTTCGCCCACGGCTTCGCCGTCCACCAGCTTGGCGTCAGAACACAGAGCCATGGCACGGGCGGTTTGCTCCATGGGGCCGAAGTGCTCCACAACGGTCATTTTATTCTGGGTCAGGGTGCCGGTTTTATCGGAGCAGATGACCCGGGCGCAGCCCAGGGTTTCCACAGCGGTGAGCTTACGGATAATGGCGTTTCGCTTGGACATATTGGTAACGCCGATGGAAAGCACCACCGTGACCACCGCAGCCAGACCTTCCGGAATGGCGGCAACAGCCAGAGACACGGCTACCATAAAGGAGTGGACAATGACATCTGCGGAGAAGGAGCCGGCTTGCAGCAGCTGGACACCAAAAATAATGGCGCAGATACCCAGAACCAGCCAGGTCAGCACCCTGGACAGTTGGCTCAGTTTCCTTTGCAGGGGGGTCTGACCGTCTTTGGCGGCAGCCAGAGCACCGGCAATCTTACCCATTTCCGTGTTCATGCCGGTTCCGGTGATTACAGCGGTACCACGACCATAAGAGACGGTAGAGCCCATATAGACCATATTCTTGCGGTCGCCCAGAGGCACATCCTTGCCGCCCTCACGGAGATTGATGATGTCAATGAATTTTGTAACAGGGACGGACTCACCGGTAAGGGCAGCCTCTTCGATTTTCAGACTGGCACTTTCCAGCAGGCGGCCGTCTGCGGGGACTGCGTCGCCGGCCTCCAGAACTACCACATCACCCACCACCAGATCTTCACTGCGGACACTGGTCAGCTTGCCGTCACGGATTACCTTTGAAGTGGCGGCTGCCATTTCCTGTAGTGCTTCGATGGCCTTTTCAGCTTTGTTCTCCTGATACACACCCAGAACGGCGTTGACAATGACAACAAAGAGAATGATAATGACATCGGTGAAGCTTTCATTCTCATACACAGCCAGAGCACCGCTGATGGCGGCGGCGGCCAGGAGAATGAGAATCATGGGGTCTGCCATTTGCAGGAAGAACCGCTTCAGGAGGCTGTCTTTTTTCTCCTGAGCCAGCTGGTTCTTTCCGTTTTTCTCCAATCGAGCCTGGGCTTCTGCATGAGTAAGACCCTGCTCTGTGGAGTTCACGCTTTTCAGAACGTGAGTTGTGGATTCGTCGTAGTAGCGCAAACTGATCTTCCTTTCCAATACATAATAGTTTTCATAGAATTGTAGAAAAAAAGAGGCCCATGTACAGTGGCGCTGCACATGAGTCTCGTTAAAACCTGCCAAGCCAGACGCAGAGCGTCATGCATGTTGACTTGACACACCGGAAAATCCGGCGTAACTACTCCCCCATGGGTGGACCATGATGGCCCTCAATTTTTCATTGACACCATGATAGCAGATTTTTTCCAAAATAGCAAGAGCATTGCGGAGACGTTTACACAATTTTCCTGAAATGTTACCAAAGATTTGGTAAAGAATGTAAAGGAAGTATTAAGAGGCTGGTGGGGGCGGGACACGAATAATTTACAGTTTTGACACATCCTGTATTCGGTTTATTCTTGCAATAGATAGACATTCGTGATAAACTGGAGAAGATTATGCTCCGGGGTAAACAAGCCGGAGGAAGAAATGAGGTTACTTCATGAATTGCAAAAAATGTCAGGCTCCTCTGGATGAGGGCGTTACGGTTTGCCCGCAGTGCGGCTTTGACAACCGGAGCGTGAACAAAAAGAAGCTGACCCTTGTGATTGTTGGCGCGATTGTGGTGCTGGCCGTTGTGGTGGGTCTGGTGATTATGCTTACAACCGGTAAGAAGGATGATTCCGCAGAAACTACTGCCTCCAACGAGACCACGGCAGTCACAGACGGCACCGGGACGACAGAGGGCACCGAAGCCCCGGTTCCCGTAGACCGCCCCAGCTACACCTTCCAGGGAGAGGACATCTCTGCCGAGCTGCCGAAGGTTGTTGCGAAAATGGGAGATGCCGAGGTCACCAACGCATGGATGAATGTCTGGTACTGGAGCGCCTATTATGAGTACCTGAATCAGTATGGTGCCTATGCTGCCTACACAGGCCTGGATCCCCAGAAAGAGCTGGATCAGCAGGTCTATGCAATGAGCGATGAAGGAAAAACCTGGCAGGAAATGTTCCTGGAACAGGCCATTATGAGCTGGACCCGCTATCAGGCTTTGAGCCTGGAGGCCCAGGCCAATGGTGTGACCCTCAGTGAGGAAGGTCAGAAGCAGCTGGATTCCATGGAAAAGGATATGAATGAGGCTGCCAAGAAGGCTGGGTTTGAGGATGCCCAGAAGATGATTGAAAATGACTTTGGCCAAGGCATTACCCTGGAAGAGTACAAGAAGTATGTACAGACCATCCTTCAGGCAAGCGAATACTACAATAAACTGACTGAAGAGAAGAAATCTGCTTTGACAGACGAACAGGTATCTCAGTATTTTGACGATAACGTTGAAAAATTCGCGGAATATGGCATTGCCAAGGATGAGACTCCTGCGTTTGTGGATGTGCGGCACATTCTGATCAAAGCGGAGGTTTCCGAGGGAGCAGAAGCCCCCACCGAAGAGCAGAAAAAGGCAGCGCATGACAAGGCGCAAAGTATTCTGGATCAGTGGAAGGCTGGAGAGGCAACAGAGGAAAGCTTTGCGGCACTGGCGAAAGAGCAGACTGAGGACCCCGGTTCCAAAGAAACAGGTGGACTGTATACAAATGTCCGCAAGGGTCAGATGGTTAAGGAGTTTGAGCAGTGGTGCTTTGATCCCGCCCATAAGGTCGGAGATAGTGGCCTGGTAGACAGTCCCTATGGTACCCATGTCATGTATTTTGTAAAAGCAAGCGATGAGACCCTGTGGATGCAGACGGGTAAGGAAATGTATCTCGCCGAAGAGATGGAAAAAGTGATCACAGGACTGCTGGAAAAATATCCCCACGAAGTGGACTATGATGCACTGGCCCTCACCAAAGTGAATACCACCAGCGGTTACTAATTCTTTTATTATATTGTATAAGAGCAAGGGAACCGTTTCGCCTTCCGGCGGGACGGTTCCTTTTTGCAACATGATAGAAAGAAAACATATTATGGGGAAAAGAGTCCTGCAAAAATACTTTTATTGTCATTAGATCTATGATATAATACGGACAGTGTCAATAAGAATTCAGGGAGATAAAACTATGCTGACGACCCAAGGTAGAAAATTT
Source organism: Oscillospiraceae bacterium (assembly GCA_020025515.1). Taxonomy (GTDB): domain Bacteria; phylum Bacillota; class Clostridia; order Oscillospirales; family Oscillospiraceae; genus Faecousia. The sequence continues at coordinate 107,812 of JAHHRZ010000002.1, read as the reverse complement.
ATGTTGGACGGGAAGCCCTTTCATATTTATTCCGGTACGATCCATTATTTCAGAGTCCTTCCGGCCTACTGGGAGGATCGGCTTTTGAAGCTGAAGGCTGCGGGGTTTAATACGGTAGAGACCTATGTATGCTGGAACCTCCATGAGCCGGAAAAAGGGAAATTCGATTTTTCCGGAATGCTGGACCTGGTCGCCTTCCTCAAGACGGCGCAAAAAGTGGGGCTGTACGCACTGGTGCGTCCCGGTCCGTACATATGCGCCGAGTGGGATTTTGGTGGTCTGCCAGCCTGGCTGCTGCGGGATCGGAATATGGGCCTTCGGTGCAGCGATCCTGTCTATATGGCGCATGTTGCTGACTTTTTCCGGGAACTCCTGCCTCGACTGGCCCCCTTGCAGCAGAGTAGAGGCGGCAACATCCTGGCAATTCAGGTGGAAAATGAGTATGGAAGCTATGGAAATGATAAAACTTACCTGGCCTTCCTGAGAGACCTCATTCGCAGCATGGATATTGACTCCCTGCTCTTTACTTCTGACGGCCCCTGCACGGATATGCTGTCCGGCGGACGGATAGAAGGCGCACTGCCTACTTTGAATTTCGGCAGCGCGCCGGAGCGGGCGTTCTCTCTGCTGGAGAAGGCAGAAGTTCCCTATATGTGCACAGAATTCTGGTGCGGCTGGTTCGACCACTGGGGAGAAAAGCATCACACCCGGGATGTGGAAAGCCTGACAAAAGAAGTGCAGGCTATGCTGGATCTGGATGCGAATTTTAATGTATTTGTGTTTCATGGGGGGACAAACTTCGGCTTTACCGCAGGTGCCAACCAAATTACCCGGTATAATCCTACGGTGACCAGCTATGACTATTGTGCACCTCTCAATGAATACGGCGATTACACCCCCCGGTACTATGCGCTGCGGGATCTCATGTGGAAGCATCATGGCATGACACCGCCTCCCCTGCCTCCTGCCCCTCGGTGCCAAAATCTGGGTACGGTGGTTTTGCGGGAAGAAACCGGTCTTTTTGAAAATCTCACCGCCCTGGGCACGGTGCATCACAGCCCTCTGCCTCAGAATATGGAAGCCTATGGGCAAAACTTCGGTCTGATCTACTATGAGACAGTCCTTCCCGGAGATTCCGACGGGGGCTGGCTCACCCTGCGGGATTTGCGGGACAAGGCTTGGATCTATCTGAACGATGAGCTGGTAGGGAGTCTGGATATCAGCTGCCCCAGAGGGAAACTGGAACAGCTGAAGCCTAAAAATCGTGTGTGGCTGCCTAAATGTGCGGCGGGAACCCGGATTGGCGTTTTGGTAGAGGCCATGGGCCGGGTGAATTATGGCCCGGAGCTCTATGATAGAAAAGGCCTGTCTGCCATTTCCATGGGCAACCAAATTCTGATGGACTTTACCGTAACCACCATCCCCCTGGAAGACCCGGAGTCAGCGGATTTTACGATCCCTGCCGGACGTTATCCCAAACTTTACAGAGGCGAGTTCCGGGCGGACAGTCAGGATGAATGTTTTGTAAAACTGGACCACTTTACCAAAGGAATTGTGTGGGTCAATGGATTCAATTTAGGTCGATTCTGGAATCGTGGACCTCAGAAAACCCTCTATCTGCCCGGTGTTCTTTTGGAATTGGGCAAAATGAACAAAATCATTGTGCTAGAATTGGTGAATTGCGACAAGGCAGAATTAGAGCTGACAGACACCCATGAGCTGGGTTAGAACAGGATGTCTTGTAGAGAAGCACAAAGTTCTGCACTGGACGGAATCTTGCGTTCGTATAAAATGACGGATTTTCCCGCGGAATAAAAGAAACTGTTTTTGGAATGAAAAGAAAGAATGTTGGGAAATTAAAAGATTGTGTTTCAATGTAAAGAGGAGCTTTCAGAATAATCTGGAAGAGAGTGGCGAAAATGGTACAATTTTCCACTTCTTTTTCAGAAAGCATATCCTTTTACTACTATAAAATAACATTTTAATACTTCCCGTTCTGCCTGGGAACAGATATAATGAGTTCTGAGTTAAAGATTGTTTTTTGTGCAAAACGACAGTGCACCCAAAGCGATTGCCTGATTGATTCAAGGAAGGATGAAGAAAATGCGTGACACCAAAGCAACTACTAACGCTCCAGCCACTGCGTTGAAGCCCAAAAAGCGCGCAAGGTGGACGAGAGACGATACAGAGCTGACCATTCTGGCTCTGCCTACTACCATCTGGTATGTCTTGTTCTGCTACCTGCCCATGTTTGGCATTATTCTGGCATTTAAGGATTACAGAATCGTTGATGCAAAGCAGAGCTTTTTGTATAACCTGTTTGCCAGTGACTGGGCCGGATTCAGAAACTTTAACTATTTCTTAGACCTGCCAAACTTTGCTAATATTGTTCGGAACACTCTGCTGTATAACGTTGTGTTCATCATTCTTGGTATCGTGATTCCTGTTGGTCTGGCTATCATGATCAACAATATTTACAGCAAGCGGGCTTCTAAGACCTATCAGACTTTGATGTTTATGCCCCACTTCATGTCTTGGGTTGTGGTCAGCTACTTTGTCTACGCATTCCTGAGCCCGGAAAAAGGCTTAATCAATGGCATTCTTCGGAGTTTGGGCAAGGATCCCATTCTTTGGTACTCCAAAGAAGGTGCGCCATACTGGCCCTTCCTGATTGTGTTTATCAATGTCTGGAAGACCATGGGTTACAACATGGTTGTCTATCTGGCTTCTATTACCGGCATTGACTCTTCTCTGTATGAGGCGGCGGTGCTTGATGGTGCATCCAAGCTGCAGCAGGCACGTTACATAACCCTGCCCTCTCTTCGTCCCATCATTATCATGATGTTCATTCTCAGCGTGGGTCGTATTTTCTCCACCGACTTTGGCCTGTTCTATCAGGTAACCAGATATGTGCCCAGATCTCTGCGAGAGGTGGCAACTACCTTTGATGTGCAGATCTACAAGATGGTGACCGAGATGAAGGGTATGCTGCCCCAGTCCGCTGCCGGCTCGTTCTTCCAGTCAGCGGTTGGCTGTGTGACGATTTTGATTGCAAACGGTATTGTCCGTAAGGTCGATAAGACCAGCGCTTTGATTTGATGGAGGTGTGGCGAAATGAAGAAAAAAGCTTCTGCGTTGAATGATAGCGCCATGAGCCGCCTGAACCGAATCAAGCCCGGCACCAATGTTACGTTCAATGTTCTATTTCTGATCCTTTCTTTGATGTGCTTTTTGCCCATCATCTATGTATTCATGATTTCCATCTCCTCTGAGGAGTCTATTGCAGAGTTCGGTTATAAATTTATTCCGGAAGGCTTCTCCGCAAAGTCATATAAGTTCCTGTGGATGCGAAAAGGTGAAATCCTGAATGCATTGTGGGTCTCCTTTAAAGTTACTGCAATCGGTACGGTAATGGGTGTGGCTCTTACCACGTTGATGGGCTATGTCCTGTCCCGCAGGGAGCATAAGCTCAACGGGTTTTTCACCATTGTGGTGTTTATTCCCATGATTTTTGGCGGTGGTATGGCTGCTTCTTATGTGGTCAATATGAACATCCTGCATTTGGGCAACACCATCTGGGCACTGATCCTGCCTCTTTGCGTGTCGTCATTCAATGTTACCATTGCGCGAACCTTCTTCCGCACAACCATTCCGGATTCCATCATTGAATCGGCTAAGATCGACGGTGCTTCACAGTGGACGATTTTCGGCAGAATTGTTTTGCCGATTTCCAAACCCGTTCTGGCTACCATCGGCCTGTTCTTGGCATTTGCATACTGGAATGACTGGTATCAGTCTTCCCTGTATATCAGCGAGCGCGGCCTTCTGTCCCTGCAGGCGCTGCTGAACTCCATCAACAACGACATCGAGTTCCTGACGAAAAACCCCGGTATCGGTATGACAATGGCAGACCTGAGAGCCGCAATGCCTACTGAAGGATTCCGCATGGCAATCGCTGTTATCGTTGCAGTTCCCATCGCTTGCGTGTACCCCTTCTTCCAGAAATATTTTATTTCCGGTTTGACTGTGGGTGCTGTTAAGGGCTAATCAACTTTGTATTACGGATGCAAAGAGCGGAAACGCTCTGCTCATCTGGAATAAAACAACCAAAATTTTTAGGAGGAAAAAACATGAAGAAGATCATCGCACTTCTCCTGGCTGTTACCATGCTGTCTGCTATGTTTGTAGGCTGCAGCAACAGCAAGGACGGCGCAGAGAATACCACTGTTGCTGCTGCCGGAAACACTGAGACCAAGCCTGCTAACGAAGACGAAACCACTGGCACCCCTTCCGCTTCCAACGACGAGGTCGTTGAACTGACCTGGTACATGGTCGGCAACGGCCAGCCTGCCAACTATGATGCTTGGAAGGCAAACCTGGACAAGTATCTGGAAGAGAAGATCGGCGTGCACCTGGATGTTCAGGTTGTTTCCTGGGGTGACTGGGACAGCCGCCGTGAGGCCATTGTCTCTACCAACCAGGACTACGACATTATGTTCACCAACGGCAATACCTTCAGCGCTGACGTTGCCATGGGCGCTTTCATGGACATCACCGAGTATGCCAAGGGTGCTGAGGCTCTGTACAAGCTGATGCCTGAGAGCTACTGGACCGCTTGCTCCGTTGACGGCAAGATCTACGGTGTTCCCACTTACAAGGACAGCTCTTCCACCCAGTACTTTGTCTGGGACAAGGCTCTGGTTGAGGAGCACTACCCCGAGTATGTGAACGCTCATACTATGAGTGATGTGACCCCCGCTCTGAAGGCTGTTTATGATGCTACCGGTAAGGCTCCCTTTACTGTGGACAGCCACGGCCTGGAGAGCATTCTGGGCAGCAAGTTCGACGGCCTGGGCCTGGGTCTGGCTGCTCTGGGTATTTCCTATGACGATGCCGACGCAAAGCTTGTCTGCACCTTTGAGCAGGAATCTGTTATGAATGACCTCAAGACCCTGCACGAGTGGTTCAAGGCTGGCTATGTCAACCAGGATGCCGCTACTCTGGCTGAGATGCCCAAGTACCGTCCCTGCGGCGTTGCTCAGGGCTGGGATTACGCTGCTGTTACCACCTGGGGCCCCGGAATGGAAGTTGAGGCTGACGCTGTTCAGTGGGGCGAAACCGTCCTGTCTAACGATACCGTTCAGGGTTCTATGAACTGCATCTCCGCTGCTTGCGAGTACCCCGAGAAGGCACTGGCTCTTCTGGAGCTGGTCAACACCGACACCTACGTCCGTGACGCTCTGTTCTATGGCCTGGAAGGCGACAACTTCGAGTATGTTGAGGAAGACGGCGTCAAGAAGGTTCACAGAAACAACACTGACTGGTCCATGGCTGGTTACACCCAGGGTACCTTCTTCAATGTTTCCATGCTGGAAGGCGAGACCTACAACCAGTGGGATGAGGTTAAGGCTCTGAACGAGGCTGCTAAGCCCTCTCCCGCACTGGGCTTTGTCGCTGACACCTCCAAGATTCAGTCCGAGCTGGGCGCTTGCATCGCTATCTACAAGAGCTACCAGTCCGAGCTGATGACCGGTACCATCGATCCCGTTGAAGGCGTTGCCGAGATGATGGAAGAGATGCGTGCTGCTGGCTATGATACCATCATGACCGAGGTTCAGGCTCAGCTGGATGCTTACCTGGGCAAGTAATCTTACCCGGTAGGAATTTGTTCCATACCTAAAAGTTGGGGCTGCTGCTTTTGCAGCAGCCCCTTTTTCGTAACCGTGTGGTCGTGGAAAAAAGATACAAAGATTTTAGAAATTCCCGTTGACAAAAAGAAAAGAATGTGGGACAATGCTTCCGTTTTGTAATGGTGTGCAGACTAACTGCGCAGGAGCCGGACAATCTGAAAAGCTTCGGAGTGCCCGGCCCCTGCACAAGGGAGTCCGCATTACACACCAAGTTATTTTATATACAGAGGATTGATACAATTATGAGCAAGATTATTGGCAATGAACTGAAGAACATCCCCTGGGAAGAGAAGCCCGAGGGCTATACCCTTCCTGTATGGCGTTATAGCGGCAACCCCATTATTGGCCGCCATGCAACCAAGCGCTCCAACAGCGTATTCAACAGCGCTGTGGTGCCCTTCGGCGACGGCTTTGCCGGTGTGTTCCGCTGCGACAGCCGCTCCGTCAGCATGGATCTGTTTGTCGGTTTCAGCAAGGACGGCATCAACTGGGACATCCAGGACGAGCCCATCTCCTTTGAGGGCGACCCCATTGTAACCGTTCGGGAGTACCGTTATGACCCCCGTGTGTGCTACATGGATGGCAAGTATTATATCACCTGGTGCAACGGTTACCACGGCCCCACCATCGGCGTGGGCTGGACAGAGGACTTTAAGACCTTCCACCAGCTGGAGAACGCCTTCCTGCCCTACAACCGTAACGGTGTTCTCTTCCCCAGAAAGATCAACGGCAGATACATGATGCTGTCCCGCCCCAGTGATACCGGTCACACCCCCTTCGGCGATATCTTCATCAGCCAGAGCCCTGACATGCAGTTCTGGGGCTGCCACCGTCATGTGATGAGCACCGTTAAGGGTGACGAATCTGCATGGCAGTCCACCAAGATCGGCGCAGGCCCCATTCCCATTGAGACCGATGAGGGCTGGCTCATGATCTACCACGGCGTTATCACTACTTGCCAGGGCTATGTGTACCGCATGGGTGCAGCCCTGCTGGACAAGGACGAGCCCTGGAAGGTTCTGTACCGCACCAAGGATTATATCCTGGCTCCCTATGAGTACTATGAGTGCGTGGGCGACGTTCCCAATGTCACCTTCCCCTGCGCCACCCTCACCGATGCTGCCACCGGCCGTATCGCCATTTACTACGGCTGCGCCGACACGGTCACCGGTGTTGCCTTTACCACGGTTGACACCCTGCTGGACTACATGAAGGAAAACAGCCTGTAAAGACATTCCCCTAGGAGGATTTCTATGTATTTTATCGATCAAAGAGTGCAGGTCATCTGCAATCAGTTGAATGCGCTGCGGACCACCGGCGGCCGGCAGCTTCCCAACTGGGACTATAAGCCCGGCCTGTTCTATCGCCCCGAGGAGGCCGATGCCGCGCAGACTCCCTGGCAGGAGTTTGACTGCAATACCATGCGCTGGTACTCTACCTATGACGGTTCTGATCAGTTTGAGGGAAAGTTCCCCGGCTATGGCGGTGACTTCCATGGCATCCATGGTGAGCACTATTGGTTCAGAACCAAGATCACCGTTCCCGAGGAGATGGACGGAAAGTCTGTCTGGTTCAAGATCTGTACCCAGATCGAAGAGTGGGACGATGCCAAGAACCCCCAGTTCCTGGTATTTGTCAATGGTCAGGTGGTTCAGGGCGCTGACATGAACCACCGTGACATCCGCCTGTTTGAGAAGGCTGTGGCAGGTGAGACGGTCACTGTGGATGTGCAGGCTTATACCGGCATCATGCACAGAGAGTTTTCCTTCCTGACCAACCTGTATGTGCTGGATGAGGCCATCAACCGGCTGTACTATGACCTGCAGGTTCCCCTGTGGGCTTTCCCCCGTATGGACAAGGACAGCAAGGTCCGTCTGGACATCCAGACTGTTTTGAACGAGACAGTGAACCTGTTGGACATGCGGGAAGTGTATTCCAAGAAGTTCTATGAGTCCGTTGAAAAGGCTGAGGCATACATCACCGAAAACCTGTATAACAAGATGGGCGGCTGGGACGAGATTGTAGCCACCTGCATCGGCCACACCCACATCGATGTGGCATGGTGGTGGACCGTGGAACAGACCCGGGAAAAGGTGGTTCGCTCCTTTGCGACCGTCCTGAAGCTCATGGACGAGTTCCCCACCTATAAGTTCATGTCCAGCCAGCCTGTGCTGTACTACTTCCTGAAGCAGCGCTACCCCGAACTGTTTGAAAAGATCAAGCAGCGTGTGGCAGAGGGCCGCTGGGAGCCGGAAGGCGGCATGTGGCTGGAGGCGGACTGCAACCTGACCTCCGGTGAGTCTCTGGTTCGTCAGTTCCTCTTCGGCAAGCGGTTCTTCAAGGAAGAGTTCGGCAAGGACAACAAGATCCTGTGGCTGCCTGATGTATTCGGTTACTCCGGCGCACTGCCTCAGATCATGAAGCGCAGCGGTGTGGACTACTTTATGACCACCAAGCTGGCCTGGAACCAGATCAACAAGATCCCCAATGATACCTTCATTTGGCGTGGTATCGATGGTTCCGAGGTGCTCACCCACCTGATCACCACTCTAGGCATCGACCAGGACCCCAAGGAGAGCTTCTTCACCACCTATAACGGTATGCTCCATCCCGGTGCCATCATGGGCGGCTGGGACCGTTATCAGAACAAGGAAATCAACAATGATATCCTGGTCTGCTATGGTTACGGCGACGGCGGCGGCGGCCCCACCAGAGAAATGCTGGAGGTCTCCAACCGGATGGACAAGGGTGTTAAGGGCATTCCCATGGTTCGTCAGGAAGGTTCCCTCACCTATTTCCGGGAGCTGGAAGAGCGTCTCAAGGGCAATCGCCGTCTGGAAACCTGGGAGGGCGAATTCTACTTTGAGTACCACCGTGGTACCTACACCTCTATGGCCCGGAACAAGCGTGGCAACCGCAAGAGCGAGCTGGCCCTTATGGACCTGGAGCTTCTGGGCGTCATCGCCAGAGATCTGGCCTCCTACCCCGCAGAGGAAACCACCCGTCTGTGGCGGGATGTGGTTCTGCTGAACCAGTTCCACGACATTCTCCCCGGCAGCTCCATTGCTGAGGTCTATGAGGTTACCAAGAAGGAATATGAGGAATTGGCCGCAGAGACCGCTTCCCTCATTGCACAGCGTCTGAGCCTTCTGGCCGGCGAGGGTGAGGGTATCACCGTGTTCAATACCCTGGGCTTTGAGCGCAGCGATGTGGTAAATCTGGGGAATGTGGATGTGAAGGCTGTGGCGGACGAGACCGGCAAGGTCTACCCCGTCCAGAAGACTGCTGACGGCGCTCTGGTTTATCTGAAGAATCTGCCTGCCAAGGGCTACAAGACCCTGTCTGCTGCGGATGCTTCCACAGAAAGCGCATTCCAGCGGAAGGACCAGTATCATCTGGAAACCCCCTTCTACTCCATCGTGCTGGACGAGAACGGCCACTTTACCTCCATCTTCGACAAGGAGAACGAGCGTGAGGTTCTGAAGGCCGGGCAGGTGGGCAATATGCTCCGTCTGTACGAAGACAAGCCCATGTACTATGATAACTGGGACATTGACATGTACTACACGGAAAAATCCTGGCCTGTCAATGACCTGCTTGAGATGAAGTGGACAGAAGACGGCGCTGTTCGCACCACCCTGGAACTGTCCTGGAAGTGCAATAAGAGCACCATCCTCCAGAAGATTCACTTCTATGCGGACACCCGCCGCATCGACTTTGAGACTGTGGCAGACTGGAAGGAGCATCAGCACCTGCTGAAGGCGGAGTTCCCTGTGGACATCCACTCTGACGAAGCCACCTTCGAGATCCAGTTTGGTAATGTCACCCGGAAGATCCACACCAACACCAGCTGGGAGAAGGCTCGTTTTGAGTCCTGCGCCCACAAGTGGATGGACTTCTCCGAGGGCAACTACGGTGTCAGCCTTCTGAATGACTGCAAGTACGGCCATTCCGTTTACGATGGCACCATCGGTCTCACCCTCATCAAGTGCGGCGTAGAGCCCAACCCCAATGCCGATGTGGAAATGCACTACTTCACCTATGCATTGTATCCCCATGCCGAGACCTGGAAGAAGGCAGGAACGGTGCAGGAGGCCTACAAGCTCAACCAGCCTGCCTATGCGCAGGAAGGCGGCAAGGCCGGCACCTGCTTCTCCTACGCCAGCGTAGACAAGGACAATGTGATGCTGGAGACAGTCAAGCAGGCTGAGTCCGGTGAGGGCACCATCCTGCGTCTGTACGAGTTTGAAAATGCCCGTACAAAGACCACCATCACCCTGCCTCAGGGTGCAGGCAAGGTCTATGAGACCAACCTGATGGAACAGATCGAGCAGGAGCTGCCTGTGGTGGACGGTAAGGTGACCATCACCATCAAGCCCTACGAGATCAAGACCATTCTGGTGAAATAAGATCGCATAACAAGGTCACGGAAAGGACCATCCTTTCCGTGACCTTTTCCCATATATAAAATCAGATTTGGGGAGAAAAGAATGGAAAAGTATTTGGATAAAACCTGTTCGCCCAGAGAACGGGCGGAAGATCTGCTGTCAAAAATGACCCTGCGTGAAAAGGTGGGCCAGCTGACCCAGAGGCTCTATGGGTTTCATATCTATGAGCGCAGGGGAAATGAAATCGTGCTTTCCCAGGAGTTTCAGCAGGAGGTGCAGCGATACAGCGGCCTTGGTACCCTGTATGGGCTTTACCGTGCCGATCCCTGGTCCGGCAGGGATTTTGAAACGGGTCTGGACGGAGTCTTGTCTGTGAAGGCCAGAAACCAGGTGCAGGCCTATGTACTGGAGCATTCCCGTCTGGGAATCCCTGTTTTGATGAGCACAGAATGTCCTCATGGACATCAGGCTTTGGACGGTTATCTGCTGCCTGTAAATTTGGCGGCTGGCGCAACCTTTGACCCGGAGCTTTTGTGCAATGCCACGGCGGTGGCGGGCGCACAGCTGAAGGATATGGGCGTTGATCTGGCGCTGGTGTCTGCCCTGGACATTCTCCGGGACCCCCGCTGGGGCCGCAGCGAGGAATGTTACAGTGAAGATCCCCTGCTGTCCAGCCGAATGGCACAGGCCGCAGTGGCAGGCATTCAAAGTCAGGGCGTTTTCATGGTGGCAAAGCATATGTGCGCCCAGGGCGAAACCACCGGGGGCATCAATGCCAGCGGCGCACGGATCGGCCCCCGGGAGCTGCGGGAGATTCATCTGCCCCCGGTGAAGGCCTGCGTGGAGGCAGGGGTCGGTGGATTCATGGCGGCCTACAACGAGATTGACGGTGTCTACTGCCATGGAAACCACTGGCTTTTGACGGAGCTTCTGCGAGAGGAATACGGCTTTGAAGGCTTTGTCATGTCCGACGGCGTTGCCATTGACCAGTTGGATGCGGTGACCGGGGACCGGATGCAATCCGGTATCCTGGCCCTGGAATCCGGTGTGGATATGGGCCTGTGGGACACGGGCTTTGCCAAGCTGGAACAGGCGGTGAAGCTGGGGCTGGTTTCGGAAAAAACCATAGATCGGGCAGTGCTGCGAATTTTGGAAATCAAATTCCGCAGAGGCCTGTTTGAAGAGCCCTTTGTGCCTGAGAACAATCATTGGCAAAGCTATACACTTGGGAATTATCCACAGGCAGAAAAACTGGCGGACGAAAGCGTGGTGCTTCTGAAAAACAACGGGAATTTGCTGCCCTTGGCTGAGGATCAGCCTCTGCGCCTGTTTTTGACCGGCCCCAATGCAGATGAACTCTACAGCCAGCTGGGCGACTATACGCCCCCTGTCCGCCCGGAGACCGGCATTACAGTGAAAAAAGCACTGGAAACCCGGCTGGGGGGAACAAAAGTTGCTCTCACTTACGCCCCCGGCTGTCCGGGCTTTGCAAAAGACGAGGAGATGTTCACAGGGGCTGTGGAAAAATCCAGAGACTGCGATGTGATTGTTGCGGTTCTGGGGGGCACTTCCAGCCGATTTGCAGGAGGGGAGTTCCTGGACAACGGGGCTCTGAAAGCCCAGAATGTGGCCGCTATGGACTGCGGAGAGAATGTAGATGCCATGACCTTGGAGCTTCCGGGTCAGCAGCTGGAGCTTTTGCGGCAGCTGCATGCCACGGGAAAACCTGTGATTGCCGTCATTATCGGAGGTCGGCCCTATGCCATGGAACAGATCGAGGCCAATGCGGATGCCATTTTTTACAGCTTCTATCCCGGCCTTACGGGAGGCAAGACCATTGCCAAGCTCCTTTTTGGCGACATTGCCCCGGCAGGACGGCTCCCCGCTTCCCTGCCCGACCATGTGGGACAGCTGCCGGTGTATTATAACCATAAGGACTCCTATCACCCGATGGCCTACTATGATGCCGGAAGGCCCCGCTATTGCTTTGGGGCAGGCCTGACCTACACGGACTTTTCCTTCCGGCTGAAGGGGGCCCCCAGGGCAGACAGGCGGGAAGTTCGATTCACGGTCACCAACCGGGGAACGCAGAAGGCAAAGACCGTGCCCCAGCTCTACCTCCACAGGACCCAAGGGGTGGTTACCAGTCGGATCCGGAGCCTGTGCGACTTTACCAAGGCAGAGCTGGCACCCGGCGAGACCAGGGAATTTTGCCTGAAGATTTCTCAGGAAGCGCTGACTCAGTGGGATGGAGCCATGAAGCCTGTGGTGCTGCCCGGCAGAATTCAGTGGTTCTTAGGGGACTGCGGAACAGAATTCCTGGAAGGAGAATTTAGTCTGTAAAAAATATGCGGCTGCTTTGATGACCTAATACAGAGAATATAAAACAACACAGGGGCTGTCCTACCAAAAGTAGAACAGCCCCTGTGTGCATTTGCCGTTAGCAGGGAAGGTTTTCTTTGAGGGAAGCCAGAAGCTTCTCTGCTTCTTCATAGGAGCTTCCCTTTACACCCAAATAGAATTTGACCTTGGGCTCGGTACCGGAGGGCCGGACGCACATCCATGCGTCGTTTTCCAACTCATAATACAGAACATTGGAGTTGGGCAGGCCTGTGGGGGTCACGGCGCCGGTGGCCAGATCCAGAATGGTGTCGTTCTGATAATCCCGGATTCTCAGCACCTTGCAGGGACCGACCTGGCTCAGAGGATTGGCCCGCAGACCTTCCAGAATGCCGGAGATCTTGGCGGCGCCCTCCTGACCGGGATAGGTGAGGCTGACTGCATCTTCCCGATAGTAGCCATACTGGGCATACAGGGCCTGCATCTGATCCCACAGGGTCTTGCCCTGACAGTAGCACCAGGCAGCAACCTCGCACAGAGCCATGACGGCCACAACGGCGTCCTTGTCTCTTGCATGGTCGCCTACCAGACAGCCATAGCTCTCTTCCATGCCGAACTGGAACACATTGCTTCCGGTGGCATCGAACAGACGCATCTGCTCACCGATAAACTTAAAGCCTGTAAGCACATCGATGTACTTCATGCCATAGGATTCGGTGACGGCCTTTACCATGTTGGTGGAGACGATGGTACTGATGACAGCGCCGTTGGCGGGGAGAATTCCCAGCTCTTTCCGGCGGCGCAGCAGATAGTCGCATACCAGAACGCCGGACATATTGCCGGTGAGGGGGATATAGTCGCCGGTGGCGCGGTCCTTTGCAAAGACACCCAGACGGTCTGCATCGGGGTCGGTGGCCAGAACCAGGTCGGCCCCCTGCTCCCTGGCATAGCCCAGGGCCAGGGTGAAGGCGGCCCGGTCCTCGGGGTTGGGGCTCTTCACCGTGGGGAAATTTCCATCGGGCTGTTCCTGCTCGGGGACGACGAACACATTTTTGAAGCCCAGCTCCTTGAGTACCCGGCGAACAGGCAGATTGCCGGTGCCGTGCAGAGGGGTATAGACGATTTTGAGGCCGGAAGCCTTGGCAATGGACTCATGATCCAGCACCAGTGCCTTGATGGTCTGCATATATTTGTCGTCAATTTCCTCACCGATGGTGTGGTACAGCCCGGCAGCCACGGCCTCTTCGTGGGTCATGGTCTTAACGGTGGCATAGTCGGTGACGGCGTTGACTTCGTCCAGAATCTCTTTATCCAGAGGCGCAGTGACCTGAGCGCCGTCATCCCAGTAGACCTTGTAGCCGTTGTAGGCGGGAGGATTGTGGGAGGCGGTGATCATAACACCGGCGGTGCAGCCCAGCTCTCTGGTGGCGAAGGACAGCATGGGAACGGGGCGCAGGGAGTCAAAGCGGTAAGTCGGGATACCGTTTGCATTGAGGCACAGTGCGGTCTCCTCTGCAAACTCCGGGGACATGATGCGGGAGTCGAAGGAGATGGCTACCCCCTTGGCCTGCGTGCCTTTCTTCAGAATAAAGTTGGCCAGCCCCTGGGTAGCTTTGCGGACGGTGTAGATATTCATACGGTTGCAGCCGGCACCCAGAATGCCCCGCAGGCCGCCTGTGCCGAAGGCCAGGTCACGATAAAACCGGTCTTCGATTTCCTTTGTGTCCCCTGCCAGAGCTTTCAGCTCGTTTTGAGTTGCCTCATCGAAATAGGGGTTATTGCACCAGTACTCATAGCGTTCTGTAATATTCATATATGGTTCACCTTCGTTTTCATAATATTTTATAGCAAAGCCGCAGGCTTTGACAACGAAATGAGATTATTCCAGGGACTCCAGCTCCTTGAACACAGGGCGCAGCAGTGTGGAATCCAGCTGAGAGAGAAAGGAAAAGCCCATAAACATCCAGAAGGGCATGGTATACAGGAAAATGGTGGGAAAATACCAAAGCAAAAGAAAGGGGCAGATGTGCAGGGCCACCATGGCGATGGTTCTGGGGAACTTGTAGATCATCAGCAGCGCCGCATTGTGCACATGTTCTCTGACGGTATTGTCATATCGGGCCATCAGCGGAAACAGGTAGGACAAAATGGCCAGAATCAAAAACAGGAAAATCAGGACAACCACAGCCAAAACGGTGTATAATGGGCCGTCTACATAGAGCTTCAGAAGAATAAAGTCACAGTAAATGGCGGTGAGAGCAACCGCAGCGCAGAGCCACACAATGGTGCCCTGCTTAAAATTTTCCTTAAAGGCACTGAAAAAGGTCCGGGTCGTACCGCCGATGTCTCCCAATACCATGTCCTGGGTGCACTTGGAAAGGGCGGTAAAGGAAGCCCCGATTGTCACGATAGGCAGGCAGCACAAAAGACACAGAAGGTGGCAGATCACCAGGTCTGCAATTCTGGTCAGGAACTGAAAAACGGGATTGTCAAGATTAAAGAAATTTTTCATAGGAAAGATCCTCCTGGTATCGGATTGTCTATTGCTGGCTGCGCCACTGGTCGATCTGCTCTTGCAGGCACTGCTGCAGCTTTTGAATACCGGCCGCCTCCAGCTCCTGGAGAAACATGGGCAGATACACAACAGGGTCCACCGTTCCGGTTAAGAGGGAGCTGTAGTATTTGTCATAGACCCGGCTTACCATATTGAATTCATCGGCGCATTTGGAATAGTCCGGGGTAAAGCCCAACAACGGGGACTCTTCGGTACGGCTGTTGAACTGGCGGTACAGATCCCATTTGTTGCTCTTTTCTCCCACGGCTGTTTTGAGAATAAACCAGTTGCCCTGGGTGTAGGGCACACCACGATAGCGGTCGGAAATGATCTTCACCTGATCGTTGTTGGTCAGGGTGTAGTGGGTGCCTTCAATGCCATAGTTCAGAAGGTTTCGGATATCCGGGTCTGTGTTTACTGCCATCAGGAAGGTCATGCACTCTTTCGGATAACGTGTGTTGGCATTGATCACCATGATGCCGCCCTGGGTAGATTGGGTGGTCACAATGCTGTCAGAGGCCTGCTGGGCAATGATGGGATAGCCATAGTCTGTGGAGTAGCTGGCAGAGGCATCGGGACCTCCCATGGACAGGCGGAGAAATACCTTTTCGTCCTGGAACCGGGAGAAGCTGGATCGCAGAGAAGCATCCAGATTGATATAGCCGGCCAAAAAGTAGCGGTGGAGGGTCACCAGATAGTCCATAGCTTCCTGGGTTTCAAAGATATTGATTACCCGGCAGGAACTGTCATCGGTGCGAACCATCAGAGGAACGGTGTCGTAGGCCACATAGCTGTAACCATCCAGCGTCAGCAGGTTAATGGGCTGGGAGTCCAGAAACAGGGGGATGTAGTCCGGCTCTTTCATACGGATTTCCTCCAGAAGAGGTTCCAGAGAGCCCAGCGTTTTGTATTTGGTGATATCGATGTTGTGTTTTTCCACCAGCTCCTGAGAGAACAGAAAGTGAACCGGGGTGGCCAATTCCTTGTTGGTGGGGATGCCCCAGATTCGGCCGTCTACGGTGATCCCCTTCCAGAATCCCTCATTGACTGCATTATAAAGTGTTTTTCCGTCTACTTTGAGATAATCCGTAAGATCCAGCCAGGCATGGGATTTTACGCCATTGACATAATTTTCCGTCCAGGAAAAGGCGATGTCAAAATTCTCTCCTGTTCCAAGCAGTGAGTTGAGATGCGCGCTGTATTCATTCCAGCCTATTTTTTGATAGGTGACGGTAAATCCGTAGCGTTGCAGAAGGAGCTCATTCAGCGCCTCATTGACCAGCTCCAGATCCGCATCTGGCTCGCCGATGGTATAATAGATCAGGTTGACTGGACTGGACACCTGAGAAGGTGTGGTTCCTTTGCCGGAAGGATCCGTGCACCCGGTCAGAAGAACCAAGACAAGGAGAAGACTTATGGCGCTTTGCAGGGCTCTTCTTCGCAAGAAGGCTCCCCTCCTTCCTCAGAGACCGCGGTTTCCCCTGAGAAATTTCTTAATGTACTGGGGGAAATATTATAGTAGCTTTTAAAGTGAACATAGAAGTTATTCAGCTGAGAATATCCCACCATATTGGCGATGACAGAAATCTTTTCCTGGGTATTTTCAATCAGTTTTCTGGCTTCGATCATCCGATAGGCCGTGAGATATTCGGAGAATTTGATGCCGGTATCCTTCAGGAAAATCCGACCGATATATTTGCTGCTCATATTGAAGATCTCAGCAATATTGGTCAGGGACTGGGAGCTTCTGTAGTTGCTTTTTACAATCAGAATGATTTTATTGGTAATTTTGGAAAATTTACTGTACTCCACCCCAAGGACAGGGTCCAGCTCCTGGGCGGTGTGCAGTTCCGGAATGGTGCCGTGCAGGTCCTTCACAATGGTTCTCTCAATAAAGGCCCGAAGCTCTCTGACATTGACAGGCTTGAGCAGATAATCCCGGGCAGAGGCCTGCATGGAGCGGTGCAGATAATTAAAGTCATCATAGCCGCTGATCATACAGAAAACGGTCTTCATTCCCATAGAGTGTAAATGCTCTGCAAGCTCATAGCCCCAGTGCCCCTCTCCCAGATTGATGTCCACCAGAGCAATGTGGGGCTGGAAGTCCACCGCTTTGCTGACTGCCTCGGCATAGGAAGTGGCAGTCAGGATGCTGGTAATGCCATACTGGGACCAATCCAGCAAATATTTGATATTTTCACAGATATCTTTTTCGTCATCTACAATCAGAAGGCGATACATATCAGCCTTTCACCTCATCTTTTAGCGTTACCTGGATACATACACCAGAAGGTTTATTATTTTTAATGGACATTTCCAAACGGTTTCCATAGTATAGGTGCAGCCGTTCATACACATTGCGCAGGCCCATGCCGCTTCCGGCGGGGCTCTCTTCCGCATTGGGGACAAACAGGCTGTTCAGCTGAATCATTTGCTCTTGTGACAGCTCGCCGATATTGTCAAAAAATCGGATGCGATACCCGGAGGAGATCCGTTCGCCGGAGATCACAATGACCTTCAGCTGCTCGTCATTGTGGAAATTGTGCTTGAAGAAATTTTCAACAATGGGCTGCATCCAGATTTTCGGGGTTTGGATATTGTTCAGCTCATCCTCTAAATCGCAGTGGTACAAAAGCCGATCATCATATAAAAAGCACATAAGATCCAGGTATTGATTGGTAATATTCAGTTCCTCAGACATGGGGATAATCGGTTCGGTCTTCACAATATTGCGATATACCATACCCAGATCCGCAGTGGCCTGCGCCAAAGAGGGACAGCCATCCTGAAGAGCCCGCATCCGGATTCTCTCCAAAGTGTTATAGAGAAAATGGGGGTTGAGCTGGGCGCTGAGCTTCTGCATCTCCGCCTGCTGCTGGCGAATGGTGAGAAGATATTTTTGATGGATCAGCGTCTCCAGATTGGAGTAGAGGCTGTTTAAGTGGTTGGCGATGTCGGCAAATTCGTCCTGCCGATTTCCCACATCCACAGGGAGAAAGGTTTCGGAGCGGGCATTGGACATACTGTAAAGGATGCTTTTGATGAATTTAGAGTCTGCGGAAAACTTTCGGACATAAATGGCCGTAATCAGGAAAAAGGCCAAAACGAAGCCGAAGGAAAACAGGGTGAAAGCGGCAAGCTTGTCTGCCAGATAGGTAGAAGCAGGCGCCACCATTACAACAGAATAGGAATGGCGCTCGGAGTGCTCCACCCGATACATGGCACGGCCGTTTGGACCGTCCACCACGTCTGTGGAGGGCGTTTTCTGGGCCAGACTGCGAAAGTCCATGGATTGATACTGGGGATCACCCATATAGAACATGCGGTCGCCCATAATGATACAGGCCCCGGTTCCCTCTTTGGGGCACAAAAGTCCGGACAAAGCGGCAGGCAGATCGATCAGGAATGTGACCTTTCCGATATAGGAGGAGTCCTTGTGGATATCCTTTGTGTAGGACAGACTGGAGGAGCAAAGCTCCTCAGCTTTGGCGGGAGACAGAATCTGATACCGGGAATACCCCATGGGACTGTATTCCATATCTACAATATTGGCATTGCTGAAGTAGACCACATGGCGGATCGTATATCCGCTGCCGGCCACCAGCTCGGCGCAGCTGGACAAATAGGAGTCCCGGGTGTGATAAGGAGATGCAAGCTGGGACTGCGCATACTGCGACGGGGTGGCACCAAAGAAATAGAAGAAGCTGTCCTGCAAAGAACCGGGGCCGGAATACAGTCTGGTAAAGAAGGCATCAATGGACGCAGTTACGGAGGAAAGCTGCTGCTCCGCCTGTAGAAATCGGCCGTCTGCAACGCTGCGATAACTGGAAAGACCATCTGAGATGCTCATATTATAAAACATGGTAAGCAAAATAGTCGCGAAGAACAGGACCACGAACAGATAGATCAAGAAGGTTCTCCGATAAATTTTCAGATGGAGAAAATTAGACAATTTCAACAAAATATAAATCCTCCACTGTCCAATATCTTTATAATATCATACTGGTACAAGGAAGATAGGGCAAGTAAAAAAACAAAGAAAGTATCGTTTGTATACTAAAAAATGTGAAAATGATACATGTGATTTCCTGGGAGTGTTTCCATTGCAGGATATAATATAGATATATAATAGTATTAAATAGAAACTGTTCTTTCTTTTTAATACCAAAAAATATCCTTTTTGACATTGTGAAGAACCGCCTGTCGTGCTAGGGTAAAATCAACAATATCAAAAGGAGTTGAATGATATGCCACGATTCGGAGCCCTGGAAGCCGGCGGCACCAAAATGGTTTGTGCCATTGGCGATGAGAAGGGTCATATATTAGAGCGTGTCAGTATTCCCACCGGGGAGCCGGCAGAAACCATGCCTGCCATTTTGGATTTTTTCAGAGATAAGGATCTGGCTGCCGTAGGCGTAGGATGCTTTGGACCAGTGGATCTGGACCGGAACTCCCCTGCCTATGGATCCATCACCTCTTCTCCCAAACTCAGCTGGCGGAATTACCCCATGGCCCGCCGATTCCGGGAGTCTTTGGGAATCCCCGTCGGGTTTGATACCGATGTCAATGCTGCGGCACTGGGTGAGGCAACCTGGGGCTGCACCAAGGATGTGGAAAACAGCATCTATATTACTGTGGGCACCGGTATTGGTGTAGGTGTGATCATCAACGGCCGCCCCTACCACGGCATGATTCATCCCGAAGGCGGTCATATTTTCGTGGAGCGTCGGGCCGATGATCCCATGCCCAAGGGAATCTGCCCCTACCATGGCAACTGCCTGGAGGGACTGGCAAGCGGTCCCGCCATTGAGCGCCGCTGGGGCCGCAAGGGCATTGAGCTTACGGACATTCCCGCCGTGTGGGAGTTGGAGGCCTATTACATCGGACAGGCCATCTGCACCTACATCTGCACCTTGTCCCCCGAGCGCATTGTGGTGGGCGGCGGAGTCATGCATCAGGAGCAGATGCTCCCTCTGATCCGCCAGGAAGTTCGCCGTCAGATGCACGGCTACATCCAGGGAAAAGGCATGGAAAAACTGGACGAGTATATTGTTCCCATCGGACTCAATGATAATCAGGGCGTCATGGGTGCCATTAAGCTGGCCATGGACGCATATTTAGAGGAGGGCGGCACACTGTGAGAACACTGCTTAGAATGAACCCTGTTTTTCAGGAAAAAATTTGGGGCGGCAATCGGCTGAAGACCGTATTTGACTACCCCATTCCCAGCGACAAGACCGGTGAATGCTGGGCCATCAGCGGCCATCCCAGCGGAGACTGCACCCTGCAAAATCCTGAATTTGCCGGGGAAACCGTAGGCTCTCTGTGGAAAAAGCACCCGGAGCTTTTCGGCAATCTGCCCGGTGAGACCTTCCCTCTTCTCATTAAAATTATCGATGCCAAGGATGATCTGAGTATTCAGGTCCATCCCGACGATGCCTATGCAGGGGCCCATGAAAATGGCTCTCTGGGTAAGACCGAATGCTGGTATGTACTGGACTGCGACCCCGGTACCACCATCGTCATCGGCCACAATGCCGAGACCAAGGAGCAGATGGAGGAAATGATCGAAAAGAAGCAGTGGATGGATCTGATCCGTCAGGTTCCTATTCAGAAGGGCGACTTCTTCCAGATCAATCCCGGCTGCCTCCATGCCATCCGGGGCGGCACTCTGATCCTGGAGACCCAGCAGTCCAGCGATGTGACCTATCGGTTCTATGATTATGACCGTCTTTCTGACGGAAAGCCCCGTCCCCTGCACATTCAGCAGAGCCTGGATGTGACCCAGATTCCTCATAAAGCGGAGGCTCCTCAGCAGTCCGCCTGGACCAACGGAGACGCCAAGGTGGAGCAGCTGGTATCCTGTCAGTACTATACGGTGTGCCGCATGACCTTGGACGGAAAGGCACATATGGACTGGAATCAGCCCTTTGTCAATGTGAGTGTCCTGTCCGGGGAAGGCACATTGGATGGTCAGAAGGTATCCAAAGGGGATCACCTGATTATCACTTCCAACTATGGCCCCATGGATATTGAAGGGAACCTGGAACTGATTTACTCCCATATCTGATTTCATAAATTTCATAAAAAGGTGCTGTTTCGTGAAAAACGAGGCAGCACCCTTTGTTTTTTTTGAGAAAAAAGTTCCGATTTATTGAATCGAGACAATAGAAAGAATTTTTTTGCTTTTAGTGCTGTTTGCACAAAGTGGGAAAGCTTTTTATATAAACCAATGACAAAATATGAAAATACTATCCTTGGAGTACTATTGTATGTCGTTTGGAGACTTTTCAAACAAGGTCTCAATATGTAGAATATAGAAGCTTTTGGTGTGCTTAATTGGAACAAATTGTGATAATTGCACAAAATACGCGAAGCGTTTTTGTATATTGAGCATGTGTTACGGTTGCACCCGCAAAGGGATCTGTGTTTCCGCAGATCAATAGACCAAGGAGGTAGTTATCCCCATGAAAAACAGAAAAACCAATCGTGTAATTACCGGTTTTCTGGCTATGGCTATGGTGTTAGGCCTTGCGCCTGCAACCGTCTTTGCCAAGAGTGCCGGTAATGATGGATCTGCGGCCATGAACGAGGCTTACGAAGCTCGTGAGTCCCTCATGCCCATCGGACCTTCTTTCAATGTGGACACTCTTCTGGAGTGGACCCCGGAATCCGACCCCGATGCTATGTACAGCCGGGCCAGCATCAAGCTGAAAGACCGGGTTGGCGGCTTTGTGGTGAACCCCATGGCCAACCCCGAGGCGAAGCTGATGCTCTGCTCCCTGGCTAACTCCGACCACGACCACACCAGTGCGCAGGGTACCGAGTCTTTCCTGAGCTATGCCTTTAACTATTGGCAATACACTGACTCTTTTGTGTACTGGTCCGGCTCTCAGGAGGGCCTGGTGGTCATCCCTACCGGTGAATTCACCGATGCGGCTCACACCAACGGCGTTCCTGTGGTTGCGACTCTGGGCTTCCCCTGGGGATCCAGCCAGGGCGGCGTGGACTATGTGCAGCAGGTGAGAAACTTCGTTCAGAAGGCCGAAGACGGCTCCTTCCCTGTTGCGGATAAGATGATCGAAATCATGGACTACTATGGATTCGACGGCTACTTCTTCAACCAGGAGTCCTACGGCTGCGGCCCCGAAGAGGGAAAGCTCATCGATGAGATGATGCGCTATATGCACAAGAAGCGTCCTGATATGCTCATCAGCTGGTACGACTCTATGCTCCCCGGCGGCAACGTATCCTATCAGGACTCTGTTAATGACAACAATAAGCAGTTCATGACCGACTCCGAAGATGGCACCCGCGCCATTGATGAGTTCATGATGAACTATAACTGGTCAAATTGGAAGGTCAATACTACCATCAACACCATGAAGGCCATCGGCAGAAGCCAGTTTGATGCTTTTGCAGGTCTGGACGTGCAGCAGAACTGCATGAAGACTTCCTTCAGAGATGAGCTGTTGATCGACGAAGATGGATATCTGCATCTGTCTCTGGCACTGTACTGCCCCAACTCTACCATGGGTCTTTCCACCTCCGGCGAGAATTTCCATGAAGTTGAGCAGGACTTTTATACCAATGCCAAGAGCGATCCCAGAGATACCTCTGTGGATGTAAGCAGCAGTGCATGGGTCGGTATGTCTCGCTTCTTCGCGGACAAGACTCCCATTACTTCCGCACCCTTTGTGACCAACTTCAACTCCGGCCACGGCAAGGGCTACTATGTGGACGGCAAGCTGTCCCGCAATGCAGAATGGAGCTACCAGTCCAATCAGGATGTGATGCCTACCTGGACCTGGATCATTGACTCCGAAGGGAAGAAGCTGGAAGGCGGCTACGACTTCTCCACAGCTTGGAACGGCGGCAACTCCATTCGGTTCTCCGGCAGCCTGACCGCCAACAAGGCAAACGACATCATGCTCTACAGCACCAAGGTGCCTGTGGAAAAAGGAATGAAGCTGGGCCTCACTTACAAGGGAGACCAGGGCAAAATGAAGCTGGTTGCCTATTATGGCGATGAAACCACCGAAAGCTATGAGGCCTGCGAGAAGGTTGCATACGACCTCACCGCCGGCAAGGGCGAGTGGATCACGTCCAGCGTGGATCTGTCTCAGGCTGCCGGCAAGACCCTGTATGCCATTGGCCTCAAGATCGAGTCTGCTGAGGATGTGGCCGAGTACAAGGTCAATCTTGGCGCTTTGACTCTGACTGAGAAAAATCGTCCTGTCCCTCAGGGTCCTGCAAATGTGACTTTGGATGAAATCCTGTATAAAGATGCATATACTGCGGAAGCCAGAATCTTCTGGAATGCGGTGACCGGTGCTTCTTCTTATGAGATCTATAAGGTCAATGCCGACGGCACCAAGACCCTGATTATGGAAACCCCCAGCACCAGCTTCTACATCCCCACCCTGACTCGTGACGAGAAGGAAGCAGATGTGACCCTGGAAGTGGTTGCGGTCAACCGGAACGGTGTCCGCGGCACAGAAGGCACAAAGCTGGTGATTGACTGGGCCTATGTAAACGGCGATACCGAGAAGGTAGAAATTCAGGAGTTTGAGAATGTCTGCCTGAATGCTAAGATCACAGGGGTTTCCGCACAAAACTCCGGCGAGCCTGCTTCTAAGGCTTTGGATGGTACCTCTGCCAACAACTCTAAGTGGTGTGCAACCAATGCCAGGGATGGTTGGTTGAGCATTGACCTGGGCCGTGAGGTCACTGTAAAGCGTTGGCGTGTGGAGCACGGTCAGTATGGCGGTGAAGATGTACTTACAAACACCACGGACTTCGCTCTGGAGTATAAGGATAGTGGTAACAACTGGCAAGAAGTCAAGCGTATTCACAACAACACCAAGGCTGTCACCGATGTGCTGCTGGAAACCCCTGTAACTGCCAGAGAATGGAGACTCCGCGTTTATAACAGCGGCAGATCTCCTTGGGGCGCTATTCGTATCTATGAGTGGCAGATGTTTGAGACCGACCAGTTCCCCATGACCACCCCCGTTCCCATGCACTTTGTGTCCGCTGTCAATGGCGCAGGTGCTGCGGACAAGATTACCCTGAACAAGGTTCCCAATGGCCAGGTTGTGAAGGTGTACACCAAGAACGGTGAGACCTACAACAAGATTGGCGAGGCCACTTCTACCGGCGCTGCTGTGGTTCTGGAAAACCTGAACTTCGGCACTGCGGATGCCGGCCGTGTGTATTACACCACCACTGCTGAGGGAGCACAGGAGAGTGCAAAGTGCAGCGTACCCTTTGAGGCAGAAAAGGCCGAAAAGACCGCAGCGGCCAAGGATGTAACCTTTGAGAAGTATTCTCACGATGGCTCTAACAGCTCTTCCAACGGCAATCAGATCTACACCACCATGACGGTGAAGAACCTGAAGCCCGGCGATGTGGTATATGTCTATGAAAACGGCGCAGAGGCCGAGGCCACCAAGGTTTCTCTGCCTGTTGCAGAGGGCGAGACTTCCGTGTCTGTGTCCCGTGTTGCCGTGACCCGTGCAGGTGGCGATATGACCCTGCGTGTGAAGAGCCAGGGCAAGCTGATTTCCGATGCCTACACCGTAAAGAACCAGGCCTTTGATGAGCCTACCGCAACCGTTACCATTTTTGCCAAGAACAGCAATGGCGAAAGCATCACCGGTGCCCGCTATGGCGTGATCGACAGCCAGGGCCAGCAGGTAGCAGAGATCAGCACCACCTCCGATTCCGGCGGAAAGGCCAATGTAAAGCTGGGCAACTACACCATCAAGTGCCTGGGCGTTCCCGCGGGCTATGAGGTGGACCCCACCGAGACCAAGGCGTTCCTGCGTACCGAGGGCTGGAATTATGAGTATGTAATGAATGTGAAGGGCAGCGCCGTTGCTGACACATACCAGATCACCGTTGCAGAAAACCTGGAAAACGGTACCATCACCCCCAGCAAGACCAGCGCCAAGGCAGGCGAGACCATCACCGTGACCGTAGCACCTGCTGAGGGCTTTGAGCTGGTGGAGGGCTCTCTGAAGTTTAACAACACCCCCATTGAGAACAACTCCTTTGTCATGCCCAAGGAGAATGTGGTGCTCACTGCGGAGTTTAAGGCAGTGAAGGTAGACTTTACTCAGGATATCGAAGCTGCCAAGAAGGCCGCCGAGACTGCACAGACCGCTTCTGCCGAGGCACAGAAGGCCGCAGAGGCTGCCAAGGCTGCTGCCGATGCAGCAGAAGCCTCCACCGCAGCGGACAAGACCGCCGCAGAGGCTGCCAAGAAGGCTGCCGCTGATGCACAGACTCAGGTGGAAGCCGCTAAGAAGGCTGCCGAGAGCGCCAAGGCTGCTGCCGAGAAGATCGTAAAGGACGCCGAAAGCAACGACGCCGCAGCGGTCAAGGCATCCCGCAAGGCTGCTGAGGACGCCGCAAAGACTGCCGCTGATGCAGAAAAGGCCGCAAAGGCTGCCGCCCAGACCGCGCAGATCCAGAAGGAAGCCCAGGCTGCCCAGGCCGCCGCTGAGGAAGCAGAGAAGATTGCTGCCGAAGCACAGACCAAGGCAGACGAGGCCAAGAAGTTTGCGGATGAGGCTGAGAAGTCCACTGCTGTGAACAAGGATGCGGCACAGAAGGCCAAGGCCGCCGCTGAGGCTGCCCAGACCGCAGCCGCCGATTCCAAGAAGGCTGCTGAGGATGCCAAGGCTGCCGCTCAGACCGCAAAGGATGCCAAGGATCTGGCTGCCGCCAAGGCCGCCGCCGAGGCTGCAAAGTATGCCCAGGAAACCGCTGAAAAGTATGAGAAGTTTGCCGCTATGCAGGCAGAAATTGCTGAGGCAAATCTGAACGCCCAGAACTCCCAGCAGCAGGCAGAAGAGGCCGAAAAGGCCGAGGCCGCTGCAAAGCTGGCAGCTGCCAAGTTTGAAGCACTGATGAATCTGACCGGAGCCTACGACAGCAGTGCCTATGACCTGGATGGTTTGGTGCAGATCGATGCCATCGTGCAGGCTGCCAAGGAGGAGATCTCCGCTGCCGCTTCTGAGGAAGAAGTGAAGACCGCTCTGGACAAGGCTCTGGCTGCCATCGCTGAGGTTCCCCAGGCTTCTCAGGAGCATTCCTTCACCGATGTGGAGGAGGGCAAGTGGTACAGTGAGGCTGTTCAGTTTGTCTATGAAAAGGGCATCATGAACGGTGTCACCGATACCAGATTCGCCCCCGGCAACACCATGAACCGTGGGATGCTGGTCACCACCCTGTACCGCATGGCCGGTTCTCCCAAGGTAGAGGGCGATGTGGAGTTCACCGATGTGGACCGTGAGGCCTACTACTATGACGCACTGGTCTGGGCTGTCCAGAACAAGATCGTCACCGGTGTGACCGAGACCAAGTTTGCTCCCGGAGCAGATGTGACCCGTGAGCAGATCGCCACCTTCCTGTATCGTTATGCACAGTACATGCAGATGGATACCACTGCAAAGGGAGACCTGACCGGCTATGCCGATGCCGACCAGATCAGCACCTATGCGCAGGAGGCCATGGCCTGGATTGTTGGTGCCGAGATCATGGAGGGCGTGTCTGAGACCGCTCTGGTTCCCGGCCACAATGCCAACCGTGCACAGGTTGCCACCATGCTCATGCGTTTGGCTAAGATCTAAATTTTAAGAAAAAGGTCTGCTGCAAATTTGCGGCAGACCTTTTTTAATGGTTATGACACTTTTTATAACGAAATATTTGAGATCATATTCATCCAGTCCTCCAGGGGCGCTTCTTTCGAGAGCGTTAAGGAAAAGGTAAAGCCGTTATCAGACCACATGCCCAGATGAAACTGCTGCTGTGAATCCCCTTTTAAAGTCACACGCAGCGAATTCACCATGAGCTCTTTTGTTACGGCGTAAGAATGGTAGTCGCCGGAATTGTCCTCGCTGCCCGGAGACTGACGGAAGACAGCAGACTGCCTATTTCCGTGATAGGTAATTTCGGACATGCTGTTCCAATAAGAGGTGTAGGTGATTTTCTTTGTCTCAAAAGGTAATTCTTTGAGTTGAAAAACATCGAAGCCCAGGCAATCTGACAATTCTTCCGATGATGAAAAGGTTGAAATTCCATTTACTGCGCCCTGAACCGTAGGACGGGTATGTTCCGTGGCATCGCTGCGCAGACGGGTCGCTGCAAATGCACCAGTCAACAGGAGCAGACATGCAGCAAAGGGAAGAAACTTGCGGTAAAGTTCTTTTGATTTAACCGGCTGTTTCACAGAAGAAATTGTTTTCAGATTCGCTAAAATGCGAAGGCGCATGTCCTCGGTTACTTCGATGTGTTCCATGATTTCGTCATAGCGTTTCTTCAAAGTCATATGCCTCCTTCAATATCAGTTTCAGCTTCTCCCGTCCCCGGTGGAGGTGGGAACGAATGGTGGCCTCTTTGCGGTTTAGGATGGTTGAAATTTCAGTGGTGGAGTATCCTTCATAATAGAATAGATGGATCACTTCTCTGTATTTTTCGGGAAGGTTTTTAACAGCTTCCCACACAAAGGAGAGATCTTCTCTGCCGTCTTGTGTCAATGATTCCGTCAACTGGTCGGCACTGCGAATGGTATTATAGGCAATACGGTTTTTGCTTAAATTCACTGCTACTCGGAGTAACCAGGCTTTTTCATGAATGTGGTTCTTAAAGGCGGGCGCAGCTTCCAGATACTGCATCAGTGTGTCCTGCAGAATATCCTCTGCATCGCTTAAATTATGGAGATAAGAGTAGGCAAGCCGCAAAATATGGTTGCCATAGTCGGTCATCACCCGTTCGAGCTGCTGACAGATGGTTTCAGAACATTTGGACCTGTCCGTTGAGTCTGTTTCTTTTTGAGGAAAAATCAGCATTGGACGGGAAGAAAAATAAAATAGTCTGCATACAAGCCAATCAAAAAACTGCTGCGGGGGAGTGTATTTTGTGAGACCGTTCACCAAAGGGATTCACCTTCCAATCATAAAAAAGGGCGTGGGGAACGATTCCGCCACGCCCATACCGGTTTGCTGACTTAATCGATAGAGGAAATCAGGGTGGTGAGATCCTCCTGTGCCAGGCCGCTGTTGACACTGATGGAGTAAGAGTGTGTACCATTGCTCCAGGTAGCAAGATAAATCTTTTCTTCATTGCCCTTTACCTGCACCTTTGCGTCATTCACGGAGATTTCATCGGAGGTTTGATAGGCAGAATAATCACCACTGATGTCTTCATTTCCGGTGGCTTTGCGAATTCGCATCTCGTTGCCGTTTCCAAGATGGACCACCTCGATCATACCGGACTGGGTGGCACGGATTGTGGTTTCGGTTGCCCAGTCCGGAGAGTGCTCCGGCATGATCAGAGTAAAACCAGCGATCTTCTCTGCATCCCCCATGGATTCACAGGAAGTAAACGGGTCAGGCAGCTGCATCTGGGTGGAAGTTTCATCAGTGGTAGAAGAGGGCTCCGTCTGACTTGCGCAGGCTGCCATAGAAAGTGCCATCGCAGCGCATACGCCCAATACAATGAGTTTTTTCATTTCAATCATCCTTTCAGCTGTGATTTCTAGAAACGACATACAATATGTCTTAATTTTAATACAACTGAGGAATTCAATATGTTGCAAAAAAATAATAAAAATCTGGCTGTTTCTCTCCATTTATCGGAAAGGATCAACGGGGCAGTCAGTTCAAATGGATCCCGTAGACTGCCCATTAAGCAATTTAAGGAGTGACTTCGCAAAAATCTCCATAGTGAAGAAAAAGCCTGCAAACGGCAAAAACCGCTTGCAGACTGAGTTTTCTGGCGGAGTGGGTGGGATTCGAACCCACGGTACCCAAAGGTACAACTGATTTCGAGTCAGTCTCGTTATGACCACTTCGATACCACTCCGTGTATTTATCTTCACATCCGCTCCCGAAAGCACTAGGGAAAAGGGACGGAAAGAGTCTTAAGGGACAGTGATGCTTCCATACTAGTGGAAAAGCTCTGTAAAACAAGGTTCCGGGCGGCTGATTCTCAAAAAGGCCATTTGTTTTTTGCCCCAAATCCGTCAGCCGCTTGGGTGTATCTCCGGATAGACGATCCCAGCAAAACCGGATAAATTCAAAATCTCTGCGTGCTGCGGCCCACAGTTCAGGTATGTTCTGCACTCGGGGTTGCAAGGCCTTTCCATGTGCGGGAATACTGCACTCATTATACCAGACTTTTGAAAAAATGCAATCCTAATATGCAGATCGGAGGAAATTTATAAACATGGTGTATTTTTGCATATCGATAAAAAAGTATCATAAAATGGGGGAATCATGTAAATCAAAGGGATGAAAATGCGCCATATACCTAAAATGGCGTTTGTGTTTCTTACATAATAAACAGGAAAATTCTTGTTTCAAAGTTAAGATTCGGGATTCTTTCTATTTGACTCTGGAAGGGGAATATGATAGACTTAATACGTAAATAAAGGCGCTTTGTGACTGACGGAAATTGTGGAGTACCACAGGGGAGCATAGCGCTGAGTTTAATGCCGACCGTCTGGGCGTACTTACCCGGAGGGGTAGGTGCGCCCTTTTTTCGTCACGAAAAGGAGGATTTATCCATGAAGAAAGTTGGTATTCTTATGGGCAGTGACAGTGATCTGCCCGTCGTTCGGAAGGCACTGGATACCCTGCGCTCGTTTGAGGTGCCCTACGAAGTCCACGTATACTCTGCTCACCGAACTCCGGCCCAGGCGCAGGCATTTTGTGCAGAGGCTCAGGGCAATGGGTTTGGTGTACTCATTTGTGCTGCGGGTATGGCTGCCCATCTGGCAGGTGCCGCCGCAGCAAACACGGTCCTGCCGGTGATTGGGATTCCCATGGCCTCCGGCGGCCTGGGCGGGATGGATGCACTGCTGTCCACCGTGCAGATGCCCTCCGGCATCCCTGTGGCTACCGTTGCCGTAGGCGGTGCGGTGAATGCTGCCATTCTGGCAGTGCAGATGCTGGCTCTGGAGGACAAGAGCCTGGCTGAAAAACTGATTGCCCGTCGTAAGGCAGATCAGGAAAAGGTATTGGAAAAGAACATGGCTGTAGAAGCCGAGTTTAACCTGTAAGGAGGATTTTTTATCATGGAAAAGAAAGAACAGCTCTACGAAGGAAAGGCCAAGAAGGTATTTGTGACGGAGGACCCCGAAAAGCTTATTGTGTCTTATAAGGACGATGCAACCGCATTCAACGGCCTCAAGAAGGGCACAATCTCCGGCAAGGGTGCCATCAACAACCGTATGAGCAACTTCCTTATGGGTATGCTGGAGAAGCATGGCGTTCCCACCCACTTTGTGGAAGAGCTGAATGACCGGGAGACCGTGGTGAAGAAAGTCTCCATCGTGCCTCTGGAGGTCATTATCCGTAACATTTCTGCGGGTTCCTTTGCAAAGCGCTATGGTGTGGAGGAAGGAATCGCATTTGAAGAGCCCACCATCGAGTTCTCTTACAAAAATGATGATCTGGGCGATCCCCTCATGAACAGCTACCATGCACTGGCACTGAAGCTGGCCACCAAGGAAGAAATCGAGACCATCAAGGCAATGGCATTCCGGGTCAACGAGGTCCTCAAGGCTTACTTCCTGAATCTGGGCATTGAGCTGGTAGACTTTAAGCTGGAGTTTGGCCGCCTCAGCGATGGCACCATTGTTCTGGCTGACGAGATTTCCCCTGATACCTGCCGCCTCTGGGATGCAAAGACCCATGAGAAGCTGGACAAGGATCGTTTCCGCCGTGATATGGGCGGTGTGGAAGAGGCCTACCAGGAGGTTATGCGCCGCCTGATGGGCGAATAAGGAGGGCTATCCTTGGGCGGATTTTTTGGTGCAGTCTGTAAACGAGACTGCGTTCTGGATGTGTTCTTTGGTGCAGACTACCACTCCCACCTGGGCACTCGTCGGGCTGGCATGGTAATCTATGACAAGGACAAGGGATTCCAGCGCCAGATCCACAGCATCGAAAACACTCCCTTCCGAACCAAGTTTGAAAAGGATTTGGAAGAGTTTCATGGTTTCAGCGGCATGTCCTGCATCAGTGACAATGACCCCCAGCCCCTGCTGGTACGAAGCCATCTGGGCATTTTTGCCATTGTGATGATCGGTGCAATCAATAACACCGACAAACTGATCAACACCTATTTCTCCGACCATGGACATCAGTTTATGGTGATGAGCAGCGGAAAAGTAAATCAGGTGGAGCTGGTTGCGGCTCTCATCAACCAGAAAGACACTCTGGTTGAGGGAATCCGCAATGCCCAGAGCCTCATTGATGGGTCTGCTACCATCCTTATTTTGCAGGAGGATGGCATCATTGCGGCGAGAGACCGGGTGGGCAGACTCCCCATCTTGGTCGGCAAAAGTGAGGACGGCATGTGTGTCTCCTTTGAGTCCTTTGCCTATCAAAAGCTGGGGTATCATGACCATTATGAGCTGGGCCCCGGCGAGATTGTCCGAATCACTACAGATGAGATCGAGCAGCTGGCGGAACCTGGAGAAAAAATGAAGATCTGCGCATTCCTCTGGAGCTACTACGGTTATCCAAACTCCAATTATGAGGGACGCAATGTAGAGGTCATGCGCTATACCAACGGCCAGATCATGGCAAGAGATGAGGCAGCCCGGGGAGAAATGCCTGAGGTAGACTATGTGGCAGGTGTGCCGGATTCCGGTATTCCCCATGCCATTGGCTACTCCAATCAGAGCCAAAAGCCCTTTGCCCGTCCCTTCGTGAAGTACACCCCCACCTGGCCCCGCTCGTTTATGCCCACCAATCAGGAGGTGCGCAACCGGGTAGCCAAGATGAAGCAGATCCCCGTCCCGGAGTTGATTCAGGACAAAAAGCTCCTGTTTGTGGACGACTCCATTGTGCGTGGCACGCAGCTTCGGGAGACGGTGGAATTTCTCTATGAAAACGGAGCAAAGGAAGTCCATATGCGTTCTGCCTGCCCCCCCATTATGTATGGCTGCAAATATCTGAACTTCTCCTCCAGCAACTCCGATATGGAGCTTTTGGCCCGCCGTACCGTTCAGAATCTGGAAGGACAGCAGGGACAGAAGCATTTGCAAGAATACGCCGACAGTACCACCAAGCGGGGCAAATGTCTGCTCAAGGCCATTTGCGACGAAATGGGCTTCCACTCTCTGGGCTATCAGTCTCTGGATGGACTGCTGGAGGCCATCGGCCTGGATCGGGATAAGGTTTGCACCTACTGCTGGACCGGTGAGGAATAAAGGATGAAATCTGGGGCGTAGCTGCCCCGGATGTTCCCTCCGACTATTACAATATATATAAAGGAGTCCCAAACATGAACGAGAAGAGCTATTCCGAGAGCTATAAGGCCGCGGGCGTAGATATTACCGCCGGCTATCGTGCGGTGGAGCTGATGAAGTCCCACATTGCCCGGACCAAGAATGAGGGCTGCCTGGATGATATCGGCGGCTTTGGCGGCTGCTTTGGGCTGTCCTTGGGCGGCATGGAGGAGCCTGTCCTGGTCTCCGGCACCGACGGCGTCGGCACCAAGCTGCGTCTGGCCTTCCTGATGGACAAGCACGATACGGTGGGCATCGACTGTGTTGCCATGTGCGTCAATGATGTGATTTGCTGCGGCGCAAAGCCTCTGTTCTTCCTGGACTATATCGCCTGCGGCAAGAATGTGCCCGAGCGGATCGCTGAGCTGGTCTCCGGCGTAGCCGAAGGCTGTGTGCAGGCAGGCTCCGCTCTGATTGGCGGCGAGACTGCGGAGATGCCCGGCTTCTATCCAGAGGACGAGTACGATCTGGCCGGCTTCTCCGTGGGCATTGTGGATAAAAAGAAGATGGTGGATCATAAGTCCATGGTGCCCGGCGATGTGATCATTGCCCTGCCCTCTTCCGGCGTCCACTCCAACGGCTTCAGCCTGGTTCGGAAGGTTTTTGATGTGGAGAACAACCCCCATCTGAAGGAGCCTTGTGCAGAACTGGGCGGCAAGTCCATCGGCGAGACCCTGTTGACTCCTACTAAGATTTATGTAAAGCCCATGCTGGCCCTGTTCCAGCAGATCAAGGTCAAGGGCGTCAGCCATATCACCGGCGGCGGCTTCTATGAGAACCTGCCCCGTGCCATCCCCGACGGGCTGGGCGCCAAGATCCGCAAGGACGATGTGCGTGTCCTGCCTATCTTTGACCTGATTGCCAAGACCGGAAATATTCCCCAGCGTGATATGTTCAATACCTTCAATATGGGCGTTGGCATGAGCGTTGTGGTGGCCAAGGAGGATGCCCAGAAGGCTCTGGAAATCCTTAGAGCCAATGGTGAGGATGCTTACCTGCTGGGTGAGATCGTTGCCTCTGAGGAAAAGGTGATCCTGGAATGAAAACACGGATTGCGGTCCTGGTCTCCGGCGGCGGCACCAATCTGCAGGCCCTCATCGATGCAGAGCTGCGAGGGGAGATTCCCCACGGTGAGATCGTTATGGTGGTGTCCAACAACTCCGGGGCCTATGCGTTGGAGCGGGCCAGGCAGGCGGGAATTCCGGCTGCCGTGGTGAGCAAGAAGGAATGTGGAAGTCAGGCGGCTTTCGAGGCCCGGCTTCAGGGCATTCTGGAGATCAATGGAGTAGATTTGGTGATTCTGGCCGGGTTTATGAGTATTCTGTCCGAGGGATTTACCAAGAAATGGCCCAATCGGATTCTGAATATCCACCCCAGCCTGATTCCTGCTTTCTGCGGAGAGGGCTTCTATGGGCTTCATGTCCATGAGGCAGCGCTGGAGCGGGGGGTGAAGCTCACCGGGGCTACGGTGCACTTCGTCAATGAAATTGCCGACGGCGGCCCCATCCTTCTTCAAAAGGCTGTGGAAGTCCTGCCGGATGACACCCCGGAGACCCTTCAGCGGCGGGTGATGGAGCAGGCCGAATGGCAGCTGCTTCCCCAGGCCGCAGAGATGGTAAGCCGTCAAATTGCAGAAAACAGATAAAACCCAGGGATTCTAATTAAAGATATGGAGGAACTTGTGATGGAAAATCTCTATTCCCTGTTGCAGGGCAATGCCTATCCCGGACGCGGCGTACTTTTGGGCCGCAGTGAGGACGGAAAGTCCGCCGTTATTGCCTATTTTATCATGGGCCGCAGTGAAAACAGCCGCAACCGGATTTTTGTGGAGACCGAAGACGGCATCCGTACCCAGGCGTTTGACCCTGCCAAGATGACCGACCCATCCCTCATTATCTATCATCCCGTCCGCCGGGTAGCAGACGAAGACGGTGTTACCACCATCGTCACCAACGGCGATCAGACCGATACCATCCGGGATTTTATGCTCCGGGAAGAGAGCTATGTGGCGGCACTGAACACCCGGGAGTTTGAGCCGGACGGCCCCAACTACACCCCCAGGATTTCCGGCATTCTCTATCCCTGCGGCTCTTATGTGTTGTCTATCCTGAAATCTCTGGACGGCGACCCCGAGTGCTGTGTCCGCAGCTATTTCACCTATGACAGCCCCAAGGCCGGCATGGGCCACTTCATCCACACCTATGAGCAGGACGGCAATCCCCTGCCCTCCTTCTGCGGAGAACCCAGAGCGGTTGCCATGGAGGGAGATTTGGATACCTTCACCCAGAAGGTCTGGAACAGCCTCAATGAAGACAATAAGGTCTCCCTGTTCACCAGCTTTGTGAATCTGGAAACCGGCGAGGCAGACAGCCGGATCGTCAACAAGCATCAGAACGCCTGATTTTTCTAAACGAGGTTATATCACAATGGAACGAAATCACGATTCTTATATTTCCCCTCTGTCCACCCGGTACGCCAGCAGCGAGATGCAGCACATCTTCTCCGAGAACTTCAAGTTCCGTACCTGGCGCCGCCTGTGGATCGCTTTGGCCAAGGCAGAGAAGGCCTTGGGTCTGGACATCACTGAGGCGCAGATTCAGGAGCTTGAGGCCCATAAGGACGATATCAACTATTCTGTAGCAGAGGAGCGGGAGCGTTTGGTCCGGCATGACGTGATGAGCCACGTCTATGCCTACGGTCAGCAGTGCCCCAATGCCGCTGGCATTATCCATCTGGGGGCCACCTCCTGCTATGTGGGTGACAATACCGATGTGGTTGTTCTCCGGGAGGCCAGCCGCCTGGTGCTGAAAAAGTGTGCGCAGGTGGTGAAAAACCTGTCTCACTTTGCCCAGCAGTACAAGGCAATGCCCTGCCTGGGCTACACCCACCTGCAGCCTGCGCAGCTGACTACCGTGGGCAAGCGGGCTACTTTGTGGATTTACGAGCTGATTCAGGATATGGAAAACCTGTCCTACCAGCTGGAAAATCTGAAACTTTTAGGTTCCAAGGGAACCACGGGCACCCAGGCCTCCTTCATGGAGCTTTTTGAAGGAGACGAGGAGAAGATTCTGGAGATGGAGCGTTTGATCGCCGCAGACATGGGCTTTTCCGGTGTGGTTCCCGTGTCCGGCCAGACCTATTCCCGGAAGGTAGATGCCTATTTCCTGGGAGCGCTGTCCGGCATTGCCCAGAGCGCCATGAAGTTCGCCAACGACATGCGGATTTTGCAGTCCTTTGAGGAAATGGAAGAGCCCTTTGAAAAGAACCAGATCGGTTCTTCTGCCATGCCCTACAAGCGCAATCCCATGCGCTCCGAGCGGATTTGCGCACTGGCCCGTTATGTGATCTGCGACAGCCTGAATCCCGGCCTCACCGCCGGTACCCAGTGGTTTGAGCGGACTCTGGACGACTCTGCCAACAAGCGGATTGCGGTGGCAGAAGCATTCCTGGCTGTGGATGCCATTTTGAACATTTATATCAATGTCTCCTCCGGCCTGGTTGTGAACCCCAAGGTGGTAGAGCGCCGGGTTATGGAGAAACTGCCCTTTATGGCAACCGAAAACATTATGATGGAGTCTGTGAAGCGTGGCGGTAACCGTCAGGAGCTCCACGAGGCTCTGCGTGTTCATTCCCATGCAGCGGCTGCAAAAGTAAAGCTGGAAGGCGGCAGCAATGATCTCATTGATCGCATTGCCGAGGATGAAACCTTCCCCATGACCAAAGAGGAAATTTTGCAGCAGCTGGACCCCAGCGCTTATACTGGCCGTTCCGCCAGCCAGGTTACCCAGTTCCTGGCTGACGTGGTAGCTCCTATTCTGTCTCATTACGAAAATGAAACAATTACTGCTGAATTGAGGGTGTAAAAAAATGAAGGAATTTGAACTGAAATATGGCTGCAATCCCAACCAGAAACCTGCCAAGATCTATATGGCTGACGGCAGTGACCTGCCTGTTACCATTCTCAACGGACGTCCCGGTTACATCAATTTTCTGGATGCATTTAATTCTTATCAGCTGGTCAAGGAGCTGAAGCAGGCCACCGGCCTGCCCTGCGCCACTTCATTCAAACATGTTTCCCCCACCTCTGCCGCAGTGGGTCTGCCCCTGCCTCTGGAGCTGAAAAAGGCCTGCTTTGTAGAGAACGTACAGGGGCTGGATGAGAACCCCCTGGCCTGCGCCTATGTCAGAGCCAGAGGAACCGACCGGATGTGCTCGTTTGGTGACTGGGTGGCACTGTCCGATCCCTGTGACGCTCTCACCGCCTCCCTTTTGGCGAAGGAGGTTTCCGACGGTGTGATTGCCCCCGGCTACACCGAGGAAGCTTTGGCCATTCTCGAAACCAAGCGTAAGGGCGGCTATAATGTGGTTGCCATTGACCCCGACTATGTTCCCATGGAAGCAGAGGAAAAGCAGGTCTATGGCGTCACCTTCCGTCAGGGCCGCAACAATTTCAAGATTGATGAGGCACTGCTGAGCAATCTGGTGACTGCAAACAAAGAACTGCCCGACAGCGCAAAGCGGGATCTTATTGTGGCACTCATCACCCTGAAATACACCCAGTCCAATTCCGTCTGCTTCGCCATTGACGGTCAGGCCATCGGCGTTGGTGCCGGTCAGCAGTCCAGAATCCACTGCACCCGTCTGGCAGGCTCCAAGGCAGACACCTGGTTCCTGCGTCAGCATCCCAAGACCTTGGCACTGCCCTTCCGTTCTGACCTGGGCCGTCCCAATCGGGACAATGTCATTGACGGCTATATCAATGGCAACGAAGAAGATGTCTGTGCAGAGGGCATCTGGCAGAATTATTTCACTTCTCGCCCCGAGCCTCTCACGGAGGAAGACAAGCGGGAATTCCTGGCAAGCCGCACCGGCGTTTCTCTGGGCTCCGATGCATTCTTCCCCTTTGCGGATAACATCAAGCGTGCCCTGAAATCCGGCGTTTCCTATGTGGCCCAGCCCGGTGGCTCCATCCGTGACGACTTGGTCATTGAAGAATGTGATAAGAACAACATGGTCATGGCCTTCACCGGCATGCGGCTGTTCCATCACTAAGAAGATTCATGCGCAAGGGGAGCCTGCATCCCTTTGCGCACCTATAAGCCGATACAGAAGCTTTGCCCGGCGAGCCGCCAGTAGAATTTGCGCAAGCCTGTGAAGCTTTTGAAGAGCTGACTCCGGGGGCAATTTGCCTCCGGAGAATCCCAATATATAGAGGGAGGAAATTCCCATGAATATTCTTGTAGTAGGCAGCGGCGGCAGAGAACATGCCGTGATTCGCTCCCTGCGGAAAAATCCCCAAGTACAGGAGATTTACGCCGTGCCCGGCAACGGCGGCATGGCCGGAGAAGCCACCTGCGTTCCTGTTTCTGCGACAGACCTGGACGCAATCGTGGCATTTGCCAAGTCCCATCCTGTGGACTATGCTGTGGTGACCCCGGATGATCCTCTGGTTTTGGGCTGCGTGGATCGGCTGAATGAAATTGGCGTCCCATGCTTTGGACCCAAAGCCAATGCCGCCATCATCGAAGGCAGCAAGGCTTTTTCCAAGGATCTCATGAAGAAATATAACATCCCCACAGCCCGCTATGAGACCTTTTCCAATCTTCAGGCGGCTAAAGACTATGTAAAGTCCCAGCCTGCGCCTCTGGTGGTGAAGGCGGACGGTCTGGCTCTGGGCAAGGGGGTTCTTATTTGCGAGACCACCCAGCAGGCCTTGGACGCTGTGACGGACATGATGGCGAATGCCAAGTTCGGTGCTTCCGGCTCCACGGTGGTCATTGAAGAGTTTCTGGAAGGCCCCGAGGTTTCCGTCCTGTCCTTTACCGACGGAAAGACCGTGAAACCCATGGTTTCCTCCATGGATCACAAGCGTGCTATGGACAATGACCAGGGACTCAATACCGGTGGCATGGGCACCATTGCCCCCAATCCCTATTATACCGAGGCCATTGCAAAGCAGTGTATGGATGAAATCTTCCTGCCCACCATCCGGGCCATGGAGGCAGAGGGGCGGCCCTTTACAGGCTGCCTGTATTTTGGACTCATGCTCACCAAGGACGGACCTAAGGTGATTGAATATAACTGCCGGTTTGGTGATCCGGAGACGCAGGTGGTGCTGCCTCTTCTGGAAAGCGACCTTCTGACCATTATGCAGGCCACAACCCAGGGGACTCTGGCTGAGACGGAGGTCAAGTTCTCTCAGAAATCTGCCTGTTGTGTGGTAACGGCTTCTCAGGGCTATCCCTTGGCCTATGAGAAGGGATTTGAGATCACAATGTCGGAAGAAGCCAGTGCCCATACCTTCGTGGCCGGTGCCAAGCTTTCCGAGGGAAAACTTTTGACCTCCGGTGGCCGTGTCACCGGAACGACCGCACTGGCTGACACGCTTCCCCAGGCCATTCAGGAAGCGTACCGTCTGGCAGAGGAAGTCCGCTTTGAAAATGCTTACCGCCGCAGTGACATTGGAAAGCGTGCTTTGGAGGCGCTGTAAACGACACACTTGCTTCGCAACAAGATAAATTGGAGGTACCCCATGGTTTATCGCATTTTTGTAGAGAAAAAAGAAGCGCTTGCCAAAGAAGCCGCGGAGCTGCTTCATGAGGTGCGGGAGCTTTTGCAGATTCGGACCCTGGAAAAAGTCCGGGTCATCAACCGCTATGATGTGGAAAATATCGAAAAAGATCTGTTTGATTACGCCGTAAAAAATGTATTTTCTGAGCCTCAGCTGGATGTGACATTTGAAACGGTGAATACGGACGGCGTTGTGTTTGCTGTGGAATATCTGCCTGGTCAGTTCGATCAGCGGGCAGACTCTGCGGCCCAGTGCATCCAGATCATCTCTCAGGGGGAGCGTCCCACGGTGCGCACCGCCCGGGTCTATGTTCTGGAAGGCAGCCTGTCCCAGGAGGACATTGCCGCCATTAAGAAATATGTCATCAACCCTGTGGAAGCTCGTGAGGCTGCGCTGGAACTGCCTGAGACCCTGCAGGTGGATTATGCCATCCCCCAGACGGTGGAAACCCTGGAGGGGTTCCTGGAGCTGGATCGGGAGGGCCTTTCTGAGATGGTCAAATCCATGGGCCTTGCCATGGATCTGGACGATATCACCTTCTGTCAGGCCTATTTCCGGGAAGAGGGCCGCTGCCCTACCATTACGGAAATCCGTATGATCGATACCTATTGGTCCGATCACTGCCGTCATACCACCTTCAACACCACCATTGACAGCGTGAAGTTTGCCGACCCCATTCTGGAGGAGGCCTATCAGGAGTACCTGAATACCCGCAAGGAATTGGGCAGAACCAAGCCCATCAACCTCATGGATATCGGTACGCTGGCTGCCAAATATCTGCGCAGCAACGCAATGTTGGACAAGCTTGACGAGAGCGAGGAAATCAACGCCTGTACCGTCCATATGACCGTAACGGTTGACGGTGTGGAGGAGCCCTGGCTTCTTCTGTTCAAGAACGAGACCCACAATCACCCCACTGAGATCGAGCCTTTCGGCGGGGCCGCTACCTGCATTGGCGGCGCCATCCGGGACCCTCTGGCCAGCCGTGCTTATGTCTACGGCGCCATGCGTGTCACCGGTGCTGCGGACCCTCTGAAACCTGTGTCTGAGACCATTCCCGGCAAGCTGCCCCAGAGAAAGATCGTCACCACAGCCGCTGCCGGCTACTCCTCCTATGGCAATCAGATTGGTCTGGCCACCGGTATGGTGGATGAGCTGTATCACCCCGGTTATGCAGCCAAGCGTATGGAAATCGGTGCGGTTGTGGCAGCGGTTCCGGAATCCAATGTGCGCCGTGAGCGTCCCCAGCCCGGAGATCAGGTCATCCTTCTGGGTGGACGCACCGGCCGTGACGGCTGCGGCGGTGCCACCGGCTCTTCCAAGAGCCACACCCTCAGCTCTTTGCAGGACTGCGGTGCGGAAGTACAGAAGGGCAATGCACCTGAGGAGCGGAAGCTGCAGCGTCTGTTCCGCTGCGCAGAGGCAACCCGGATGATCAAGCGCTGCAACGACTTCGGCGCAGGCGGTGTCTCTGTTGCAATCGGCGAACTGGCAGACGGCCTCAAGATCGATCTGAACCGGGTGCCTAAGAAATATGAGGGCCTGGACGGCACGGAGCTGGCCATTTCTGAGTCTCAGGAGCGCATGGCGGTTGTAGTGGCCAGCCATGATGTAGAGCGGTTCCTGGAGCTGGCCGCACAGGAAAACCTGGAGGCCACTGTGGTGGCAGAGGTGACCCAGGAGCCTCGGCTGGTGATGAACTGGAAGGGCAATACCATTGTCAATGTGAGCCGTGCGTTCCTGGATTCCAACGGCGCTGAAAAGCATATTACCATTGACCTGGCTCCCTGCGGGGATTACCGCACAGCCGTCTCCGGCTCCTTCCGTGAGAATATGAACCGTCTGGCTACAGATCTCAATACCTGCTCCAAGCGTGGCCTTTCCGAGCGGTTTGACTCTACCATTGGTGCAGGCACGGTTCTGATGCCCTTCGGCGGAAAGAATCAGCAGACCCCCATTCAGGCAATGGTGCACAAGGTCAGCCTGGAAAAGGGCCACACGGAGGACTGCTCTCTCATGTCCTGGGGCTATAACCCCTATGTCACGGAGAAAAGCCCCTATCATGGTGCCTATCTGGCGGTGGTGGAATCCGCTGCAAAGCTGGTTGCAACCGGTGCGGCCTATGAGGATGTATATCTGACCTTCCAGGAGTATTTCCAGCGTGTAGGCAAGGATCCCAAGCGCTGGGGTCAGCCTCTGGCGGCTCTGCTGGGTGCCTTCCAGGCACAGAAGGAACTGAAGATTGCGGCCATTGGCGGCAAGGATTCCATGTCCGGCACCTTTGAGGATCTGGATGTGCCTCCTACTCTGGTGTCCTTTGCTGTGACCACGGAGAATGTGAGAAATATTGTCCCCAACCAGTTCAAAAAGGCTGGAAATACGGTTTGCCTGCTGATGCCCAAGTACAACGACAAGGGTCTGCCGGAAACCGAGAGCCTTCTGGAGCACTTCCGGCTGGTGACCCGCCTGCAGCGGGAGGGCAAGGTGGTTTCTGCCTATACCCCCGGCATGGGCGGCCCTGCTGAGGCCGTTATGAAGATGGCCTTCGGTGAGGGCTTCGGCTTCCGGTTCAACCCTGAGGTCAGCCTGGATACGCTCTTTGGCTATGCCTATGGCGGCTTTGTTTTGGAGATGCAGGATCATGAGCCTGTGGGTCAGGTCCTGGGCACCGTCACAGACCAGGGTACATTTGCCTATGGCAATGAAGAACTGGATGTGAAGGACGTGCTCAAGGCCTATGAGGACAAGCTGGAGCCTGTGTATCCCTGCAACATCCCCGATGCGAAGACCCCTGTGGAAACATTGTCCTATACCGGCGGCGTAGTTGCAGCTCCTGCTGTCCATGTGGCAAAGCCCAAGGTGCTGATTCCCGTGTTCCCCGGCACCAACTGTGAGTATGATTCCGCCAGAGCCATGGAAGATGCCGGCGCTGAGGCCGAAATCTTTGTGATTCGGAATCTCTCCGCAGATGCCATTTCCCGCAGCGTGGAGGAATTCTCCCAGAAGCTCAAGCAGTCTCAGATGGTCTTTATCCCCGGCGGTTTCTCCGGCGGCGATGAGCCCGACGGCTCCGGTAAGTTTATTACCGCCTTCTTCCGCAACGCTGCGGTGAAGGAACAGGTGACAAATCTCCTGGAGAAGCGGGACGGTCTGATGCTGGGTATCTGCAACGGCTTCCAGGCC
Organism: Oscillospiraceae bacterium; assembly: GCA_020025515.1. Classification (GTDB taxonomy): domain Bacteria; phylum Bacillota; class Clostridia; order Oscillospirales; family Oscillospiraceae; genus Faecousia. The sequence goes on along the minus strand of JAHHRZ010000002.1, from coordinate 65,778 downwards.
CTCATTAAGCTGGGTCTGGTACCCTACGGCAAGATTCTGGATGCAGATGCAGACTTCCCCACCCTGACTTACAATGTCATTGGCCGTCACCAGTCCCGTCTGGTGCGGACCCGTGTGGCTTCCAACCTGAGCCCCTGGCTTTCCGGCACCCAGGTGGGCGAGGTCTACACGGTGCCCATTTCCCACGGAGAAGGCCGCTTCCTGGCGGATGAAGCCCTGGTGAAGGAGTTGGCAGCCAAGGGTCAGATTGCCACCCAGTATGTGGATCTGTCCGGTAATGTCACCACGGATGTGTCCTTCAACCCCAACGGTTCGATTTACGCCATCGAGGGCATTACCTCTCCGGACGGCCGTGTTTTGGGTAAGATGGGCCATTCCGAGCGTAAGGGCTTTGGTCTGTACAAGAATGTTCCCGGCGAGACAGATATGAAACTGTTCCAGTCTGCTGTCCGCTATTTCAAATAATATCACGCAGAGGCTGTTTCATTTCGGTGAAACAGCCTCACTATATCCAAAGGGCTCCAGAGTCAGATAGAAGCAATACAAGGAATGCAGAAGGAGGGATCGCTTGTGGAACACTTGAACACCTTACAGTCGTGGATCGATGAAAGCGAACGCATTGTCTTTTTTGGAGGTGCGGGAGTCAGCACGGAGTCGGGAATCCCGGATTTTCGCTCTGTGGACGGACTTTATAATCAAAAATTTGAATATCCTCCTGAAACCATCATCAGTCACAGCTTTTTTGAGAGAAATCCGGAATATTTCTTCCGATTCTATCGGGAAAAAATGCTTCCCCTGGGGTTTGCACCCAATATTACCCATAAAACCCTGGCCCGGTGGGAAAAAGAAGGAAAGCTTCTGGGGATCGTGACGCAGAATATTGACGGCCTGCATCAGAAAGCGGGCAGCAAGCGGGTCTATGAGCTGCACGGAAGTGTTTTGCGAAATTACTGCCGGAACTGTCATAAATTCTATCCGGCGGAGTTTGTAAAAGAAGCCCGGGGCATTCCACGCTGCACCTGCGGCGGCATTGTAAAGCCGGATGTGGTGCTCTATGAGGAATCCCTGAATGAGGATACTCTCATCAAGAGCATCCAAGCTATTGAGCAGGCAGACCTTCTGATTGTGGCAGGGACCAGCCTTACGGTATATCCGGCAGCCGGTCTGATTCGGTATTATCATGGCTCTCGTCTGGTGTTGATCAATCGGGACGCTACAGGCTATGACGACTATGCAAACCTGGTTTTTCATGAAAAACTGGGAGAGATTTTCTCAAAACTCCATTGATGCAAAGGACTGCCCACAAAGGCAGAACAAAAACAAGCAGCACCGATCTTTTGCGGATCAGGTGCTGCTTGCATTTTATTTATGTGCTCTTATTTATTCAGATGTGGGACGAGAAAATGAAATCAGGAGCCGCTGATGGAGAGAATCAGTTCCATGAAATCATTTTCATCCATTTCCAGTATGTTGGTATACGTATCAGCCAAAGGAGCCACCTTTTCCGTCATAGGATACAGTGCAATGGTAAGATGACTATTGCTGTAATCATCCGTAAACGACAGCTCCACACCACCATCGACGGGAGCAAGCCGGAACACCGGTGCGCCGACTTCGTCGGGCATAATGGCGAGTGTGGCATCCTTCCCGTAGCGAAGGAAGGGCAACTGCTCACCGGTAATGGGTTGCTGCATCACGATCTCCACTTCGTCTGTGGTTACATTGCTGACGAAGTGGATGGTCTCTTTATAACCATCGGAAATAACGGAAATGGCAGTGGTCTGGCAGATGTTGTCTGTGCCGATAAAGCGGAGTTCAAAACCGTCGTCTTCGATCATAATGTCCATGCCGATCCAGTAACCACGGTCGTCTACATACATGGTGGTTTCCAAATCATCCATCTGCTGCATAATTTCCTCAAAGTCGGAGTCATCATAGGGCAGCGCAGAGGATGCAGAGGAGACAGCGGGGTTGTTGAGATAGGCAGCCTTATAGAAATCCAGGACAGCCTTGGAATCGCAGTTTACCTGATATGCGTCACATTTGCGTGTAGTCTCCCCCAGAGTAAGCTCCACAGTGGAGGGCTTCTCTACTTCCAGGCTGTCTATAATGGCCTGACACTCCTTCTCATAAGGAGAGGTAATGCCGGAAACCTGGTCAAAGCCGGAGAGATCCTCAATATCCATATTTTGACCGATCCAGGATTTTTTCAGGTTCTCCTCCAGATTTTCGGTGGGCATCCCAAGAACCTCATCCATGTAGTCGGGGATAGACAGCTGGATCTGCTCCTGATCAAAATAGATGTTCATATCTATGGAAGTGCCCATCAGGTCATATGACAGCGTACATAACCCAGCATCATCCTGTCCGTGCATTTGCAAATTCACCATGTCATAGCCATCACTAATCTCCATGAGCATGGTAAACGCATTAGTTTCCTGTAAATTTCTAAAACCTTCTCCCAGGGCAGCTATATTATTATTTGGGGAATACAGACTGCTCATGGTTTTTTCAGTCTTTTTTACAGCCTCCAAGAGACGATCTTCTGGTTGAGAATTCAGCATCCAAACGGCTGCACCGATGCCAATGGCAGCAACTAAGACAATACAGAGAATTGCAACCATCATTCCACGGCGTTTTGGTTTGGTTTCCTGAGGAGTGCTGGCAGAGGAAGCGGAGACCAGCGGGGTACCGCAGCCGTTACAGAACAGGCTGCCGTCTTGATTGGTATAGCCACATTTGGGACATTGCATCATAAATTACCTCCATTTTCTAAGTTTTGATATGTGGGGTGCGCTGTGTTTCTTCCAGGAGGCACACAGCATAATGTTGTGTACACTTCCGGAAAAATTGGGAACAAGGGTGCTTAAAATGATGCGCAAGGGGGAATGAGGTGGCTGCTGTCTATGAAAAACGGCCTTGCGGCAGCATTTTTATCATGTTTTTGTTAGGTCTGTGTGGGGTCGGCAAAGAAAGCACGGGTTTGCTGGGCGTTGCGCAGGATTTCGTGGCGCAGTGCCTCCAGACTGGGGAATTTTTTCTCTTCTCTGAGAAAATGCCACAGCTCCAGGGTTACCACCTGGCCATAGAGATCTCCCGTGTAGTCCAAAAGCCAGGGCTCGATGGTAAGCTTGTGCCCCTGCACAGTGGGGCGGGTGCCGATGTTGGCCACGGCCATATAGGAACCGTCTGAAGTTCGGACACGGCAGGCATAGACGCCGTTGGGGGGCAGTACCAGCTCCTGATTGGGGATCAGGTTGGCAGTGGGGATCCCCAGTGTGCGTCCCAGATGTCGTCCTTCCACCACCTTGCCGGAGAGCATGTGAGGATGGCCCAGAAACCATCTGGCCCGATCCAGTTCACCGCTGGCAATGAGGGTTCGGATGTAGGTGGAAGAGACGGTAATGTTTTCCAGACGATATTCAGGCACTACGGCACAGGAAATGCCATGCTTTGCGGCAGCCTCCTGCAGCAGGGCGGCAGTGCCGCGGCCGCCGGCACCAAAGCGAAAATCATGGCCGCAGATGAGCCCAACGGCGTGATACTTTTCAATGAGGATCTTTTGGAGGAACTGCTGCCATTCCATACTGCACATATCGTCATCAAAATGGAGCGTCAGAACCTCTTCGATGCCATACAGCTCCTGCATCAGACGGCTGCGGTCTTGGGTGCTGCTGAGAAGCCGGACCTGGGTACCGCTTACCAGAGTGTCCGGATGAAGGTCAAATGTAAGGGCAGCAGCACAAACGCCGAGGCGGTCGGCCTCCTGCCGGCAACGGGATAAGAGCTGTCCGTGCCCCAGGTGGACACCGTCAAAAAATCCCAGAGCAATGACTTTGGGTTGTTCCATTTCAGTTCACCTCATAAAAACTCTTTATGGTGGTCATTGTGGTGCCGTCACAGGCACCCAGGGCCAGAAACTCTCCGCTGCCATAGAGCCTGTACTGGCCTGCATCCAGAGAAATAGAGAAGGCTGCACCGTTGCGGCAGGCTTTCTCCTGCTTGGGGGTCAGATCCAAAGCGGGGGCCTGAGAAAACATGGAATCAATGGGAAGCAGCAAAGACGCAACCTCCTGCCCCTGCTCGGCTCGGTCCAGAAGGGTTTGCAGCTCCACGGCATCGGAAAGGCCGTAGGCACCAGCCCGGGAGCGGCGAAGGGCTGCCATGGTGCCACCGCAGCCCAGAGCCAGGCCGATATCCTTGCACAAAGTACGGATATAGGTACCCTTTGAGCAGCGCACCCGGATCTGGTAGTCGTCTCCTTCATGCCCCAGAAGTTCCAGTTCGAGGATTTCGATGGGACGGGGCTGCCGCTCCACGGTCTTTCCCTGACGGGCCAGCTCATAGAGCTTTTTACCCTGAATTTTTACGGCAGAGTACATGGGGGGAACCTGCATTTGCTTCCCCAAAAACTTGGGCAGAATGTCTGCTACCTCCTGAGGGCCTGCACTTACAGGACGGGTCTCCAAAATGGTGCCGGAGGTGTCCTCTGTGTCCGTAAGAAGGCCAAGACGCAAGGTGGCGATATATTCTTTTTCTGCATGCTCAAAGAATTCCACAGCCCGGGTTGCTCTGCCTACAAAGACAGGAAGGATTCCCGTTGCCATAGGGTCCAGGGTGCCGCCGTGACCAATGCGTCTGGTGCCGAACACCCGGCGCAGTCTGGCAGCAACATCCTGACTGGTCCAGCCCTGCGGTTTGTCAATGATAATAATTCCCGTTGCCATGGTATCTTTCCTTTCTCTTACAGGATTCCCTGCTGGTGCATAAGTTCCAGAATCCACTGGCGAGCGGCAGTATAATCGCCGTGAATGGTAGCACCTGCGGCGGCCTTGTGACCGCCGCCTCCCATGGCAACCGCAAGAGCTGCGGCATCATACATGGGAGAGGAGCGAATGGAGAGCTTGGTATCGCCGTTTTCTACAGTGCGGAAGGTGACGGCCAGCTCTACCCCTTCAATATTTCGGGCAAAGTTGGATACATCTTCCATATCGTCCTCCATTACACCGGTTTCCTGCTCTACCGCCAGAGGAATGGGACACAGAGCGACCCGGCCGTCGTTCAGCAATTCCAAATGCTGGGCCATATAGGCATTGAGCTTCAAACGGGACAGACGGACGGTTTCAAAAAGGGCCTTGTTGATGGGGTAAACGTCCGCTCCGGCCTTCAGACAGGCGGCGGCGGCTTCCAGCGTTCTGGAAGTGGTATTGGAGTAGCGGAAGCAGCCGGTATCCGTAGAGATTGCTACATACACAGCTTCTGCCATGGCTTTGTCCAGCTTCACCTCCATGGCGCTCAGAAGATCCAGAATGATTTCACCGCAGGCAGCGGCATCGGGCTGGATGACTCCCTGAGAGGCAAAGCCGGGATTAGAGCCATGGTGGTCCAGAAGCAGGTCAACAGAAAGCGCCTGTGCGCCCATACAGAGCATATCCTGACTGGCAACATCCACACTCACCAGATAGGCGCCCTGGGGGACCTGGGAGATGGTAAGACCCTGGTGATAGGAACGGTACTTCTGAATCAGCTGGGGATTTTCCAGAATCCAGGCAGTTTTTCCCAGGGAACGGAGGCCTCTGCACAGAGCGGCAGCACAGCCGGAGGTATCTCCGTCGGGACGGCGATGGGTCAAAATTAAAATAGTATCTTTGCTTTTGAGAAGCTCTGCGGTCTGTTTAATCGTCAGATTCTTCATCTTCGTCATCCTTTTTGATATTGAGAGAGTTTAACAGATCCAGCATATGGGCGCCCCGGGTGATGGAGTCATCCTCCTGCCACTGCAGCTCCGGGGTATAGCGCAGCTGCAAAGCGGCGCTGAGCTCCCGGCGCAGATAGCCGCCAGCAGACTTGAGACCTTTGATGGCCTCTTTTGCCTTGGTTTTGTCTAAAAAGCTCACATAGATCTTTGCATAGCGAAGGTCGGGGGTGGTTTCCACCCGGGTGACGGAAATCATAGTGGCCTGGACTCTGGGATCTTTCAGATTCCGCAGAAGGTCGCTGAGCTCACGCTGAATTTCCTCATTGATCCGGCCGATACGATTGGATGCCATATACATCCTCCTTACTTATAGTTACAGATAAAACAAATAGTGGCTTAGAAAAACATACCCCCACCGCGCCGCTTGTGCGGTGCGGCGGGGATATGCCGATGGACTTGGATCAGCGCTTGATCTCCTGCATGACAAAGCATTCGAAGATGTCGCCTTCTTTAATATCGTTGTATTTATCAATGGACATACCGCACTCATAACCGGCAGCGACTTCCTTGGCAGCGTCCTTGAACCGCTGCAGTGAGCCGACCACACCTTCGTGCAGAACGATGTTGTCCCGCAGCACACGCACCTGTGCATCTCTGGTGATCTTGCCGTCTTTGACATAGCAGCCGGCGATAGTGCCGATGGCGGAGACCTTGTAGGTCTGACGAACCTCGGCGTGGCCGATGATGGCCTCCTCGTACTTGGGAGCCAGCATGCCCTTGAGGGCGGCTTCGATTTCATTGATGGCGTCATAAATGACACGGTACATCCGCATATCTACCTTGGAACGGGCAGCGCTGGCCTGAGCGGCAGCGTCAGGGCGGACATTAAAGCCGATCACAATGGCGTTTGCGGTGGAAGCCAGCAGAATATCGGATTCGTTGATGGCACCCACACCGGAGTGGATGACCTTAACACGGACCTCTTCATTGGAGAGCTTCATGAGGTTGGCCTTCACGGCTTCGGCGGAGCCCTGGACGTCGGCCTTCACAATGAGGTTCAGCTCCTTCATCTCTTCGTCATGGAGCTTGGTGAAGAGGTTGTCCAGAGTGACCTTGCTGTTGAGCTTTGCGGCGGCATCCTTTTCGGCCTGACGGCGCTGCTCCACCAGTTCACGTGCCATACGCTCGTCAGAAACGGCATTGAATTCGTCGCCGGGGGCGGGGACATCTGCCAGACCGGTGATTTCCACAGGGATGGAAGGACCGGCGGTCTTTACGGAACGGCCCTTGTCGTCGGTCATGACACGGACACGGCCCACGGAGGTACCGGCAATAATAATGTCGCCCTGATTCAGGGTGCCGTTTTGCACCAGCAAGGTGGCAATGGGGCCGCGGGTGCGATCCAGACGGGCTTCAATGACTGTGCCCTTGGCGGAGCGGTTAGGATTGGCCTTCAGCTCCTGCACTTCGGCAGTCAGAATGACCATTTCCAGCAGCTCGTCGATGCCCTGACCCTTTTTGGCAGAGATGGGGCAAATGACGGTCTCGCCGCCCCACTCCTCGGGAACCAGATCATACTCAGTCAGCTGCTGCTTGATCCGGTCGGGGTTGGCGCCGGGCTTATCCATCTTGTTAATGGCAACGATAATAGGAATCTGGGCGGCCTTGGCGTGGTTGATGGCCTCCACGGTCTGGGGCATAATGCCGTCATCGGCAGCCACCACCAGAATGGCAATATCCGTACACATGGCACCACGGGCACGCATGGAAGTAAATGCAGCGTGGCCGGGGGTATCCAAAAATGTAATGGGATTGCCGTTGATCTGAACGGTGTAAGCACCGATGTGCTGAGTAATGCCGCCGGCCTCGCCGGAAACCACATTGGTCTTCCGGATGGCATCCAGCAGACTGGTTTTACCGTGGTCAACGTGACCCATAACAACCACAACGGGGCTTCTGGGCTGAAGCTCCTCAGCAGTATCCACATGATCATCGATCAGGCGCTCTTCAATGGTGACGGTGATTTCGTGCTCCACCTTGCAGCCCAGCTCCGTGGCGATGAACTCGGCGGTATCATAGTCAATGGTCTGGTTGATGGTGGCGATGACACCGTTTTTCAGCAGAGCCTTGATGACCTCTGCCGCTGTTTTTTTCATCATGCTGGCCAGTTCGCCCACGGTGATTTCGTCGGGAATCTTTACGGTGAGCGGGGTCTTTTTAATGACTTCCAGACGCAGGCGGCGCATTTTCTCCTGCTCTTCGTTCTTGGCCTTGCTGCTCTGGAACTTATTACCCTTTTTGTTGTTCTTGGCCTTGCCGCCGCCGATTTTCTGCTTGCCGCCGGAAATATTCTGGACACGCTCGGACACCAATGTGTCCACACGGTCGTCAAAACGCTCGGAATTCACCTGGACAGCGGAAGTATCCACCACCCGGCGTTCCCGACGGCGCTCCTGGGTCTGAGAGGGCTGCTGAGAAGCAGACTTGTTCTCTCCTCCGGCCTTCTGAGAAGAAGCGGGGCGGTTGGGCTTGGGAGCGTCCTTGTGAGCAGCGGCCTTAGGCTCAGCCTTCTTTGCGTTGGCGAAGACCTGCTCAATAGAGTCAATCTGATTGTTCTGGGTCAGGTGGTCGAAAACGACGTTCAGTTGCTCGTCAGTCAGGACCTGACTGTTACTCTTGGGCTTTTCAAAATACTTGCCCATGACCTCGGTAACTTCCTTGGGGGTCATACCGAAGTCCGTGGCAACATCACGGACGCGATATTTGATAAAACTCATACTTTCGCACCTCCATACGACTTCTTGCCGGGGTTCCGCCCGGCGGGTCTGGTTCCGGTTCCTGTCTTCTTTGTTCCGTGGTTTCCACGGAACTCCTGCCGGGGGCCTTTGCCGGTGCCGGAAAATTTGCCTGTCCCTGCGGATTTGCCATGAAAACCGGGCTTGCGGCCGGAATTGGGCTTCCCGTAGGTGTAGGGTTTCCCATTGCCCACGGGTTTTCTGTGGGGAAAGGGCTTTTCGGCGTCGGACTGGGCCGGGCGGGGTGTTTCATCTGCCGCCGGAGCCGGAGCCGGAGACGGATGCTTCTTTCTATGACCCTGGCGGAGATTCTTTTGATGGGCTCTCTCCTCCAGCTGATGCTGACGGACCCGCTTGGCCCGTCCGGATAAATCCTCCATGGCTTCGGCATACAGACTTTCATTGTCCAGCGCTTTCACAAAGGCAAGCGCCAGAGTGGGGTCTGTAATGGCGGCCATGGAAACCACGCTTCTGCCCAGGGCAGCACCGATTTCCTCCTTGGTAAAGGGAACGGTAATGAGCTGCTGACTGGTGCCGGAAATAAAATTCCGGGCACGGCGGCGGGTATTATCCGGGGCATCCGAGGCCAGGATCACGAGTCTTGCGTGCTGTGCTCTGGCGGCGGCACCGGTGGGCTCTTCCCCCACCTCAATACGGCCGGCTTTGCGGGCCAGGGACAGATAGTTAATTGCGTTCGGCTTCATGATTGGCCTCCATTTCCTGAGACAGCCGCTCCAGCACTTCCTGCGGAATGGCAGTCTCCAAATTGCGCTCCAAGGCCTTGGAGCGAATGGCCTTTTTCAGGCAGTCGGGGTTGGGACAGAGGTATGCACCCCGCCCGGGAGCCTTTCCCTTAAAATCCAGGCTCACAATCCCCTCCGGTGAGCGAACCACCCGGATCAGTTCCCGTTTGGCCTTGCGCTCCCGACAGCCCATGCACTGACGCATGGGAATTTTCTTCTGTGTCATGGCTCCACCCCCCGATTGATGGTTTTGAAGTGATTAAATCCCGTCCTGCTCCGAAGCTTCTGCTTCCGGCGTCTCTTCTGCCGGAACTTCTTCAATCAGGGCCTCATCTTCCTGCACTTCTGCTTCCGGCAGGGCCTGTTCTTCCTCGGAAGCCTTGGAAGCGGGCTTGATGTCGATTTTGTAGCCGGTGAGGCGTGCGGCCAGACGGGCATTCTGGCCTTCCTTGCCAATGGCCAGACTGAGCTGGTCGTCAGGCACCACCACACGGCAGGCCTTCTGACCTGCAACCAGCTCCACGGACAGGACATCGGCGGGGCTCAGTGCGGCGGATACATACTGGCAGGGATCTTCGGACCAGGTGATGATATCCATTTTTTCACCGTGAAGCTCATTGACCACGGCTCCCACACGTCCGCCGCGGGGGCCGACGCATGCGCCTACGGGATCCACACCCTCCTGGGTACCCCGAACAGCAATCTTGGTCCGGGAGCCGGGCTCTCTGGCAATGTTGCGGATTTCCACCAGACCGTCTGCAATTTCGGGCACTTCCAGCTCGAAGAGACGGCGGACGAGATTGGGGTGGGTCCGGGAAACGGCCACCTGAGGACCCCGGACGGCACGGTGAACATCCACCACGTAGACCCGGATATGCTCGCCTTCGGTATAGGTCTCACCGGGGATCTGCTCGCCGGAGCGGAGAATGGCATCGGACTGTTCGTTGCCGGTGCCCACTCTGACAAACATATCGCCGCTGGTGGGATCGATGCGCAGAACGACACCGTTCAGCAGCTCCTGCGCCTTAGAGGAGTAGCTTTCGTACATGGCGCCGCGCTCGGCCTCCCGGATGCCCTGAATAATGACCTGCTTTGCGGTCTGGGCGGCAATGCGGCCAAAGGCCTCCACATTCACGGGAATGTTCAGCATTTCCCCCACGCGGGCGGTGCGGCTGATATTGCGGGCGGCATCCAGAGAAATTTCGGTGGCAGGATCTTCCACCATATCCACCACCAGCTTCTGCTGGACCATGGACATTTTGGTTTCGGTAAGTTCAATCAGGACATTTTCGGCGGGAACCTCCTTGTGGTCCTCCCGGTCCTTGCGATAGGCGTTGGTAAGCGCCTGCTTGATGCGCTCTACCATATAACTGACGGGGATTCCCCGCTCTTGCTCCAATGCCTTCAGTGCACTGAAGATGACTTCCGGCTGACAAAGCTGGACTTCGGTCTTTTTTGTTGCTCTGGCCATGCTCAGTATCCTCCTGTCAGAATTCTACCCGGAGCCGCACCAGGGCGATCTCCGATTTTTCAAATGTATGGGAACCATTGGGGGTGGAGACGGTCACATTGCCGTTTTCATAACCCTCCAAAACGCCGGGGTATTCCTTCATGCCATCGTGGGGCTTATAAAGTTTCACCATGATGGGACTTCCCATGTAGCGGGAAAAGTCCTGGGGGCGCTTCAGCACCCGTTCCAGACCTGCGGAACAGACTTCAAAGTGATAGCTGTCCGGAATGGGGTCCTTTTCGTCCAGAATGGGGTCCATGGCACGGGAAACGGCCTCACAGTCGGTGATGTCCACACCGCCGTCTTTATCGATATAGATTCGGAGGAACCAGTCGGCCCCTTCTCTCACATATTCCACATCCCAAAGCTCAAGCCCGAGCCCTTCTACCAGGGGTCTGGCGAAGGAAGCAACCTGCTCTGTAATCTTCATTGTTAATAAACACCTTCCTCAGCAAGAAAGAGAGGGGCGAGCCCCTCTCTTTCGTAAACCTACGTTAGATTACGATTAGTATACCACCGGAGGGGGATATTTGCAAGGGTTTTTTGCGAAGTTTTCAGGAATTTCTGCCAAAAAAATCACCAAAAATCAATCTTTCGCCCTTTCTTGCCAAGGCAAATCCTATAAAAGCGGAGCAAAGGGGATTTTTGGATCAGTGGGAATCTTCCTCACGGGGAAGCTGCAAAGCCAAAAGTTTGTCTGTCACCAATTTATATAATGTGGCTTCTACAGCGGTGGTCAGAATGAGAGACTCCACGCTGTCCGGGGAACTGTTCTCCGGATCCAGAACCGGATGAGCCAAAAGCTCCAGCTGCTGGACACAGGTAAGGTAGGCTGTGCGGTACTGCGCCAGAAAATTGGTGTAGATTTGCTGCACCTCCTCCTGCTCCAGCCCCACGGGGAACATTTGCTGGATACTGGATAAGCTCATGGAGCTTTTGAGACAGCAGATGACAATGAGGTAGGCCAGGTGCTCCCGGCAGTACCGTTTCTTGACTGGTGGGGGGATCAGTTTCAGACGCACATAGTTATTGACGGCGCTGGGCGTCAAGATCTGCTCATTGGGCGCGGAATGGGGCTGAAGGTTTACATACCGGCTGACCAGAGACACCACCTGGTCCATATACAGTTCCAGATCCGGCAGCTCCTGCCAGGTGGGCAGATGAAAATTACGCATGAACTCCCGCCAGTAAATCAGCTTGTCACCCACTTGCGATTTGTCATAGGACATTGCAATATCCCCTCCAGTTCTATTCTTATAGCACATTATACCACGGCACGGGGACAGCCGCAACCCACATTCTACAGAAATTCTATATATTACTGCTTTACACGAAGCCCAACATCATGTATACTAATATCACACACTAGATACTAGGAGGAACGCATATGTCCTTTGCTATTTTTGCTGACTCTACCTGCAATCTTTCCCGCAGCTATCTGGAAAAATACCAGATTGTATCGATTCCCTTTTCCTACGAGATGGATGGGAAGCTGGTTCTCTGCCCGCAGGATGTAGAGGCATTTGACGGAAAGGCATTTTATGACTATTTGCGAAACAAGGGAGTGGTGAAAACCTCCCTGTTGTCTACAGGCACCTTGATGGACGCATTCCGTCCTGCTCTGGAGGCCGGACAGGATGTGCTCTATACCACCCTGGCGTCCGGCATCAGCGGTACGGTGAATTCGGCGATACAGGCCGCAAGGCTCTTGGCAGAGGAATTCCCGGAGCGGACCGTGAAGGTTGTGGATTCTTTGGGAGCGGGCCTTGGTACCGGGCTTTTGGTTCTGAAAGGGGCCCAGTACCGGGAGGAAGGATTCGGTCTGGAAGAAACGGCTGCAAAGGTGATGCAGGATCGGGACCATCTGTGCCAGCTGTTTACCGTAGATGATTTGATGTTCCTGAAGCGGGGCGGCAGGGTTTCCGGTGTTTCTGCTGCCATTGGCACCATCTTGCAGGTAAAACCTTTGCTCCACGGGGATGAAACCGGCCATATCACGGTGTTTCATAAGGTTCGCGGTCGTAAAAAGGCTATGGAGGCGCTGGCAGGTCTTTACGGGAAGCGTGTGATGGCGCCTGAGACCCAGGAGGTCTTTATCTCCCACGGGGACTGTCTGGAAGATGCCGAGGCATTGGCACAGATGGTGTCACAGACGGCGAAGCCCAAAACCCTGACGATTCTTCCCCATGAACCTCTCACCGGTGCACATGTTGGACCTGGGATGCTGGCACTGTTCTTCTTTGGCACAAGCAAGTAAGATCTCCACAGTCCCTGGGGAAAACCGGTTATCCACAGGGTGATTTCAGATTTTAACGGCCTTGCAGGGGCGTTTTTCCTTGCAAGGCCCTCTTTTTGTCTTAAAACGCCGTTTTTCCGGGGTGGTACGAATTGCACAGATGTGGAAAAGCTGCGAGAGTTTTCCACTACCCCTGTGGGTAACTGGGGAAAAATCGTGTATTTCTCCACATTTGCTTGTGGATAAACCTGTGGAAACTGGGGATAACTCATGGTTGTGCACAGTGTCCACCGATGTTTCCACAGAAATTATGTCTACTCAACGGGACAAACCGCCTAAAAAGAAGGATTTCGTGAAAACAAACAAGACCAGCCTGAAATTTTCCTCTGTTTTTTTTAGGATTTTCCCGGTTTTTACTAGCACAGTCGGAGCTTGTGTGTTATAATGTCTAGTAATCGGTTGTTTGATTCAGACTGCCGATTTTTCGCCCCCTGTGCAGGGGGGATTTTGATGAGATTTAGTCGTCTGTCAGGGAAGGCAGACGAATGATTTACAGTGTCCCATTGAGGTATCCGAATGCTTGAATTATTGGCACCGGCCGGTTCCATGGAAGCCCTGCGTGCCGCCGTTCAGAATGGCGCAGATGCAGTGTATCTGGGAGTTGGGCCGTTTAATGCCCGCCAGGGCGCAAGAAACTTTACAATCGATACCCTCCGGGAGGCAGTGCAGTATGCCCATATCCGGGGGGTCGCTGTGCATCTCACGGTCAACACTCTGGTTTCGGACCGGGAAAGTCCTCAGCTGGCGGAGCTGATTAAGGCTGCGGCTCGGGCAGAGGTGGATGCGTTTATCGTGCAGGACCTGGGCGTTCTGGCTTTGTGCCGCCAGATTGCCCCCCATATCCCCATTCATGGTTCTACCCAGATGACCATACATTCTTTGGAAGGGGTGCGGCAGGCCGCCGCTCTGGGGGTAAGCCGGGTGGTTTTGTCCCGGGAGCTTCCCCGGGAAGAAATCGCCAGAATCTGCCGCAACAGTCCTGTGGAAATTGAGGTCTTTGTCCATGGGGCGCTGTGCATGTGCTATTCCGGACAGTGCTATATGTCCAGTGTCATCGGCCGCCGTTCCGGCAACCGGGGGCAGTGCGCACAGCCCTGCCGCCTGCCCTATGGATACAGCAGATTTGAAAACAAATATCCTCTGAGCCTCAAGGATAATTGCCTGATCCGTTATCTTCAGGAGCTGGATGCCATGGGAGTGGCCTCCGTGAAACTGGAGGGCCGGATGAAGCGGCCGGAATATGTGGCCACAGTGACGGGCACATATCGGCAGGCGATGGATGAGGGCCGGGTGACCCGGAATCAGATGCAGGATCTTTTGGCGGCCTTCAATCGTCAGGGGTTCACGGACGGCTACTATGCGGGTTCCATCGGCCGGAATATGTTTGGGATTCGCACCGAGGAGAAGGAGGACAAGGCTCGCCTTGCGGCAGCCCGTGCCACCTATGAGTCCGTGGAAAATGCCCTGGTTCCCGTGGAATTTTATATGATCGTAAACCATAACGCCTCCATGCTGGCGGTGCAGGACCCCCAGGGCCATGTGTGTAAAACCACGGGCCCAAGGCCTGAGATTGCCCAAAAAAGAGGCATTACCATAGAAGACCTGAATGCCCGCCTCAGCAAGACCGGCGGCACGGCCTATCATTGCAGCCGAGTGCGGGCCGTGGTGGAGCCGGGGCTGAGCCTTTCCGCCGCTGCAATCAACGCCATGCGCCGGGAGGTGCTGGATCAGCTCACCGCCCTGCGGGGACGCAGACAGGAACCTACCCTTGGCAGATTCACTAAGCCTATCATTTATCCCGGCCGGAAAGAGGCTCCGGGACTCAACATCCAGGTCACTTCTACCCAGCAGGTGACACAGAAGCTTCTGTCCATGAAGATGCAGATGCTGTATGTCCCCGTGGATCTGCTGGAAAAAGACTGGGATTTTTATGAACCGATAGCCAATCGGGTGCGAATCGCAGCGGTCCTGCCCAGAATTCTTCATGATACAGAGCGTGAAAAGGTCTCTCGTCAGATGGACAAGCTGTTTGATTTGGGAATTCGTCACGTGCTGGCGGGCAATCTGGGGCAGATTCCTCTGGCAAAGGCCAGAGGCTTTGCCATCTGCGGCGACTTCGGCCTCAATGCATTTAATAGCCGCACCATGAACACCCTTAGGAATCTGGGGCTGTTCAGTGCCACGGTATCCTTTGAGGCCACCCTTCCCCAGATTCGCGATATTTCCAAGGCGGTTCCCACAGAGGCCATTGTCTATGGGCGTCTGCCCCTGATGGTTACGGAAAACTGCCTGATTTTTAACCGCAGCGGCCAGTGTGCCTGTAATGCGGGGCTGACAAAGCTGGTGGACCGGAAGGGAGAAGAATTCCCTGTTATCAAAGACGGTGCCACCTGCCGGTCAGTGGTTTTGAATGGCAAAAAGCTTTATTGGCTGGATCGGCAGAGCGACTGGCAGAATCTGGGCCTGTGGGCGCTGCGTTTGATGTTTACCACGGAAAATTCCCGGGAGGTGGACCAGGTGCTGCGGGCCTGGGAGAGCAAAGCATCCTTTGATCCCGGCGGAGCCACCCGTGGTCTGTATCTGCGGGGTGTGGAATAACCCTGAACCTAGTTGGAGGAATTTCCATGAAATTAGTATTGGCATCTCAGTCCCCCCGGCGGCAGGAGCTTCTGACCCTGATGGGTCTGGAGTTCACCGTCCGTGTGGCGGACATAGACGAAACGATGGATCAGACAAAAGATCCGAAAGATGAGGTCGCAAGAGTGAGCAGAGAAAAGGCCATGGCGGTGAGCGCCGGGCCGGATGAACTGGTGATTGCGGCAGATACCATTGTGGTTTGCGACGGGAAGCTTTTGGGAAAGCCCGGCTCTGCTGAACGGGCGGCGCAGATGCTCCGGCTCCTCTCCGGCCGGGATCATCAGGTGATGACAGGTTTCACTCTGCGATTGGGCGATACGATTTTGAGCCATACCGAGGTGAGCAGCATCCATTTCCGGGATCTGGACCCCAGAGAGATCGATGCCTATGTGGCCACCGGGGAGCCTCTGGACAAGGCCGGCGCTTACGGTATCCAGGGAAAGGCCGCTGTTTTTGTGACCCGGCTGGAAGGTGACTACTACAATGTCATGGGTCTGCCGGTGTGCACCCTTACCCAGCACCTCCGGGAGCTGGGGGTGCCGGTACTGGGAGTGTAACTGCTGTGAAAAAATTTTTTAATACCAAAGTAAAAGTAATTTTGGCCCTCACTGTGGTGGTGGCTGTGGCCATGGCCCTTCTGGGAACCCTGGGAGAAGGAGCGTCCTTCCCGGAGCGTGTGGTGCAGGGAATTATGACGCCCCTTCGGGCCGGAGCCAACGGTCTCACCCGGGGAGCAGAAAAGGTCTATAGCTACATTTTCAAATATGAATCTCTGGTGGCTGAAAATCAGAGACTGGAAGAGCAGATTGCGGACATGGAAAACGATGCCCGAACTGCGGACACCCTCCAGCGAGAAAACCAGCGTCTTCGGGAGCTGGCGGGCCTCAAGGAGGAGCGGGAGGATTTTCAGCTGGTTTCCGCCTATATCACAACCTGGGATTCCAATGACTGGACCAGCTCCTTTGCCGTTGCAAAGGGCACCAACTCCGGCATTGCAGAGGGAATGGTGGCCATCACCGCCCAAGGCGAAGTGGTAGGGGTGGTCTCTGCCGTAGGCAGCAACTGGGCAACGGTCACCACGGTTCTGGACTCTTCTCTGGAAATCAGCGCCAACATCGCTTCTTCCGGCTATGCCGGTATGGTGCAGGGCGCATATACCACAGGTGCAGAGGGAATGCTTCGCATGGATTATCTGCCAACGGATGCGGTGATCCGGAACAACGACCAGGTGGTCACGGCCGGTTCTACTCTGTATCCTCGTGATCTGATTCTGGGCTATGTATCCGAAGCTGGCTTTGATGAAACCGGCGTTGCCAAATATGCGCTGCTAAAGCCCGCTGCGGACTTTGAAAATATGGAGCAGGTGTTTATTCTCACCAGCTATGTCAACGAGTAGCCGTCTCCCAAGGAGGGAACCCATTGAATAAGCGATTTTTATCCAAACTGGAGCAGGGGAAAGGGAATTCCTTTCTGGCCCGGCTCTTTCTTACCCGGCGACAGCGGCAGGTGCTTCTAAAGTGGTGCCTTCTTGCCGCCGGGTACCTGCTTTTGCAGGTGCTGCAGGATGTGATTTTCAGCCGGATTGAGATTCTGGGAGGGTGCCCGGATCTGGTACCTGGGTATCTGTTCCTGGTGGTCATTCTTCTGGGACCGGATTCCGGCGGCCTGTTTGTGTTGGCTGCTTCCGTTTTTCGGTCGCTGGCCGGTGCGGCGCTGGGACCGGTGTCGGTGCTGCTGCTCACGGTTGGGGGCGTTTGCCTGTCCGTTTTTCGCCGGGGGTATTTGTGCAGGAGTTTCCAGACGGAAATGCTGTGCAGCTGCACGGGAATTTTGCTCCATCAGGGAATTTTGTTTCTTCTGGGCATCTTTTTGGGCCTTACCACATGGGAACGCTGGCTGGCAACCCTGATGGGAGCCATGGGTGCGATGCTGGCCTGCTGCGCCCTGTATCCCGTGGTGAAGGCCATGGGGAAAATCGGAGGTGAAGCATGGACCGAGTAACTCGAGTACGGGCAATGGCTCTTTTGCTGTTTTTCGTTATGATATTAGGCGTGTTCTCTTTCCGGATGTACAGCTTGCAGATTCGGGATGTGGATCCAAATGCGAACCAAACCACATATACCACCTGGAACCGGGTCCCGGCGGCTCGGGGTGAGATTCTGGATCGAAACGGGAATGTTTTGGTGACCAATCGGGCCAGTTATAATCTGGTCTTCAACAATTACGTGTTTTATAATTCCGAAACCCCCAATGAATCCCTGCGTCGTCTGGTGAACCTCATGGAAGAAAACGGAATTTCTTACATTGAGCATTTTCCTGTCACCATGGAAAAGCCCTATGACTATACCACCCAGACCCTCAGCACCAGCTGGCAGGAATATTTTAAGGAATTTCTAAACTACCGGGAACTGGACTCGGACGTTTCGGCGGCGCAGCTTATGAAGCAGCTTCGTGAGGCTTACCGCATTCCCAACGACTGGACCGAGCAGGAGGTGCGGAAGGTCATTGGCATTCGCTATGAATTGGAGCTTCGCAGTGACCTCACCAGTCTGGCACCCTATGCGCTGATTGAGGATGCTTCTGCGGAGCACCTGGCTGCGGTGCTGGAACTGAACATTCCCGGCCTGAATGTGGAAATCACCACGGTGCGGGAGTACGCCACCACTTATGCCGCTCATATTTTGGGCACCATGGGATATTTGGAGAAGGATGAATACGAGGTCTATAAAGATCAGGGTTACTCCATGGACGCAAAAATCGGAAAAAGCGGCTTTGAAGCCGCCTTTGAAGAGCAGCTCCACGGCACAGACGGTGTGAAATACACAACGACTGACGCCCAGGGCAATGTGGTTTCGGAGTATTTCAGCAAGGAACCGAAAGCCGGAAACAATGTAGAGACCACGATTGATATCAATTTGCAGATTGCCGCAGAAGAAGCTCTGGAGCAGGTCATTCTGGATTTGCGGGAAAACGGACTTGGCGGCGACAAGGCAGGCACGGATGCCGAGGGCGGCGCGGTTGTGGCCATCGATGTAAAGACCGGGGAAGTCCTGGCCTGCGCCAGCTACCCCACATACAATCTGGCGACCTTCTCTCAGGACTGGGAAAAGCTGCAGGATGCGGAGTATGGCCCTTTAATCAACCGAGCACTGGAATTGCCCTATGCGCCCGGTTCTATCTACAAAATGGTGGTCACCATAGCGGGCATCAATGAGGGAACCATCAATTCCAGTACAACCATAGAAGATCATGGTGTCTACACCAAATATGAGGACTATCAGCCCCAGTGTTTGATCTGGACCAAAAGCAGACAGACCCACGGCATCATCAATGTTATTGAGGCGCTGGCCACCTCCTGTAACTACTACTTCTATGAAGTAGGTAACCGCACAGGCATGAAGGCCATCGATGCAGTGGCCGAGTCGCTGGGCCTTGGCGAGGAGACGGGAGTGGAGCTGTATGAAAAAACGGGCTACCGCTCCAACGCAGAAACGAAGAAAGAGCTGTATCCCGATGATCCCAACATGAACGGGTGGTATGACGCGGATACCTTGCAGCTATCCATCGGACAGGGTGCCAATAAGTTTACGCCCATGCAGATGGCCGTGTACACGGCGGCGCTGGCCAACCACGGGGAACGGTATAAAGCAACCTTCCTGAGACGGGTCATTTCTTCTGATTATCAGGAGCTGATTGAAAGCACACAGAAAAAGATCCTCAGCACCTGTACCATCAGTGACGATGCCTATTATGCCTATACCAACGGTATGCGGGAAACGGTTGCTTCTTCCAGAGGTACGGTATACAGCTATCTCAACGACTATCCCATTCCGGTGGCAGCAAAGACCGGTACGGCCCAGCATGGCGGACCGGGTTCGGACCATGCCTCCTTTGTGTGCTATGCGCCCTATGATGACCCGCAGATTGCCATTGCGGTCTATGTGGAAAAGGGTGCCCAGGGCGGCAATCTGGCCAATGTGGCCAGACCCATTATGGATGTATATTTTGGCCAGACCCAGCAGGCCAATGCGGAGCTTCCCGGAGAAAATGTGGGAAGCTGATTAGGAGGAAACTATGAAACAGCAGTATTTGGAGGCTGGCGAAATCGTCTCCACCCACGGGGTCCGTGGAGAATTCAAGGTTTTGCCCTGGGCAGACGGCCCGGAGTTTCTCACCTGCTTTCACCGGGTATTCCTGAAAGGCAGGGAATATGAAGTGGAGTCCGCCAGAGTGCAGAAGACCTGCACTTTGGTAAAGCTCAGAGGCGTTGATACCATGGAAGAGGCCCAGGCCCTTCGGAGAACGGTGGTGAAGGTGAATCGGGATGATGTGGAGCTGGAGGAAGGCACCTATTTCATTGCCGATCTCATTGGACTGCGTGTGCTGGCAGAGGGGCAGGAAATCGGAACGATTCAGGAAATCATGACCCTGCCCGGCAATGATGTGTATGTGGTCAAGGGAGAAAAAGAGTATATGATTCCTGCGGTCTCGGAGTTTTTGCTGGAGACCAACCTGGAGGAAGGCTTTGTCCGGGTGAAGCTCATTGAAGGGATGCAGACCAATGCGGATTGACATTATGACCCTTTTCCCGGACTCTCTGGGAGATGTGCTCTCGGAGAGTATTCTGGGCAGAGCCCAGGAGCGGGGATTTATCCGCATCGAGGCCCACCAGATCCGGGACTACACCGCCAGCAAGCAGTGTCAGGTAGATGACTACCCATATGGCGGCGGCCGGGGAGCCATTATGCAGGCAGATCCCCTGTATCGCTGCTGGGAGCACCTGTGCGACGAGGCCATGGGCCCTGTTCACACCATCTATCTCTCCCCTTGCGGACACACCTTCCGGCAGGCGGATGCCATCCGGCTGAGTCAGATGGACAATCTGATTCTGGTCTGCGGCCACTATGAGGGCATTGACCAGAGGTTTATTGACGAGTGTGTGGATGAAGAAATTTCCTTGGGGGACTTCGTTCTCACAGGGGGAGAAATTGCCGCAATGGCAGTCACCGATGCGGTGTGCCGTATGGTGCCCGGCGTGTTGGCCGATCCGGAGTGTTTTCAGGATGAAAGCCATTTTAGCGGGCTTTTGGAGTATCCTCAGTACAGCCGTCCCGCCGACTGGCATGGCCTGCAGGTTCCTTCGATCCTTCTTTCCGGAGACCACGGAAAGGTGGATCGCTGGAGAACAAAGGAGTCTTTGCGGCGTACCAGGGCCAGGCGGCCGGATATGTTTGAGAAAGTGACCTTTGAAACCAAACAGGAGAAAAAGCTTCTGGCGGAAATTGAGGCTGAGGGATGGAAGCCCTGGGCATAGTGAGTGCAGCGGGAGAGTGGTTGTCCTATGAAGGATCACCGCTCTCCCGTTCCTATTTTGTAGAACAACACTATTGCTTTTTTTTCCAATGTATGGTAAAGTTTGCATTGATCCCAAATGCATATAAAAAGAAAGGAACATATCACCATGAAAAAAACATTTTGTACCTTATTGTCTCTGGGCCTGGTTGCCGTTCTTGCATTGTCCGGTTGCGGAAAAACCGACAAGGGTTCTGATGACAAGAAGTCTTCCGAGGAAACCACTTCTGTAGCAGCAGAAAAGAATGAGACCAAGTCTGCAACCCTGGGCAAGGTGGAAGGCAATGTCTACACCAATGCTTATGCAGGATTCGGCTGCAAGCTGGATGATAGCTGGATGATGCAATCTGCAGAGCAGCTGCAGGAGCTTCCCTCCGCAATCAAAGACTCTCTGGATGGTACCCAGATCGGAGAACTGGCGAAAGATATCCCTCAGATTGTGGACATGATGGCCCAGAGCACCACTACGGGTTCCGCTGTCAATGTGGTGTATACGCAGTTGAGCGAATCTGATCGGAAGTTCTATGAATCTCTGAGTGAAGAGGATGTCATCGACGGTTTGCTGCAGAACAAGGATATGCTGATTGAGTCCTATGGCGCATCAGGCATTGAAGTGAAGAGCATGGAGAAAACAACCATGGACTTTTTAGGTGAACAGCACTCTGTGTGCAAGACCGTGGGTTCTGCTCAGGGTGTGGAGGTTTACATTGTCCAGTTGCTGAATTACAGACTTTCCGGCGAGTATGGCATCACGGTTACGTTTACTTCCCAGTCTGAAGCGGAAATCACAGAAATGATGAATAGCTTCTACAAGGTGTAACTGATTTTTTAGTATGTATAACAAGCGCTGCCGCAGAACTCAACATTCTGCGGCAGCGTTTTTTGATATGTGTGATGAAGCTTATCGCTCACTGCCCAGGAAAAACAGGGCCAGAGTGCCGGGACCGGAGTGAGAGCCGATCACAGGGCCTACATAGTCGATGTAGATGCTCTTGGGGTGGTAGGCACTTTCAATCATTTGGGCCAGATAGTTTGCATCTTCCAGACAATCGCCGTGGCTGATGAAAATATCCTGATTCTCAATATCCAGACCGGTCTGCTTCATAGCTTTGAACAGGGCGTCGATGGAGGCTTTTCTGCCGCGGGCAGTTGCGACCTTGATCAGATGACCCTCGTTGTCCACATGGAGCACGGGCTTGATGTTCAGCATGGTTCCCACCACGGCTGTGGCAGCGCTGACTCTGCCGCCCCGCTTCAGAAACATGAGATCATCTACGGTGAACCAGTGGCACAGATGGAGACGGTTGTCTCTGACCCACTGGGCAGTTTCTTCCAGACTCAGGCCTTGCTGCTGTTTCTTTGCGGCGTGATAGACCAAAAGTCCCTGGCCGAGAGAGGCACACAGGGTGTCAACCACCTGAATATTCCGGTCGGGGTATTTTTCCCGCAGCTCTTCGGCGGCCAGCTCTGCGGCGGCATAGGTGGAGCTGAGACCGGAGGAGAACGCCAGTACTAGCGCATCCAGACCTTGAGACAAGGTGGGCTCTATGGCGTGCCGCCAGACCTCGGGGTTTGCGGCGGTTGTGGAGGTGTTGGCTCCCTGACGCAGGGCGTCAAAAAATTCCCCGAAGTTCAGCAAATTTTCAGGAGAACCATTGGGATAATTCTTTAGTTCCTTTTCTTCCAGATAAACTTGGAGTGGAACCACCTGAAGGTTCAGCTCCTGTACCCGAGCGGCAGACAGGTCACAGGATGAGTCGGTAATGATACGAAAGTGATACATAATTAGGTCCTCCTCTTTTATGGTCTCCCATGCTAAATATCAGCAGGGAACTATATTTTACTGGACATCTGGCCCTTGTGTGATATAATGTAAGAAACGCCCGGGCCAGTGCCTTGCTGGGCGGCATTTTTCTGCCTGGTCATGCGTAAATTATACCACAGGATGCTCTCGAAAAAAAGTGCATCTTTCCAAATTCATGGGATCCGATAAAAGAAAAGCAGTCAAATACAGAAAGGGGAATGGTCCATGACGCAGATGCTCCTTCGTTTGTTTGTCAAGGATGCGGACAATACAGAATCACCCAAGGTTCGTAGTGCTTACGGAAAACTGTCCGGAATTGTTGGAATTTTGTGTAACCTGCTGCTTTTTGCCGGAAAGCTGATCGTGGGTACTTTGGCGGGCTCTGTGTCCATTACGGCAGACGCCGTCAACAACCTGTCGGATGCTTCCAGCTCTCTGGTGACGCTGATCGGCTTTCGGATTGCGGAAATGCCCGCAGACGCGAACCATCCCTATGGACATGCCAGAGTGGAATACCTCTCAGGACTGATCGTGTCCGCACTGATCCTCCTCATTGGTGTAGAGCTGGGAAAAAGCTCTGTGGAAAAGATTTTTCACCCTTCCGTGGTGACCTTCTCCTGGATCACAGCGTTGGTGCTGGTGGGCTCCATCCTGGTGAAGCTGTGGCTGTCCCTGTTCAACACCAAGCTGGGCCGAAGAATCGACTCTGCCGCCCTGTTGGCTACTGCCGCGGACAGCCGAAATGACGTGATCTCTACTGCCGCGGTGCTTCTGGCCGCCATAGTGGGCAGGTATACAGATCTGAACATTGATGGATATGTGGGCGCCTTGGTGGCACTCTTTATTATCTGGTCCGG
This sequence comes from Oscillospiraceae bacterium, assembly GCA_020025515.1. Classification (GTDB taxonomy): domain Bacteria; phylum Bacillota; class Clostridia; order Oscillospirales; family Oscillospiraceae; genus Faecousia. The sequence goes on along the minus strand of JAHHRZ010000002.1, from coordinate 42,086 downwards.
CATTGGCATTGCCAAGGACACCATCAATCCCCTGCTGGGGCAGGGGCCGGATCCGGAGTTGAGAGAGAAGATCCTGGAGATTCTCCGCAAGGACCCCAGAGTTTTGGGGCTGCATGACCTGATGGTTCACGATTATGGCCCGGGTCAGCGGTTTGCAACCGTCCATGTGGAAATGGACATGCGGGTAGACCCCATGGAAAGTCATGATTTGATTGACGATATGGAGCGGGCCTGCCTGAGGCAGTACAATGTCCACCTCAGTATTCATTATGACCCTGTGGTTACAGATGATGAAGAGCTGAATCGGATGCGGACCCTGGTAGAAGAGTGCATCCGTCCCATTGATCCCCGGCTTTCTGTCCATGACTTCCGCATGGTGCCGGGACCGCTTCACACCAACCTGATTTTTGATATGATCCTCCCATATGACATGATGAAACAGAAGGATGAGGTGAAGCAGCTGGTGGATGAGGCAGTCCGAAAGGAGAACAGCAAGTACTATACGGTGATCACCTTCGATGGGGCTTCCTTCAACAACCCCTGAGAATGTAAAGTATTAAAAGCAGAAATAAAATTGACACCATGCCGCAGTGCGTAGCGGCGGAAAGGAACCAAAAGTATGATCATTGAAATTCTCAAAACCATTCTCTATGGCATTGTGGAGGGAATCAGTGAGTGGCTTCCCATCAGCTCCACGGGCCATCTGATTCTGCTGCGTGAGATCCTGCCTTTGCAGACCAGTGACGCATTCTCTGAGATGTTTGATGTGGTGATTCAGCTGGGCGCTATTTTGGCGGTTATTGTTCTGTTTTTCCACAAGCTGAATCCGTTCTCTTTTAAGAAGTCTGTACAGGAAAGAAAAAACACCGTGAACCTGTGGGGCAAAGTGATTGTGGCGGTTCTGCCTGCTGCGGTTTTGGGTCTGCTCCTGGACGACTGGCTGGATGAGCACCTGTACAATTATATCACCGTTGCCATTACCCTGATTCTGTATGGTATTTTGTTTATCTTCCTGGAGCGTGGCCGCCGCAACACCCCCAGAGTGAAAAAGACCGATGACATTACTTACCGCACCGCCGCAATGATTGGCCTGTTTCAGTGCCTGGCGATGATTCCCGGAACCTCTCGTTCCGGCGCCACCATCCTGGGCGCCATGCTTCTGGGCCTCAGCCGCGGCACTGCCGCAGAGTTTTCCTTCTTCCTTGCCATTCCCACTATGATGGGTGCCAGCCTTTTGAAGGTGGTAAAATTCCTGGTGAAGGGTCAGGGGATGACAGGAAATGAGACCATGATTATGGTGGTAGGCTGCCTGGTTGCCTTTGTGGTGTCACTGATTGCCATTCGTTCTTTGATGAATTATGTAAAGAAGCACTCCTTTGCCGCGTTTGGTGTATACCGTATTGCATTGGGCGCTCTGGTACTTGTTTATTTTCTTTTGAAATAATCGGACAGGATTTGCCTGGTATCAAGAAAAAGGAATTCCTTCTGAGCTGCCTCCTTTGAGGCGGCTCATTGGCTGTCTGCCTCTCCGTCCAAAGCTGGAGAGGCAAATAATGTTTATATGGTATATGGACTGAAAATGTCCGGGAAGTTGGCATATGGAAACCGCCTGTCTCATCATTTGGTGAGACAGGCGGTTTTGAAATGTACAGAGAATTACTCCTCTTTGTATTCAGCGCGCAGCGCAAATACCCGGTGGGTTCCCATTTCCCGGTGGCCCTCCACACTGAGGTGATTGCCCTCCAGAGCCCAGTTGAGTTCAATCTCCTGCCCTTCCAGAGCTTCGCTGATATAGCAGATGTGCAGACGGGAAAGAACGTGAGACTGGTGGTAGCTGCTGGGCAGCAGATCCTCCATCCAGTTTAAGTATTTGGTATTGGACAGATGACCGTTGGCATCCAGCTCAGAGTAACGGACACGGCGGCGTTCCAGATTGGGATACTCCCGGGGGGCGATGCTGGTGGGATTCATCAGCTCGCCCCCTCTTGTGATACCGGGAACATCAATTCCGGAGGCGGCGGGCAGGACCAGGGTCCGGCTGTGGATGTCCATAAACAGCCACAGGGCTACCACCCGGAACAGGATTTCGCCGTCTTTGGTTCTGCCTGTAATATACCGGGGAAAGGCGGTTCGGCTGGGGGGGCCGGGCCAGGTTTCCGTAATCAGGGTTTCCCCCACACGGGGCATCCGGTAAATTTCCAGCGTTTGCCGTACAATGGCCCAGAACAGACCCTTGGGGTCCAGAGCCTCCCGGCCGATGCCCAAGGCTTTTGCGTGGTCTACGGCCACGGTTTGGAGTACTTCCAAAAGTGCGCTGGGCCGCATACGGCCATATCGGTCCACCTGTGTGTCATCCAGTACGGTGGTTTTGGAATATACAAGTTGTGCTTCCATGAATGTTCCCTCCTTCGGGACTGGTTAGAATTAGTAGATTACCACGGTAGTATTCTCTGGCAGCTCCTCATAGATGTAGCGGCAGTCTTCGTCCATCATACGGACGCAGCCATGGGACGCAGGGGTGCCGATGGTGCCGTCACTGAGGGTATCGTCGTGATAGTACAGCCGAGAGTGGAATGCTTGTCCACCCCAGAAACCGGTGACGTTGTAAACCTTGGTGTTACCCTCTGAGAACCACCAGGTTGGGGTTTTGTAGATGATGGAATAGACCCCGGAGACGGTGGGGGTGGTATTTTTTCCCGTGCTGCAAGGAGCGGTACGGATCAGCTTCCAGCTGCCTTTGCTGCCCTTGTAGATATTGACCCGCTGGGTTTTCAGGCTCAGCCAGATCATATAGTCTGTAGGGCTGGAATAGCCGTTGAGATTGACAAAGCCTTCCTTGGTGCCCAAGGAGTAGTCCTCGGACTGGGTATAATTTTTTTCGGAGACCACATAGTCAGACCAATCCATCCAGCCAACCGTTCCATCGGCCAGGCGCACCTGCCCGGGAACGTCAAATTCATCGGAATAGTACATGTGGGTAATGGGAACATTGGCCCCCACAGTTTGAAGGACGCCGGAGCAGGCTTTGTCCGTGTAGAGTTTGGTGGAAGTCAAGGTCCTGGCCTCCACATTGACGGTCTGCACGGTTTTGCGGGCCCGCAGATAGTCCAGAGTGTATTTATCGGCGGTAATGGTGCAGGACTTGTCCACACGGTCAACGCCGCAGGTGAGTACCACGGTGAAGGTCAGATTTTCAGGCAGGGTATTGGGATCCGGGGTGTAGTGAATGGTGGAGCGGGCACCTTCGCTGAGAAGGAAGTCTTTCTCTTCGCGCAGGAGGGTGCCATTACAGTACCAGCGTAGGTTACAGGGTCGCTGTCCGTCGGTGGTGCCATAACCTGTCTGCAATCCTGTGAAATCTGCGTGAACGGTCAGTTCGTCAAAGGAACTCCAGGAGTCAGGCGCAGTGAGAGCGGCTTGAACGCCACGCAAAAGCCAGTCGATCTGGTAGTCCACTTGTCCTGCATTCAGGGAGACCGTGCAGTCTCTGCCATGGACTGTAACGGCTGCGGCCTGGCCGGTACCTGCCAGAGTGATGTTGTCTGTATGCAGTGTTACGGACTGGGCAGTGCCGTCCAGCACGGTGGTGCTATGGGAGGCATAGGAGTGAATTTCTTCATAGCTGCCCAATAAAGTGGCGGGAGCTTTCAAAATCGCCACAGAGGCTGTAGAATTTACAAGGGCATCCGGGGCTAATACGGAGAGTTTGGAGAAATTTCCGCCTTCCAACTCTATGCCGGAGGCAACCACAATCTCATTGACAGTCAGATCCCGGACGGAAACCTTGGTGAGGCGGGGACAGCGGAGATAAAGCGTGTCGGAGATCACCACATCCTGCAGATCGGAACCATCGGAGGAGGTCAAAATCAGGCTGCCATCCAGATGATACCCCTCCGGCAGCGGCTCGGTACCCCGATAGAGGACCATGCCGGTCTCGGGAAGCTGGGAAGGCTTATCGCAGATATCGGTTAGAAGTTTATAGAACAGAGCGGCAACTTCCTGCCGGGTTATGTAGGCAGTGGGCTTTACACAGTTGTTTTCATAGCCGGAGACACACCCCAGCTCATACAGTGCGCTGACGGCCTCCTGAGCAAAGGGCTTTACCCGGTTAGAATCGGAAAATACTTCATAAGCAGCGGGGTCCTGAGGCTCCAAGCCAAAAGCACGGGCCAAAACCGTAAAGGCTTCCTGCCGGGTAATATAGCGCTTGGGCGCCATGAGGGTATCGGTAACGCCGTTAAAAATCCCCATATCCACAGCGGTTGCCAGTTCCTCGCAATACCAGGCGTTGGGATTGATGTCACTGTAACCGGACAGGTCACCGGAAAGAGGTGCTTTCATCAGACGCACCAGCATGGCGGCCATTTCCGCACGGGTTGTTTTTCCTGTGGGGGCCAGATTGTAGTCGCCATGGCCCTCTAGGATCCCATGGCGAACCGCAAATTTCAGAGGCTCTGCCGCCCAGTTATCGGGGAAGGTATAGCCCTCCAAGGGATCAGTTTCGGCAGGCTCTGAAGGTTCCGCTGGATCAGAGAGAGGGGTTTCCAAAGGTGTGGCTGCTTCGTCATCGGGGAATGAGGACAGTGGGTCTGCGGCCAGTACGCAGGGAACCAACATGCTGAAAATCAACCCGGCTGCCAAAAGTCGTTTGCACCAGATCATCATACTTCCTCCTTGTTTACATCTAAACCATTGATGCGTTGGGTTCGATAGGTTTCATTATAGCATATTCCCGTTGAAGAGCAAGGGGGGCATATGGATAAATTACATTTCACATACAAATAACCTGTTTTTTAAAATAATCATTGTTTCGTTTGCGAAAATGGTAGAAAAGTTCAGTAAAGTGTGATATGATGACACTGTGTGAGCATATCAATTTTTGCTATGTTTCAATCAAAAAGGAGGAAAATTATGAACACTCAGAAAAAGAGCAGATTGCTTTCCTGGCTGTTGGTGATTGCCATGGTGATTTCCATGGTGCCCACCTTTGCCCTGGCTGCGGAATCTGCTACCTACACAAAGATCACAACTGCCGAGCAGCTGACTGCCGGTAAGTACGTGATGATGGTTGCTACCGGCTATGCCCCCAGTGTGCTGGAAGGGGATGAAAAGGCCTGGATTACATCCCAGACCCTTACAGCAGAGGGGAATGTGGTCAAGGATCCCGATGCAGCGGTAGTATGGGACATCACGGTAAATGAAAGTGGTGTAGTGCTTACCGATAGCAATGGTGTTTCCGTTGCACCCAAGGATGAAAGTGCAAACGGTATCAAAGCCGGTGAATACAACTGGAATGTGACCTGCACCGATGGCACCTTCCGGTTTGCCGGTCAGGAAGGCAAGGTTACCCTGGCAAGCAATGTGGGATCCGAGAACAAATTCCGTGCCTACAAGAATACCACGATAGAGGGCAAGCCCGGGGGCTATCCCTGTGACTTCACCCTGTTTAAGCTGGATGGCGAGGCTCCTACTCCTCCTGCTCCTCCCGCTCCTACGGATCCGAACCCCACGGAGCCGGTTCTTCCTCCCGTTACGGAGGGCCCCATTCAGGCCGGTGACCGGGTTGTAATCTACAATCCCGCCAACAAAAAGGCGTTGTCTTCTGTCTACGAAGGCTTCTATAATACCGGCGTGGATGTCACCTTGCAGGAGGGCGTGCTCTCCGGCTACACCGGTGCCGAGGTTTGGACCGTTGGGGTCAACGAGGATGGTTCTTATACCTTCTCTACCGCCGACGGGAAAAAGCTGGCCATGGGCGAAAAGTTCTCCAGCATGCCTCTGGACGAAGTCAATCCCAACTGGGAAGTCACTCCTGCCGCTACGGAGGGCTGCTACTATATTAAAAATACCGCCCGTGGAAACTATATGGAGTGGTTTGCCGAAAAGAACAACTGGTCCTCTTATGGCAATATTGGCGACAATGAGCCGCTCTTTGCACAAAAGTTCTATGTGGTGGAGGGAGAGGTCGATCCTGAACCGAACCCCGATACCGATCTGCCTGCCGACGGGGATCAGGTTGTTCTTTACAATCTGGGTGCCAAGGGTGTTCTGTCCTTGCAGAATGACAATGCAGACAGTCCCGCAATCAACAATGTTTCCGCTGTTGTTGCCAAGAATCAGGCTACCACGGAAAATGGCGGCGTGATCTTCAAGGTGGAAGTCAACGGCCAGTATTACCGCTTCCACAATGAGTCCCTGGGCTACCTGTGCTCCAATGGCACCGGCAACAATGCCTTCTATTCCAAGGAAGCCACAGAAGATGCAGACTGGACCCTGGCCCGGCGTGGCGCAGGGTACACCATGGAAAGCCGCACGGCTAAGTTTAACGGCAAGTACAGCCAGTTCCTGGAGTTCTATGCCGATTCCTACAAGACCTACAGCATGAACAAGGTCACGGACTATGACATCTTCACCTTCCAGTTCCTCCCCTGTGTCAATGAACATATCACCGAGGGCATCGTGAATGAGCCCAAATTCGTCAGCAACGAAGTGCCTGCCGCATTTGCGGGTACTCCCTATGAGCTGACTCTGACGGCTGATTCTGTCTTTGGAATCAAGAGCATCAAGTGCGATTTTACTCATACACTGGAAAATGGCGTTCTGACCATTTCTCTCACCGCAGAGGAAGTGAACGCTTTTAAGGAAGCAGGCAAATTTGTCATTGAGCTCACCGGTGAGGACAACAAGGGCGTTGCCTTCACCCAGTCCATCACCGTTGCGGTACAGGATGAGCCTGTCATTTCCCAGCTTACCCCTGCCGCCGGTTCTCAGACCGGTGAAAACAAGAAGCCTGTGATTTCTGCAAAACTCAGCAACGTGGGTGAGAACGCAAAGATGACCATGACCGTCAACGACCAGAAGGTAGATGCGGTCTATGCAGACGGCCTTCTTTCCTACACACCCGCTGCGGATCTCACCGATGGCCGTACCACGGTTACTGTTACGGTGGTTCGTGCCGACGGCAAGACGGCTACCAAGACCTGGGCCTTCACCGTTGGTAAGACCGAGTATCAGCTGTATTTTGGCCAGCTGCACTCCCACACCGGACAGTATTCCGACGGCTCCGGTACTCTGGAGGATGCACTGAGCTATGTGGAAAATCTGCCCGAGAGTGCCAATGTTGACTTTGTGGCATTCACGGATCACTCCAACTACTTTGACACCAAGAATGAGGCCAACCCTGAGGGCGCTCTGTACGACATGAATCTGGCCACTGCGGAAAGCCAGAAGCTCTGGAGCAAGTACAAAGGAGACATTGCCGCATTCAACGAGAAGCAGAATCAGGTTGTGGCCATGGGCGGTTTTGAAATGACCTGGTCCGGCGGCCCCGGCCATATCAACACCTTTGCAACCCCTGGTATCGTCTCCCGGAATAATAAGACCCTGAATAATAAGACCAATGATGCAGGCATGAAGGCATACTACTCCCTGCTGAGCCAGCCTGAGGGCATCAATTCCATCAACCAGTTTAACCACCCCGGTACGACCTTCGGCAACTTCACAGACTTCAGCTATTGGGATGCCGTCATTGACTCCCGGATGCATCTGGTTGAGGTAGGCAACGGCGAAGGCCAGATCGGCGCCGGCGGCTACTACCCCAGCTATGAGCAGTACACCCTGGCTCTGGATAAGGGCTGGCATGTGGCACCCACCAACAACCAGGACAACCACAAGGGCAAGTGGGGCAATGCCAACGATGCCCGTGACGTAATCCTTACCGACAATTTTACCGAGGAAGGCCTCTATGAAGCCATCCGCAACTATCGTGTTTACGCAACCGAAGATAAGAACCTGGAAATCGGCTATACCGTCAACGGCCAGATGCTGGGCACAATCATCGATGAGGTTCCCGAGAAGTTGAATCTGAATGTGACGATGTTCGATCCCGATTCTTCCGACTCCATCTCTAAAGTGGAAGTCATTGTGAACTCCGGCAAGGTAGCCCATACCTGGGACAATCCTGAGGAGCTGACAGCCGGTGAGCTGACCGTGACCCTGGACCCCACCTACAGCTACTACTATATCCGTGTCACTCAGGCTGACGGAGATCTGGCTGTGACTGCCCCTGTTTGGGTTGGTGAAACCCTGAAGCTGGGCATCAACTCCGCAACCAGCAGCACTGCAACTCCCGTCACAGACGAGGAGCTGACCATCACCACCACCCTGTTCAACAGTGAGGCGACCGAAGCCAAGGTGAAGTCTGTGACTTACACCACCAACGGCTCTCAGGTTCTGGCAACCGACACCACCGGCTACACCATTCCCGCCAGCGGCACTGCAACCGTGGAATGGAAGTATACCCCCACTGCCGCAAAGATCACCAAGATCACAGTGACTGCGGTCATGGAACTGAATGGGGAGGAATACACCTTCTCTACAGATCTGACACTGGATGTCCTGGATGCAGAGACTCTGGTCTATGTGGGCATCGATGCTTCTCACTACAATGAGTATGTGGCCGGCAACTACAAGGATTCCATGGGCAACTTCGGCAATCTGGCTGCGGGCTACTCTGTCCGTACCGTGGAACTGAAGACCAGTGAGGATCTGATTGCAGCCTGCGGCAATCCCAAGTACAAGATGATCATTCTCACCGTTCCTTCCCGCCGTGACGGCACCTCTCTGCGTGATCCCTATGCAACTTATACAGACGCAGAAGTGGAGGCCATTGTGAACTTCAACAAGGCCGGCGGCGCAGTGGTTCTGTCTGGCTGGTCCGACTACTATGAGAATTATAGTAAATTCCCCGATGCAGACCATATGGCTGCACAGCAGAATAAGCTCCTGAAAGCACTTGGCTCCTCCCTGCGGATCGGCGATGACGGCACCAATGACGAGGAACTGAACGGCGGCCAGCCCCAGAGACTGTACCTCAGCACCTACAACATGGATTCCTTCCTGATGAAGGGTGTGGAGTTTGATGCAGAGCACCCCAACGATAAGCTGTACACCCAGCTGTTCAGCCAGTACGGCGGCGCCTCCATCTTTGCGGTGGATGCAGAGGGCAAGGCCACCACAGAGCTGCCCGCAACGGTGACTCCTGTTGTATACGGTCACAGCAGCACCTATTCCAAGGACAGTGACAATGACGGTCTGGGCGGCGAGAACATTCCCAAGTATCAGGTTGGTGAAAATGATAACCGCCTCCTGGTTCTTGGCACGGAGCAGCTGGAGGGCCAGGGCCTTATCGTGGTCTCCGGCGCTGCCTTCATGAGTAACTTTGAGGTACAGGCCAATGTGGACAATGCAGCCGAAAAGAATTACTCCAACTACACCATTTGTGAGAACCTGATTCAGTTTGTGAACCCCTTGGTGGTCACAGACATTGCAGACGTCCACGCACAGACCGAAACCGGCTACAAGTTCACCATTGAAGGTGTTGTCACCTCTAACGCTTCCGGACACGATAAGAACACGGCCTTCTTTGACTGCATCTATGTGCAGGACAAGACTGCGGGTATCAACTGCTTCCCCGTTGCCGGTGACTATCAGGTGGGCGATGTGGTCCGGATCACCGGAACCACCAGCGCTTACCAGGGAGAATCTCAGCTTCAGGTCACTTCCATTACCAAGATTGGGGAGCAGGAGCCTGTGGAGCCTATGAGCATTACAACCGCCGATATGAACAGCGGCAAGTATCTGGGTTCTCTGGTTACCATCTCCGGCAGGGTTACAAACTACACTGAGGTCAATGGTCTGGTGGAATCCATCTATGTGAGAGATGCTTCCGGGGAAGTGGCTCGTGTCTTCATTGACGGCTACATTACCAAGGATGTGGAAATCGCCAATCTGGAAAAGGGTTGTCTCATCACTGCAACCGGCCTTGCTTCCTATGACAATACCTACGCCATTGAAAATGACAGCTATGCAAGACTGCGTATCCGGAATCGTGCAGATATTGTCTGCACAGAAGATAACCATGTCCACAGCTGGGGCCAGTGGACGGTAGAGAAGGAAGCCACCTGCCTTGTTAAGGGCAGCAAGGTTCGTATCTGCTCTGTCTGCGGCGAGAAGCAGCATGAGGAGATTCCCGTAAATCCTGACAACTGTCTTGCAAAGGACTTTATTGATGTGGACACCGACAAGTGGTACCATGAGGCTTTGGAGTATGTCCTGTCTAAGGGTATTATGGAGGGTATCGATCAGACCCACTTCCGTCCCAATGGAACCCTGACCCGCGGCCAGCTGGTCACCGTCCTGTATCGCATGGCAGGGGAGCCTGCCGTGGAAGAAACCGCTCCCTTTACGGATGTGGCAGAAAACCGCTTCTACACCGATGCAGTCTCCTGGGCTTACAGCGAAGGCATTGCCAAGGGTGTGACCGAAGAGCGGTTCGCACCTGGTAAGGCAGTTACCAGAGAGCAGATGGTGACATTCCTGTTCCGCTATGCGGAAGTGATTGGTATGGATGTCACCGGCAGAGCGGATCTTGGCCAGTATCCTGATGCGGACAAGGTCATGGACTTTGCTCAGGATGCATTTGCCTGGGCAGTGGATGCAAAGCTGGTAGAAGGTATGGAGGACGGCACCCTTCGTCCCAAGAACACGTCTACCCGTGCACAGGCTGCAACAATGCTGATGCGCATGAATACCAACGAGTAATTTCCTCTTTTCCCCGGCTCATACGAGCCGGGGAATTTTTTATCCTCCAACTCTGCTTCCCTCTGGTAGTAAAAATGCAAAAGATGTTTACATGTGTATATACACCAATATTGACAGAATGAGGGAGGGACATTATAATAGCAGAGAATGGAGGGTGACCAATGTTTACTACAAAAGAATTGCAGGACAGGATCCTCAGTCTAAAGAAAGAGAAAGATGTCTGTATCTTGGCCCATGCCTATCAGACCCACGATATCATTGAAATTGCCGATTTTGTCGGCGATTCCTTTGCCCTGAGCCGTAAAGCCCAGTCGGCCCCGCAGAAAACCCTGTTGATGTGCGGCGTTCGGTTTATGGCTGAGACAGCGAAAATCCTGTCCCCGCAGAAACGAGTGATTCTGAGCCACTCAGAGGCCGGCTGTCCCATGGCGGAGCAGCTTGCCGTGGAAGAACTGCGTGCCCTGAAGCAGTGCTATCCGGATGCCGCAGTGGTGGCCTATATCAATTCCACTTCTTCCCTGAAAACCCAGTGTGATATCTGTGTGACCTCGGCCTCTGCGCTGGAGATCGTGAAGAATCTGCCCCAGAAGGAAATCCTGTTTGTTCCTGACTGCAATCTGGGCAGCTGGATCGAAAAACAGGTTCCTGAAAAGAAGTTCCACTTCATCCAAGGGGGATGCCCTGTCCATATGCAGATCACGGAAGAGGATGTCAAAGAGGCCCGCAGACGGCACCCGCAGGCACTGCTTCTGGTGCATCCGGAATGTAAAGAAGAGGTGACCCGGCTGGCCGATTATGCCGGAAGCACCACCGGAATTATGAATTTTGCGGCACAGAGCAGTGCGAAAGAATTCATCATCGGAACAGATACTACCATTGCAGAACATCTGCGCTTTTCTCACCCTGAAAAACGCTTTTATGCCCTCTCCAAGAAATGTGTTTGCCAGGATATGCGCCTGACCACCCTGATGGAGGTGTACCATTGCCTGAACGGTATGGGCGGAGAAGAAATTGTGCTGACAGACGAGGTGCGGCTTGGAGCGCAAAAGAGCATCGACCGTATGTTGGGGAAGTAATGAGGAACCTATGAATACAGATATTATAATTGCGGGATGCGGCTGTGCAGGCCTGTATTGTGCGCTGCATCTTCCAAAAGATCAGAAAATCACGGTCATTACCAAGTCTTCTCTGGAGGAAAGCGACTCTTATCTGGCCCAGGGGGGCATTTGTGTCCTCAATGGGGAGCAGGACTATGACACTTTTTTTGAAGATACCATGAGGGCCGGACATTATGAGAACAACACAGAAAGCGTCGATATTATGATCCGGTCTTCCCGGGATGTGATCGAACAACTGATTTCCTATGGGGTGGATTTTTGCCGCAATGCAGATGGCTCTCTGGCCTATACCAGAGAGGGGGCCCATTCCAAAAAGAGAATCCTGTATCATGAGGATGTCACAGGCCAGGAGATTACTTCTAAGCTTTTGCAGCAGGTGAAGAAGCGGGAAAATATCACGCTTTTGGAATATACCACGCTGCTGGATGTGATCCTCAAGGATAACTGCTGCTGTGGTGCGGTGCTGCGACTGCAAGACGGCACCATTGTATCGGTGTCGGCGGCTTACACCATTCTGGCCACAGGGGGTGTGGGCGGCCTGTACCGCCACTCTACCAACTTTCGCCATTTGACCGGGGATGCAGTGGCCATTGCAGCCAAACACGGTCTCAAATTGCAGAATGTGGATTATGTACAGATCCACCCCACCACCTTTTATAATAAGGATTGCTCAGAACGCAGCTTCCTGATTTCAGAGTCTGTGAGAGGAGAAGGCGCAAAGCTCTACAATAAGAACATGGAGCGCTTTGTGGACGAGCTTCTCCCCCGGGATCAGGTGACCCAGGCAATCTGGAAGCAGATGGAGGAAGATGGCACAGACTATGTCTGGGAAGACCTGACCATGATCGACCCAAAGGTGCTGCACCGGCATTTTCCCAATATTGTTGAGTTCTGCGCCCAAAAGGGCTATGATGTCACAAGACAATGCATCCCTGTGGTTCCTGCGCAGCACTATTTCATGGGTGGTGTCAAGGTGGATTCCTTCAGCAAATCCTCTGCAGACCGCCTGTATGTCATCGGGGAGGCTGCCTGCAACGGGGTGCACGGAAAAAATCGCCTTGCAAGTAATTCTTTACTGGAAAGTCTGGTGTTTGCAGGACGTGCTGCCAGTCAGATTTCTGAAACCCCTGCTGCACCCCTGCCTCTTCCGGTGGTGGATTTGAGTCAGTATGCCCACCGGGAACAACTGGAGCAGGCGTATAAAACATTGGTATTGGACCAAATCAAGGGGAGAACAAAATATGTTTGATCATGCTACATTAAAGCTCAAGGTGGACCCTCTTATCCTGTCTGCACTGAATGAGGACATCACAAGCGAGGATGTGACAACCAATGCTGTCATGCCCGATGGTACAATGGGACAGGTGGATCTGATTTGCAAGGAAACAGGCGTTCTGTGTGGGATGCAGGTATTTTTCCGTGTGTTCCAGCTTCTGGATGAGACAACACAGATCCAGTGCTTTGCACAAGACGGAGAGAAGATTCAGGCTGGGCAAAAAATTGCACAGATCCGGGGAGACATTCGGGTTCTTCTTTCCGGTGAGCGCACAGCCCTGAACTATTTGCAGAGAATGTGCGGCGTCGCTACCTATACCCGCAGGGTTGCAAATTTGCTGAAAGGCAGTGGAACCACCCTTCTGGATACCCGGAAAACCACACCCAATAATCGTATTTTTGAGAAATATGCGGTGCGTGTAGGTGGCGGCAAGAATCATCGCTACAACCTTTCCGATGGGGTGCTGTTAAAAGATAACCATATTGGTGCGGCGGGTGGAGTCAGGCAGGCTATCCAGATGGCAAAGGCCTATGCCCCCTTTGTTCGGAAAATAGAGGTAGAGGTAGAGAATATGGACATGGTGAAAGATGCGGTGGAGGCAGGTGCGGACATCATCATGCTGGACAATATGGATCACCACCAGATGGCAGAGGCGGTTGCCTATATTGCCGGAAGAGCGGAAATTGAAGTATCCGGCAATGTCACGGAAGAAAATATCAAGGCGCTGTGTGACTTGGGGGTGGACTATATTTCCAGCGGTGCATTGACCCACTCTGCCCCGATTCTGGACCTTTCCCTGAAAAATCTCCATGCCGTTTAAGGAATGTTTATGAAAGAAAAGATGAATGCGGAAGAAAGACGAAATAAAATGCACCGGCTGCTTTCCGGCTTGGAAACCCCCATCAGTGCCTCAAAGCTGGCATCTGAACTAGGAGTGACCCGGCAGGTCATTGTCAATGATGTGGCTTTGCTGCGTGCGGCGGGATACGAAATTTCTTCCTTTTCCAATGGCTATCTGCTGGAAAAATCCCGTGCGTGCAGCCGGGTGTTTAAGGTGCGGCACACAGATGAGGAGGTAGAGACAGAGCTGAATCTCATTGTGGATGCCGGAGGTGTGGCGGAGGATGTATTTATTTATCACAAGGTCTATGGAAAAGTTCGGGCAGAAATGGGAATTAAATCACGGCTTCAGGTGAAAAAATTTCTGGATGAGATTGCAGCCGGAAAATCCAGTCTGCTCAAAAATGTGACAGCCGGGTATCACTATCATACAGTAAGTGCGGAAACGCCGGAGACGCTGAATCTCATTGAGGAAGCCCTCCGGGACAAGGGATTTCTGGCTCCATTGCAGGAGTATGAACCTTTGGAAATGGAAGATCAATTAGGGCACTTGGTTTCCAAATAAAAGCACTGCGTATGGCCGAAAATCCCGGCAATACGGGCCTGCTGAAATGAGGGGTCCGGCAATTTCAAAAAAGAACACGGGCAGCGGTTCCTGCGATTGGAACGCTGCCCGTGTTTTATTGATACGATGCCTGAGATGATCTGCACCTTTCTTCCAGCTGCGTGACGACGGCGGCAACAATGCCTTGTCCGCAGGGACAAAGTGCGGGGAAATGGCCCAGGAGGCTGGAATCTGCGTCTGTGGGGATGTAGCTCTCATCACCTTCCAGAAGCATACTGAGATCATTGGTGCCGTCTCCCACACAGACCAGATGGGTTCTGCCCATCATTCGGGCCAGTCGCCGGGCGGCACTGCCTTTCGTGGCGCCTTTGCGCTGGACATCCAGGATCCGGGGGGCGCCTCGATCCACATGCAGAATATGACCGTAATGGTCCTGAATCCATTTCTGCGCCTGAACAAACACGGCTTCCTGCTCCGGATTGGTCCTGTAAAATTGTTCCACGGTGTTGTCCTCAAAAGAGCCGAAAATGGCAATTTTCAAGAAGGGGTCCGGTACAGCGTCATAAGAAATCTCAAAGCCGGGACGGTGATTTTCCACACCGAAGGAATGCCACTGAGGAGCGGGTTGGAAAATATAATGGGCCTCCAACCCCTGCACCTCAATCAAAAGCTGGGGAAACTGGCGGCGCAGAGCAGGAAGGATCTGGGTGGGGTTCAGACCCAGCAGGTCGGCAAAGAGGATTTCCTGACGCTCTGCGTCATAGGCCATGGCACCGTTGTACAGAAGCAGAGGGGCATTTATCGGAACCTCCGGCAGTCTGGACCGGAGCATGGGCAGACTGCGGCCTGTGTTAATGGTAAAGGCACCGCCCTGCTCTATGAACCGGACAATGGCGTCAACATTGGCTTGAGGGACTATGCCATGGGTGTCTGTGAGCGTGCGGTCAAAATCCGCTGTCATAAGGACATGAGAAAAATCAGCCATAGATCCTCCTTGATGTATCGTTGGCGGTCATAAAGAGAGAAAGGGGGCCGCCGGTTGGCAGCCCCCACAAAAATTAGATGGTTTCCAGCTTGATGATGTTTGTGTTGCCGGGCTTGCCGTTGATCTGGCCGCCGGTGAGAACAACCTTGTCACCGGGCTGCAGGTTGCAGACCTTCTTAGCCTGCAGGACAGCATGGTAGAACATGACGTCCATGGACTCAAAGCGCTCGGTGAGAACGGGAGTGACACCCCAGCTCAGAGCCAGCTTCCGCCATGCCTTCTTGGTAATGGTAACACCCAGAATATCAGTGGGGCAGCGGAACCGGCTGATCATCTGCGCAGTGATGCCGGAGACGGAGCTGATTACGATGCACTTGGCGTTGACATCGATGGCCATGGCGCAGGTGGCATGGGATACAGCGTCCAGGTTGCTGTTGATCTTGAAGTTGGCATTGTTGAAGCGGCGGTCGTAGCTGATGTGCTCCTCGGTGTACTGGGCAATCTCAGCCATGTTCCGGACAGCGTCCACGGGGAACTTGCCGTTTGCGGTCTCGCCGGAGAGCATGACAGCGGAAGAGCCGTCGTATACGGCGTTGGCAACGTCGGAGATCTCCGCACGGGTGGGGCGGGGGTTCTGGATCATGGATTCCAGCATCTCGGTAGCGGTAATGACCTTCTTACCCAGAATACGGCACTTGGAGATCAGGAGCTTCTGCACGGCAGGAACTTCCACGAAGGGAATTTCCACACCCAGGTCACCACGGGCAACCATGATGCCGTTGGCAACTTCGCAGATTTCCTCAATGTGATCCACACCGGAGCGGTTCTCAATCTTGGCGATGATGTCGATATCCTTGCCGCCGTTCTCGTCCAGGAACTTCCGCATGGCCACAACGTCCTTCTTGGTGGACACGAAGGATGCAGCCACATAGTCCACATCGTTGGCGATGCCGAAGAGCAGGTCTTCCTTATCCTGCTTGCTGAGGAACTCCTGTGCCATAACACGGTTGGGGAAGTTCATGCTCTTCTTGTCAGACAGAACGCCGCCGTGAATGACACGGCAGTGGGCATTGGTGCCCTCCAGGCGCTCGACTTCAAAGACCACCAGGCCGTTATTGACCATGATGGTGTCACCAACCTTCAGGTCCTTGATGAGGCCCTTGTAGGTAACGGCAACCTTAGTCTGGTCGCCCACAATATCATCGGTGGTGAAGATAAATTCGTCACCGTCGTTCAGGGTAATCTTTTTATTTTCAAAGGTCTTGATGCGGTACTCGGGGCCCTTGGTATCCAGCATAATTGCAATGGGCATGTTGAGCTTTTCCCGAACCTTCTTGACCAGATTGATTTTATTGAGCTGCTCGGCATGATCGCCATGGGAGAAGTTCATACGGGCCACATTCATGCCCGCTAAGCACATTTGGGTCAGAGTTTCTTCGTTCTGAGAAGCAGGACCGATGGTGCAAATAATTTTTGTTTTACGCATATGACATATCCTCCATAAAACCACGTTTTCAGTCTACATCATACCACAGAATTGACATTTTGCAAACCTGAGAAATTTGTGGAAAATTACTTGAAATCGAGCCCTGTTTTTGTACAAAAAGGAGCCTCTTGCCAGAATGGAAAGAGGCTCCTTTATAGACAATGTCATAGTAACTCATAGATCGGACCGGCGGGGCGATAACCCTGTGGCCGATAGGTTACGGAGGAAATGGGCTTTCCCTCCAGACCATATTTGGCATTATAGCCAAAAAGATTGATGTACCGTTCTAAATCTGCCCGCTCTTTTCCCATGGCAAGCATAACCTGCACTGTGGCCAGCACATCATCAATGGCCCGGTGACTGTTTTGCACCTGCCCTTCCAGACCATAGGCGGAAATGGCGGAGGCCAGTCGATGGGGGTAAGGCCGGCGGTCTCGATAGACCGTCAGAAGGTCCAGCTTGTCCTTGCCCCGCAGAATGTGGGCATTGCCGTATTTAGATAGGGCGTAGAAAAGAAAACAGAGATCAAAGTGCGCGTTATAGGCCACCAGTAAGGTGTCGGGTCCACCCAGAATCTCCTCCAGGTCCCTGCACAGTGTCTCTCGGGCAATGCCTGTCTCCTGCAAAGCCTGATCGGTGATGCCTGTAAGCTCCACAATTTTTGGGGGTATGGTTCTGCCCTGAGGAAGCTGCACCAGCACGTCATATTCCCGAGTGCAATGGACAGTGTGGTCCTGCTGCTCCAATACAGCGGCGGCAAATTCGATAATTTGGTCATTTTTTGGATTTAGTCCGGTGGTTTCTGTGTCAAATACCACAAGACGGCGGTATTTTGCAAATAATTGTTCTAGTTCAGTCATAGGTACCTCCGGCAAGTTGGCTTGCCCGGATAAATTTACTTCTGGGCTCTTCCAGCAGATTCCAGTTTGCTGCCAATTCCCGACACCATGCAATCAGGGCCTGTGGATCCCCTTGCTTCAGCTCTGCTTCCAGCTCCCAGAATGGAAGCTCCTTGGTGCCTCCCAGCAAAATGCCATGATCCAGGGCCAGTTCTACCTGACCGCCGGGAATATTGACCATGCGGCAATGCCGCAGAAAGCGGGCACCGCACAAAATCCGCAGAGGCCTCATGTCCAACAGCTCTGAGGGGGCCCCGGCATCTACCAGACGGGGCAGGTCATCAGGGATCTGACCTTCCGGGATTTCCCATTCTCCCCGGGACAGGCCCTGACCCGGAGTTTTCAGGGCGAGAACCGCTCCGTCGTTTTCCAAACGAATCCGTAAGGTCCAATGCCGGGAGGACAGCGTATTGTCCGGGGTGTCATAATAATAGGTACGCATGGAGATTTCCTGCCAGTCATCAGGGTAAGTACGGCGCAGGCCTGCCAAGAGATCTGCAAACTGCGCGCCGTTTTCCAGTCCATATTTCAGTTCAATTTCTTGTGCCATTGATTGCTCCTTGTTATGTACTTGCCGCTTCGTTATCGTAATCGCCAAATTTTGGACAAACCGCTCTCTGTTTGCGTTAAGGTCAAGACTGTGGATGCAAAGATTCTTCCTTTTTCTTATCATACCACGTTTGTCCTTTTACAGCAAGTATAAACCTTGCGTTGTGGTGACAGGATTAAAAAATTGATCTTATTTATCCAAAATCGACTATACTCTATCGTTTTGCTACTTTCCTACCGCATCTGTTTTTGGTAGAATAATGGAACTTAATAAGGGTGGTTGTGTAAGTTGTTGTGTGTTTTGACGAATCGGGCACGATTTTGCACAATTACGAAATCTCTGCTTTCAGGAAGGAAACAGAGCTTAAAATAGGAGGTATATTCCATGCAAACTGCAAGAACCCATCGTGTAATTGCCGCTCTGCTGGCCGTGGTCATGGTTCTGGGCGTTATGCCTGCAACTGTGTTCGCTGCCAAGGGAGATGATGGCACTTCTGAGATGAACGAGGCTTATGAAGCCCGTGAGTCCCTTATGCCCATCGGCCCGTCCTTTAATGTGGACACGCTTCTGGAGTGGACTCCAGAATCTGACCCCGATGCGATGTACAGCCGGGCCAGCATCAAGCTGAAAGATCGGATTGGTGGTTTTGTGGTGAACCCCATGGCCAACCCTGAGGCGAAGCTGATGCTCTGCTCTATGGCTAATACAAACCACGATAATACCAACGCACAGGGAAGCGATGATTTCTTTACCTATGCCTTTAACTATTGGCAGTATACGGATTCCTTTGTGTACTGGTCCGGTTCTCAGGAGGGACTGGTGGTTTGCCCCACCGGCGAATTTACTGACGCTGCCCATACCAATGGTGTTCCTGTGGTGGCCACCCTGGGCTTCCCCTGGGGAACTGGAACAGGTTATGTAGAGCAGGTTCGGGAGTTTGTGCAGAAGGCCGAAGACGGCTCTTTCCCTGTCGCGGATAAGCTGATCGAGGTCATGGACTACTATGGATTCGACGGCTACTTCTTTAATCAGGAATCCTACGGCTGCGGCCCCGAAGAGGGCAAGCTCATTGACGAGATGATGCGCTATATGCACAAAAAGCGTCCTGACATGCTCATCAGCTGGTACGACTCCATGCTGCCTAATGGTGGAGTCAATTATCAGGATGCAGTCAATGACAGCAATAAACAGTTTATGACACCCTCTGCCGATGGTACACAGGCCATTGATGAGTTCTTTATGAACTACAACTGGTATGAGTCCC
Source organism: Oscillospiraceae bacterium (assembly GCA_020025515.1). GTDB lineage: Bacteria > Bacillota > Clostridia > Oscillospirales > Oscillospiraceae > Faecousia. The sequence goes on along the minus strand of JAHHRZ010000002.1, from coordinate 22,501 downwards.
ATGTAAATACAACAATCAACACCATGAAATCCATTGGCAGAAGCCAGTTCGATGCCTTTGCGGGCTTCAATGTGCAGGCCAATGTCTATGGTGACCGTCTGAGAGACCATCTCCTGGTGGACGAAGATGGTGTTACCCGCCTGTCTCTGGCTTTGTACTATGCAAACCAGACCATGACGCTGGCAAAGGACGGAGAGAACTTCCACGAGACTGAGCAGGCCTACTATGTCAATGCCAAGGGGGATCCCAGAGATACCTCTGTGGATGTCGCCAACCCTTCCGAACAGACTTGGGCCGGTATGTCCCGCTTCTTTGCGGACAAGTCCCCTGTGACTTCTGCTCCTTTTGTCACTGATTTTAACACCGGCCACGGCAAGAGCTTCTTTGTGGACGGCGTGAAGTCCAAGGATACACAGTGGAGCTACCAGTCCAACCAGGATGTTCTGCCTACCTGGACCTGGATCATTGACTCCCAGGGTGAGAAGCTGACTGGCGGTTATGATTTCAATGACGCCTGGAATGGCGGCAACTCCATCAAGTTCTCCGGCAAACTGACTGCCAACAAGGCAAACGACATCATGCTCTACAGCACCAAGGTGCCTGTGGAAAAAGGAATGAAGCTGGGCCTCACTTACAAGGGAGACCAGGGCAAAATGAAGCTGGTTGCCTATTATGGCGATGAAACCACCGAAAGCTATGAGGCCTGCGAGAAGGTTGCATACGACCTCACCGCCGGCAAGGGCGAGTGGATCACGTCCAGCGTGGATCTGTCTCAGGCTGCCGGCAAGACCCTGTATGCCATTGGCCTCAAGATTGAGTCTGCTGAGGATGTGGCCGATTACCAGGTAAATCTGGGCCGTCTGACACTGACAGAAAAGAAGCGTCCAGAGCTCAGCGGTCCCGCTTCTGTAACTTTGGACGAGCTGATCTACACCGATGCATACACTGCGGAAGCCAGAATCTTCTGGAATGCGGTTACCGGTGCTTCTTCCTATGAGATCTATAAGGTTTCCGGCGACAAGAAGACCATCATCATGGAGACCCCCAACACTGCCTACTATATCCCTGCTTTGGTGCGTGATGAGGGCGAAACCAATGTGACCCTGGAAGTTGTTCCCGTAAACCGCAATGGTGTTCGGGGCAAGGGTACTACCCTGGAAATCCATTGGGCTTATGGGGACGGCGATACCGATAAGATTGTCTATACCCAGTTTGACAATGTGTGCCTCGGCGCTACAGTAACAGAATACAGTGAACAGGGAGATGGTGCAGAGTGCGACAAGGCTCTGGACGGAACTTCCAGCAATGGCTCTAAATGGTGGGCTTCTGGCGCCGGAGACTGGTTCTCTATTGACTTGGGCGAAGAAAAGACCATTAAGCGCTGGCGCGTAGAACATGCAGAAGCTGGCGGCGAAGATAAGAAGATGAATACGGATACCTTCACTCTGGAGTACAAGAATGCAGAGGGCCAGTGGAAAAACGCCAAGACGATTTCCGGCAACACCGACGCGATTACCGATGTGCGGCTGGAAGAACCCATCACTGCCCGTGAGTGGAAGCTCCGTGTTGATAAAATCGGTCCCTCCTCCTGGAGTGCTGTCAATATTTATGAATGGCAGATGTTTGAAAGCGACGAGTTCCCCATGACCCGTCCTACGGGTATGCAGTTTGCCACTGCCATCAACAGAGCAGGCGCAAAGGACAGCTTCACCCTGAAGCATGTTTCTGTGGGACAGACCGTGAAGGTATATACCAAGAATGAAAAGGGCTACAACCTGTTGGCCGAGGCGAAAGCTACAGAAAACACCGTGACCATTGACAACCTGGACTTTGGTACGGCCGAAGCCGGTGCAGTCTACTATACCACCACTTCCTTCGCTGCTGAGGAAAGCACCAAGCTGATGGCTGCTTTTGAAGCTGAGAATGCCGAAAAGACCGCAGCGGCCAAGGATGTAACCTTTGAGAAGTATTCTCACGATGGCTCTAACAGCTCTTCCAACGGCAATCAGATCTACACCACCATGACGGTGAAGAACCTGAAGCCCGGCGATGTGGTATATGTCTATGAAAACGGCGCAGAGGCCGAGGCCACCAAGGTTTCTCTGCCTGTTGCAGAGGGCGAGACTTCCGTGTCTGTGTCCCGTGTTGCCGTGACCCGTGCAGGTGGCGATATGACCCTGCGTGTGAAGAGCCAGGGCAAGCTGATTTCCGATGCCTACACCGTAAAGAACCAGGCCTTTGATGAGCCTACCGCAACCGTTACCATTTTTGCCAAGAACAGCAATGGCGAAAGCATCACCGGTGCCCGCTATGGCGTGATCGACAGCCAGGGCCAGCAGGTAGCAGAGATCAGCACCACCTCCGATTCCGGCGGAAAGGCCAATGTAAAGCTGGGCAACTACACCATCAAGTGCCTGGGCGTTCCCGCGGGCTATGAGGTGGACCCCACCGAGACCAAGGCGTTCCTGCGTACCGAGGGCTGGAATTATGAGTATGTAATGAATGTGAAGGGCAGCGCCGTTGCTGACACATACCAGATCACCGTTGCAGAAAACCTGGAAAACGGTACCATCACCCCCAGCAAGACCAGCGCCAAGGCAGGCGAGACCATCACCGTGACCGTAGCACCTGCTGAGGGCTTTGAGCTGGTGGAGGGCTCTCTGAAGTTTAACAACACCCCCATTGAGAACAACTCCTTTGTCATGCCCAAGGAGAATGTGGTGCTCACTGCGGAGTTTAAGGCAGTGAAGGTAGACTTTACTCAGGATATCGAAGCTGCCAAGAAGGCCGCCGAGACTGCACAGACCGCTTCTGCCGAGGCACAGAAGGCCGCAGAGGCTGCCAAGGCTGCTGCCGATGCAGCAGAAGCCTCCACCGCAGCGGACAAGACCGCCGCAGAGGCTGCCAAGAAGGCTGCCGCTGATGCACAGACTCAGGTGGAAGCCGCTAAGAAGGCTGCCGAGAGCGCCAAGGCTGCTGCCGAGAAGATCGTAAAGGACGCCGAAAGCAACGACGCCGCAGCGGTCAAGGCATCCCGCAAGGCTGCTGAGGACGCCGCAAAGACTGCCGCTGATGCAGAAAAGGCCGCAAAGGCTGCCGCCCAGACCGCGCAGATCCAGAAGGAAGCCCAGGCTGCCCAGGCCGCCGCTGAGGAAGCAGAGAAGATTGCTGCCGAAGCACAGACCAAGGCAGACGAGGCCAAGAAGTTTGCGGATGAGGCTGAGAAGTCCACTGCTGTGAACAAGGATGCGGCACAGAAGGCCAAGGCCGCCGCTGAGGCTGCCCAGACCGCAGCCGCCGATTCCAAGAAGGCTGCTGAGGATGCCAAGGCTGCCGCTCAGACCGCAAAGGATGCCAAGGATCTGGCTGCCGCCAAGGCCGCCGCCGAGGCTGCAAAGTATGCCCAGGAAACCGCTGAAAAGTATGAGAAGTTTGCCGCTATGCAGGCAGAAATTGCTGAGGCAAATCTGAACGCCCAGAACTCCCAGCAGCAGGCAGAAGAGGCCGAAAAGGCCGAGGCCGCTGCAAAGCTGGCAGCTGCCAAGTTTGAAGCACTGATGAATCTGACCGGAGCCTACGACAGCAGTGCCTATGACCTGGATGGTTTGGTGCAGATCGATGCCATCGTGCAGGCTGCCAAGGAGGAGATCTCCGCTGCCGCTTCTGAGGAAGAAGTGAAGACCGCTCTGGACAAGGCTCTGGCTGCCATCGCTGAGGTTCCCCAGGCTTCTCAGGAGCATTCCTTCACCGATGTGGAGGAGGGCAAGTGGTACAGTGAGGCTGTTCAGTTTGTCTATGAAAAGGGCATCATGAACGGTGTCACCGATACCAGATTCGCCCCCGGCAACACCATGAACCGTGGGATGCTGGTCACCACCCTGTACCGCATGGCCGGTTCTCCCAAGGTAGAGGGCGATGTGGAGTTCACCGATGTGGACCGTGAGGCCTACTACTATGACGCACTGGTCTGGGCTGTCCAGAACAAGATCGTCACCGGTGTGACCGAGACCAAGTTTGCTCCCGGAGCAGATGTGACCCGTGAGCAGATCGCCACCTTCCTGTATCGTTATGCACAGTACATGCAGATGGATACCACTGCAAAGGGAGACCTGACCGGCTATGCCGATGCCGACCAGATCAGCACCTATGCGCAGGAGGCCATGGCCTGGATTGTTGGTGCCGAGATCATGGAGGGCGTGTCTGAGACCGCTCTGGTTCCCGGCCACAATGCCAACCGTGCACAGGTTGCCACCATGCTCATGCGTCTGGCTGAGTTTGCAAAGTAAGTCCTAAGGTAACGGGGCTGCCCACCGTATTGGTGTGGCAGCCCCGTTTTGCAGGTAATATGTTTTTTATACAGATGTTGTGGCAGATAAAATGTTCCATACGGCCCTCGCCGTGAGACGATAGACTGCCATTCTCAGCTTGTCGGAATGATGGAGCGCAAAGAAATAACCCTTATCGTTTATCCACTGATTTCCGGAAAACGATAAGGGTTATTTCGCATACTGAGTGGGTTCCATAGGTGGGTAACCTCTCTTTCTACGGAATTGACAGCAGGCTCGACTCGAATACCAGGTTTGCGATTTTGTAAGGGAAACGTGGTTCTGGCCCGTGTAATGGATCAGGAGGAGATCCAACACAAAAGGGGCAGATTAAGCAACTACCTTTTGTGTATCTATAATTTATCACATTGAGTAGATAAATTCAAGAAGTATTGCTGCACAAATCTTCTATGTACAGATTGTGCACTTTGCGAGTTTTCCTATAAAAGAAAGCCACGGGCCTTTCCAGAGAAGGGCCCGTGGACCATATACGATTAAATCAGAGTTGCGGGGTCGGTATAGGGAAGATTCTGGGCCTCTGCAACGGCCTTGTAGGTGAGGTGGCCGTTGTATGTATTAAGACCCTTCATCAGGGCGGGATCTGCCTTGCAGGCGGCTTCGGCGCCCAGATTGGCAATTTTCAATGCATACGGCAAGGTGGCACCGGTGAGGGCCATGGTGGAGGTGCGGGGAACGGCACCGGGCATATTGGCCACGGAGTAGTGCAGAACGCCGTGTTTCACAAAGAAGGGGTCTTGATGTGTGGTGATCCGATCAATGGTCTCAATGGAACCACCCTGATCGATGGCCACATCTACCAGGACACTGCCGGGCTTCATGGTTTTGACCATCTCCTCTGTGACCAGTTTGGGTGCCTTGGCACCGGGAATCAGGACACAGCCCACTACAAGGTCCGCATTTTTGACAGCATGGGCAATGTGGAGAGAATTGGACAGCAGTGTCTGCACACGGCCGCCGAAAATATCGTCCAAATAGGCCAGACGCTTGGTGTTCAGGTCCAGAATGGTGACATTGGCGCCCATGCCGACGGCAATCTTTGCTGCGTTGGTACCCACGTTGCCGCCGCCGACGATGACCACATTGGCTCGCTCCACACCGGTAACGCCCCCCAAAAGAATGCCCCGTCCGCCGCAATGGGCTTCCAGCAGATGGGAACCTGCCTGAACAGACAGTCGGCCTGCTACTTCGCTCATAGGGGCCAGAAGCGGCAGGGATCGATCCGCAAGCTCCACGGTTTCATAGGCGATGCCTGTGACCTTCTTCTGAAGAAGGGCCTGTACCTGTGCCGGATCGGGGGCAAGATGGAGGTAGGTGAACAGGATCTGGCCTTCCCGCAGGAGTTCGTACTCGGGTTCCAGGGGCTCTTTGACTTTCACGATCATATCAGCCGAGTCATAGACATCCTTTGCAGAGGGCAGAATTTCTGCGCCCACTGCCAGGTATTCTTCATTTGTAAAGCCACTGCCGAGGCCGGCGTTGTTCTCCATGAATACCTTGTGACCGGCACGGATCAGAGCATCAACACCTGCGGGGGTAAGACCGACACGACCCTCCTGGGGCTTGATTTCCTTAGGACAACCGATACGCATAGTATAAAACTCCTTTCTATTGTAAGCGAAGACGTGTGATAGACAGACAACACAACAGTTGTTTGCTGCTTCATCATAACACATTCTGACAGAATTTCAACTGGTTTTTTTAAAAACCGGGCGATGGAACCTGTGTGATCTATGCAGATTTAACAAAGAATGGCCCAAAGAATCTTGGGGAGATCAGGGGAAATGTTCGTGAGCTGTGTAGAAAATATACAAATTTTTTCTTAATGCGGGAAAATGATGCGCAAATAATTGTGCACAATGACATAATTTAGCCTTCGGTGTTTTGAAAATTTGGGTGGCCATCGGGAAGATTCGAGGGGTTTCCCGGTTGCATGTATGAGCCACTTCGTATATAATAAATAAAACATAGGAAAAATATTCCTGTAATTGCCTTGTTTTCAGAATGTTCAGGCTGGATTTGCAAGGTTTGTGCAAAACATATGCAGCCAGCCTGTTGATATTTAAGGAGGATATGCGCCGTGAAGAAGATCATCTGCAAGCGTGAGTATGACACCGAAACTGCAACCTTGGTCAAAAAGTATACCCACAGCTATTTCGGAGATCCTGCTGGCTACGAGGAGATTCTGTTTCAGACTCCGGAAGGACTGTACTTTCTGTACTTCCGTGGCGGCCCTCAGTCTCCCTATCCTGAGGAGACCATTGAGCGCCTGGCCAAGTCAAAGGTCAAGGCTTGGTCCAAGCCCCGCTAACCGATCTGCAAGAGAAAGCAAAAGCTCACCGGTGTGGCAACAGTTGCCCCCGGTGAGCTTTGTGCTGTGCCATACCATAATGAGGTTTTGCGGCGGGCCGCGGAACATAGAGAGAATATCAACAGGAGCGGTCTCATTTTCTGTGAGACCGCTCCTGTTTTGCTGTTTGAAAATGAAATTATACCCGATATATTTTTGAATAATTGGCGTACTGCTCTTCAAAGACCGGGTTGTTCCGAGTGATGAGGGCCTGGGACTGATGGGCGTTCATGTTATTCTGCGCAGTATCAAGGACGCACAGACCAATATTGGAGCAATGGTCCGCGGTACGCTCCAGATTGGTCAGAAGATCGATCCATACAAAGCCGGCTTCAATGGTGCAGGTCTGCTGCTTCAGGCGGCGAATATGGCTGTCACGGAGCTTCTCTTTTAATTCGTCAATGACCTGTTCCAGAGGCTCGATATGCTCCGCATCTTCCAGGTTGCCGCCCACATAGGCGTTGTAGGACAAGGTCAGAATTTCGGACACGGCACTGCACAGGGTGTCCATCTCCTTTTTTGCGTCGGGGGTGAAGGAGATTTGCTTTTCGTGCAGTTCCTGGGCAGATTCCAGAATATTGACGCTGTGATCGGCGATTCTCTCAAAATCTCCGATGCCCTTTAAGAGCTTGGACACGGTGGCGCTGTCCTCATCGCCCAGCTGGTGGGCACTGAGTTTAATCAGGTAGGTGCCCAGAATATCTTCATAGTGGTCGGTCTGTTTTTCTGCTTTATAAATGGTTTCTGCCGCAGCAGGGTCATAGGAATTCAGCAGATTGAGGCTGGTTTTCAGAGCACTGACAGATTGCTGGGCCATTTTATTAACCAGATTGCTGCATTGGGCCAGTGCTACAGGCGGAGTTGTCAGAAGTCTTTCGTCCAGCTCTACTACCACATCCTTGCCTTTCCCCTCAGGAACCAGCTTGTAGGCCAGCTTCTCCAGAAGAGAAGACATAGGCAGAAGCAGAGCGGTGCACAGAATATTAAAGATGGAGTGACATACGGCGATCCCCGCAAAGGAGGCGGACTGGCCCAAAATGGCAGGATCAAACAAAGCGGAGACCGCACTGAACAGAGTCAGGAATACCGCAGTGCCCACCAGATTGAAGCACAGATGTACCACGGCGGCACGCTTGGCATTTTTGTTGGTGCCGAAGGAGGAGAGAATGGCAGTGATACAGGTGCCGATGTTCTGCCCCATAATAATGGGGACGGCGGCCCCATAGGTGACTTGGCCTGTAACGGTAAGTGCCTGCAGGATGCCCACAGAGGCAGAACTGGACTGAATTACGGCGGTGACGAATGCGCCGGCCAGAACGCCCAGAATGGGATTGGTGAATGCGATAAAGAGGTTCTGGAAGGCGGGCACATCGGCCAGACCGGCTACAGAGCCGGACATGGTATCCATACCGAACATGAGGACGGCAAAGCCCAACAGAATGGAACCGGTGTCCTTCTTTTTTCCGGATTTTCCAAACATGGTCATTACAATGCCCATCAGTGCCAGCACAGGGGTGAAGGAAGTGGGCTTCAGGAGCTGCAGGATGAGATTGCCGTCGGAAATACCGCCCAGACTGAGAATCCAGGCCGTGACGGTGGTGCCCACATTGGCACCCATAATGACATTGATGGCCTGCTTCAGGGTCATGATACCGGAGTTGACAAAGCCAACCACCATAACCGTGGTGGCAGAGGAACTTTGAATCACGGCGGTTACCGCAAGACCGGTGAGAAAACCGGCTAATTTGTTTTTCGTGAGCTTTCCCAGCAGCTTTTTCAAACTTCCGCCTGCTCTGCGTTCCAGAGCATCGCCCATGACGTTCATGCCGAACAGGAACAGGCACAGTCCGCCAATGAGATTTAATACATCAAATATAGTCATTGTTCCACCTCTAAAATTTACATAAATTTACATAAGCTGTCCTCTTGTGTCATTATAGCATAGGGACGTTAAAGATACGGTTAAGATATCGGAAAAGGGGAAAATGAGATCCCATAGGTATCTGACTGAGGCGGGGCAGTCCGTGAGATATGTAACGGCTTTCATGGCAGGGCATCCAGACGCAATCAAAAATGAAGTTTTCCAAGTTTCTATGGAGAAATAGAGGAAATATGGTTGACACATTGATGGGATTTGGTATAATAACTTCAGAATTGCATAGCAGATCCATCTTCGGGGAGCCGGCAGAACGGCTGAGAGTGGGCACATGAGTGGTGCCCTGACCCGAGAACCTGATGCGGTTGATACCGCCGTAGGAAAAGATGTGAGTGCGGGCCTTTTATCGCATTGCATCCGTTGGATTGGCAATGCGATTACTTTTTAGACAGGAGGCATTTTTAGATGCAGAGTGACAAATCACATCTTCGTGTGCGTGCCCTTTGTGAGGGCGCAATCATGGTGGGCCTGGCGCAGGCTTTGAGCTATGTTAAATTTATGGAGCTGCCCAATGGCGGCTCGCTGACCCCGGCAATGTTTCCCATTCTCTTCTTCGCAATCCGATGGGGACTGGGGAAGGGACTTCTGGCCGGGTTCACTTTTGGACTGTTGCAGCTGATCTTTGACAGTGCCTATGCGGCGGGGTGGCAGTCTATGCTGCTGGACTATCTGGGGGCATTCACACCTCTGGGATTGGCCGGGCTGTTTAAGGGAAAGGCCTGGGGAATTTTCCCCGGTACCATTATCGGCTGTGCGGGCCGTTTTGCGGTCCACTTCGTCAGCGGAATTACCATCTATCGCATACTTGCGCCTGAGGAGATTCCGGGGTTCGGTACATTTGATAACCCCACATTGTATTCTCTGGTATATAATGGTGTGTATATGGTCCCCAATGCCCTGCTTGCGATCCTCATTGCAGGGGTGCTGTACGTCCCTCTGAAGCGGTACTTTGCCGGCAGCGATATCCCAAGTAAGGGATAAGGAGCTGGAATATCGGGTGAGACAGGGCGGACGGAGGGTCCGCCCTGTTTCCTTCCAGGGCAGCTTCCGAAAAAACGATGGGGAAAACTGAAAAATGTATAGAAAAGTACTTGACAAAGAGCGGACCCTATGGTATGCTTGTAGGGCTGATGGTTCAGGCTTGCGGGTGTAGTTCAGTGGTAGAACACCAGCCTTCCAAGCTGGATATGCGGGTTCGATTCCCGTCACCCGCTCCATATGCGCCAGTAGCTCATCTGGATAGAGCAACTGCCTTCTAAGCAGTAGGTAGGGGGTTCGAGTCCCTCCTGGCGTACCAGGATTTTCTAAACCCCTTCCCATGAAATGAATATGGTGGATGTGGCCTAGCTGGTTAAGGCGTCAGATTGTGGCTCTGAAGACCGAGGGTTCGAATCCCTTCATCCACCCCATTTTCTTTTCATTCCCTGCGGCGGTGTCAATATTGGGATGTCGCCAAGTGGTAAGGCACCAGACTTTGACTCTGGCATTCGTAGGTTCGAATCCTGCCATCCCAGCCATGACCCGCTAGCTCAGTTGGCAGAGCAATTGCCTTTTAAGCAATGGGTCTGGAGTTCGAATCTCCAGCGGGTCACCAAACAATTTGAAAAGACGCTGCAGAGCGTCTTTTTTTTATCTGATCTTTTCTTTGGGGAAGCAAATTTTGCAGGAATATGAGTAAAAAAGAAGTGTGACTGCGCAAATCAGGAAACTTTGGACGGCCAGACGGAACGGTTTGTACGGACAAAGTTTCTTTTTTCTAAAATGTATAAGAAATTTGTAGAATTTATGTGTATATGAAATGCCTAATTGAATGTGAAACAGCACACTTTGTTAGAAAAAAGTCAAATACGGTATGGAAATAGAATGAATCATATGGTATACTAAAGGAGAAATTGCCGTATAACGGCATTGCCGCTTTTGGGGCAACAAAAAGAATCACGGTAGCTGCATAAGCAGCTGCCGTGGCTTCTGAGAAAATGATACAAGAGGTTTTAACATGGTAGATATAGATAAAAAACTAGAACAGGTCAGCAGACAGTTCTGCATAGAGGGGACTTATGTGGGGCATCGAACCATCCAGGTGGGAAATGTCAACCAGACCTACGAGGTGCAGTTCATACTGCCAAGCGGCGAGGAAAAGTCCTTTCTGGTGCAGAATGTCAATACATATGCCTTTCGGAATCCTGTGCAGTTGATGGAAAATATAGACCAGGTGACAGAACATATCAGAAGAAAGAAACCCGGTCAGGTCGCCCTTCATTTTCACCATACGGCAGACCGTAAGATCTATGTGATCGATGGAGATAATTTCTGGCGTATGACCAATTTTATCCCGGCCTCGGTCACATATAGTTCTATGATTGACAAGCAGGTGGTAAGGAATGCGGGAAAGGCCTTTGGCGAATTCCAGGTACAGCTGTCGGATTTTGACAGTTCCAAGCTTTCTGAGACAATTCCGGGATTTCATAACACCAAGCTGCGCTACCAGCAGCTGGAAGAGGCGATACAGGCTGACCCTGTAGGCAGATGTAAACAGGTTCAACCGGAGATCGATTTTTTGCTGTCGGTCAAAGAGTCTGCCTGCAAACTTACAGACATGCAGGAAAAAGGACTGCTTCCCTTGCGGGTGACCCACAATGATACAAAGATCAACAATGTGCTGTTCAACCCGGATGATAACTCTGCCATTGTGGTAGTGGATTTGGATACGGTAATGCCGGGTTTGGTTGGGCATGATTTTGGGGACGCCATTCGCTTTGCGGCCAATGTAGTTCCGGAAGATTGTAAAGAGTATGAGCGGGCTGCTGTGAATTTGGATGTGTTTCGTGCATTTGCAGAGGGCTTTTTGGAGATGACAGCCAATACACTGACGGACAATGAGGTTGATACGTTGGGGCTGAGCTGCTTTACGCTGACAGTGGAGCTTGCAACCCGCTTCTTAGCGGACTATCTTTTGGGGGACCCTTATTTTAAAATCAATTACCCGGAGCATAATCTGGTGCGTACTCGCTGCCAGATTGCCTTGGCCAAAGATATGCAAGAGCATCAAAAGGAAATGGAGCGCATTATCAAAGAGTGTGTTATGGGGGAGAAAAAACACGGGTAACCTGCTGCCACAAAACTGAGGATCCCGAATTTGCGGGGTTTTGCGGATTTTGAGAAGAGGAATAGAGTGCCATGACAGTATTTGAGACATCAGATTTTGATTTTACTGGGAAAATCAACAAGGACGAGCGGTAAAAAACGCAAAATTCTTCATGAATATAACTTGTAAAACGAGGGAAATATGGTATAATCTACGATAGAATGAAAAGAAAAGGATTATTGCGCAGAAACGTGTTGTGCTTGTAATAGAGCATGAAACCACTTGTTCTGTTAGAAAGGAAACCACTACATGAAACAAAAAGAAGACTATATGGAAGTCGATTTGGCGAAACTGATGAGAGCTCTGTGGCACAAGGCTTGGGCAATCATTTTGGCTGCTGCAATCTTTGGCTCTGTTGCATTTGCCTATACCCAGTATTTGGTAACCCCTCTGTACAAGGCCCGCACATTGTTGTATGTCAACAACAGCTCGATTTCTGTCGGCAGTACCAAGGTAAGCATCAGTCAGGGCGACCTGACGGCGGCCCAGAGCTTGGTGGACACATACATTATTATTTTGAAGACACGCACAACGCTGAATGAAGTGATTGAACAGTCTGGCGTGGGATACAGCAGTGAGCAGCTGGAGAAAATGATCTCTGCCTCCCCGGTGGACTCCACGGAGATTTTCCGCGTAGAAGTGACAAGTCCGAATCCCAAAGAAGCGGAACTCCTGGCCAACACCATTGGGCAGGTCCTTCCGGGTAAGATCGCTTCTGTAGTGGAGGGAAGTTCTGTCCGCATTGTGGATTATGCAGTAGAGCCGGCTCATCAGGCATCTCCCAGCATGACGAAAAATGTGACATTGGGCGCGCTCTTGGGAGCGCTGCTCGCCTGCGGCATCATTATCATTGCCCAGCTGCGGGATGACCTGATTCACGACACCGATTATCTGCTCCAGAACTATGACATTCCTGTGCTGGCGGTCATTCCGGATTTGATGTCTACGGCTAAGGATCGGTCCGGGTACTACGGAAGCGGTCAGCGCAAGGGCCAGTATTTGAAAGCAAGCGAGCAGGGAGGGAATAAGCGTGGCTAAAGGAAAAAACAGAGATCTTCTGACACCGGAAGAGAGCCACAGAATGATTGGCGACAAACTGTCTTTTGCGGCAGCAGAAGCATATAAACTGCTCAGAACAAATCTTAACTTCAGTCTTCCCGACGAAGGAGGCTGCAAGGTCATCGGTGTCACCAGTGCTCTTAGAGGAGAAGGCAAGAGCACGACATCCGTTAATATTGCATACACCATGGCCCAAACGGGGAAACGCGTGCTGCTGCTGGAAGCGGACCTGCGTCTGCCAACCATAGCCAAACGCCTGAAGATCGAGCCCAAGCCCGGCATTTCCAACCTGCTGGTGGGCCAATGCACGGGAAATGAGGTGGTGCAGGAATCGGGGCTGCTGCGGAATCTTCGGGTTATCACTGCGGGAGATGTCCCGCCCAACCCTGCGGAACTGCTGGGCTCCAGGCAGATGGAGTCTGTGATCCGGGCCATGTCAGGTGTGTTCGATGTGATTATCGTGGACCTGCCTCCTGTCAATATCGTTTCCGATGCGCTGATTGTGTCCAAGATGCTCAACGGCATGGTTGTGGTGGTGCGCCAGAATTATTGCAGTCAGGGGGATCTGGCGGAAGTGGTGCGCCAGCTGGAGTTCGCAAAATCCAAAATTTTGGGCTTTGTGATGACCGGCTCTGATATCCAGCAGAAGAGCTATAAGCGATATGGAAGTTATCGCCGAGGCAAGGCGTATGGGTATGAGAAGCGGCCCAAAGAGGAGACGCCGAAGAAATAAGATGATAGATTTTCATACCCACATCTTACCAGAGATGGATGATGGCAGTAAATCTGTTGCGGAAAGTCTGGCGATGCTCCGGGAAGAGTCAAGGCAGGGCGTCCAAGCGATCGCTCTCACTCCCCATTTCTATGCGGATGAGAACAGTCCTCAGCAGTTTCTGAAGCGCCGGGAAGCGGCGTGGGAAAAGCTGAAGCCAAACCTGGAAGAAGGAATGCCACGGCTGTATTTAGGCGCTGAGGTACAATATTTTGAGGGAATCGGCCAAGTGAATGGAATCTGCGACCTGTGTATTGAGGGCACTCAGCTATTTTTGCTGGAAATGCCTTTTCGTCAGTGGTCGGATCGGATGCTTAGCAACGTGCTGGAACTGAAGGAACAAGAGAACATACAGGTCGTGCTGGCCCATATAGAACGCTATCTTCCGTGGCAGCCAAAAGGCATTTGGCAGGAGCTGATACGCTGTGGAATCCGTATGCAGGTCAATGCCTCGTTTTTTAACAACTGGAAAACCCGCCGCAAAGCGATGAGAATGCTTGACCGGGGGGAAATCCATATTTTAGGTTCAGATTGCCATAACATGGCAAATCGTCCGCCAAATCTGGGGCGGGCATATCAGTTCATCGGTCATCATGTAAGTAACTTACATGAGGTATTGTAAAACAAAATAATTAGGAGTGAACAAAAATGAAACGTAGAAATCGTGTAGTGGCATTTGTCCTGGCAGTGATGCTGTTTACAGTAACAGCTTATGCAGAAAAGTTTACCCCCAGTGTACAGCAAAAGGGTGCTCCCGAAATCGTAATGGTCAACGATCAGAATGGCAATGAAGTGATTGCGGTTATTAACGATGCAAGCGGCAAGGAAGTTGCAGGTGTTCCCGCAGGCAACCTGCAGATCACTCCCGTGTCCGAGTCAGCCCAGGCTTCCGCGGAAATTCAGGAGATGCTGGAAAACGCTTATAAGCAGATCACAGACAGCGACAACCTGACGGCATTGGTTTCCAATCTGCCCGATGTGCTGAAGGAGATGAAGTGGGATGTTCCCGCAGAGGCTCTGGTGGTCCGTGACCTGTTTGACGTCAGTGTGATCGGCGAGAGCAAGGACCTTCTGGCACAGGAAGGCAACACCATTACCGTGCGGTTTAAGCTGGGCCTGGCTTCCGATGAGCAGATGCTCACACTGCACAATTTTGAAAGCGACAAGTGGGAAGCAATCTACGGCGCAAAGGTGGAGCGTCATGACAATGGGGATGTAAGTGTTACTTTTGACAGCCTGTCTCCCGTGGCCTTTGCGGTGAAAAATGATTCCTATGTGGCACCTGCGGAGTCCGGCAGCAACGGCATGATGATTGGTGCCATTGTGGTTGTGGCTGTGGTTGCAGGTATTGTAGTGGTTCTTCTGGTTAAGAACAACAAGAACAAGAAAAATCAGAACGCAAAGAAGCAGGAACAGAAGGTTCGCTAATCGTCAGATTGGTGAGCGAGAGGAAGAAGTAATTCAATGAAGATCCGTTTGAAACGAAATAGTTTGAAGGTTGTTGTGCTGCTGATTTGTGTTGGCTTGGTGATTGGCGGTGGATTGCTTGTTCTGCATGCTTGGCAGGAACGGAGCCAATGGGCTAAGCCGGCAGGCGCGGGGACACAAAATGGTGTACAGCAGGAGCGCATGCTCTATAAAGATGCATGGTATGTACCAAAAGAGAATGTGGAAACAGTTCTCATTATTGGTGTGGACAAATATCAGGCACCCGCACAGGAAATCGGCTATCTAAACAATCAGCAGGCGGATTTTCTTTTGCTGCTGGTTTTGGACCATCAGGCGAAAACCTGCGAGGTCCTCCACCTGAACCGGGACACTATGACGGAAATCCAGAGATTAGGGGTAGGGGGCGGCGAAGCCGGAAGCTTTACCGGCCAGCTTGCGCTGTCCCACACCTTTGGAAGCGGTGGCTCAGATAGCTGCATCAATACGGCAAAGGCTGTATCCAAGCTTCTGGGCGGCGTCAAAATCAATCACTATATGTCCCTGACCATGGATGCAGTTGTGAAAATCAATGACCTTGTGGGCGGGGTAACCGTGGAGGTCATGGATGACTTTACCGAGATCGATCCCCAGCTGGTGAAGGGAAAAGAGGTACGTCTTACGGGAGAGCAGGCTCTTGCCTATGTGAGAGGCCGCTCTGGACTGCAGGACAGTTCCAATTTGCATCGTATGGAGCGGCAGCAGCAGTACATGACGGCGTTGTATCAACAGTTCCAGGAGCGCGTAAAACAGGATGAGTCGTTTTTTACAGAAACGATGGTAGAGATTACGCAGTATTTCCAATCTGATTGCAGTATCAATCAGTTGGAAGCACTGAATGACAAGCTCGAGGGCTGCGTCATGAAGCCCACCAGAGTTCTGGACGGCAAGGCTGTGAAGGGGGAAGAGTTCATGGAATACCATGTTGACGAAGCTTCCCTGGAAAAAAATATCATTGAGTTGTTTTACAAGCGCGAAAAATAAGCCTGACAGCGATGAAAGCTTTACATAAACGGAACGTAGAGGAAAGTTTTCAGTGATATATGACGCAGCGGTGTGCTGCTTGCTATGGAAGCTATACAATACGGAATCCTTTCATAGTACGGAGGAACGCTCAAGAGCCTGTACAGTGAAGCAGGCATTGAGCGTTCTTCTGGGTGGGCACAAAAAGTTTAGAAAGGGTGGTGCAGTATTGTGCAAATAAGAGAGAGGGGCGGAAGAGCTGTGCAAAGACGCGGTCCCAAATGGAAGCTGATGTTATATGACGCTGCTTTGCTGTCATTGGTATGGCTTGCAGTGCTTGTAATATATCCGAGAGAAATGGAAAATATCGAGGCAAACGATATTTTCATTCAAATCGGTCTGGCCAATTTATGTGTCTTAGGTTCCCGGCTTGTATTTCAATCTTACCGTCAAATTTGGCGTTATGCGGGAGTGACCAGCTATCTGTGCTTGATTTTGTGCGATGCTGTCGGCGGCGCTCTATTTTGCGGGGTTTATTATTTACTGATTCGAGGTGACATCACCCTGCTGCGGGTGGTTTGCAGTATTTGCGCAAATCTGATTGCGTCTGTGTCTGTGAGACTCCTGTATCAGTATCTTTACGAATCGGCAGCAAAACTGCCTGCATCCAATCAGCTGATTCGTAAAGTTGCATCGGTGCTCACAGGATTGGATATCGATCGGGAAGTAGAGGAGTATCGGTCAAGTCAGCGTAAGATCAACATAGCGATTGTGGGAGCAGGACGTACCGGAGTGACTCTGGCAGAGGAGCTTCTGAATAATCCCAATGCATCATACAGACCGGTGTGTTTTATTGATGTGGATAAGGACAAAGTGGGAAGGTACATCCACGGAATAGAGGTTCTTTCTGAAGAACAGGGGACACTGGACCTTTTTGCCGATCTGTCTATTAAGGAAATTGTCTTTGCCCTGCCCAGCACTGAGGCAGAGAAGAGAATGGAGCTGTGCGAAATATATAAGAAGACGGGATGTCGTCTCAAAACATATGATTTCCCGGTAACCCAGTCGATCTCTTCCACCACAGCAAAGAGCAAACGGCATCTCAGGGCATTTGCGCCGGAGGAGCTGTTGTTCCGAAATGCCAAGGACTTTGTCACGCCGGAAACCAAGGCGTATTACGAAGGAAAAACTGTGCTGATTTCAGGCGGCGGCGGTTCCATCGGCAGCGAATTGTGCCGCCAGATTGCAAAAATGCACCCAAAACGTCTGATCGTTCTGGATATCTACGAGAACAATGCCTATGATTTACAGCAGGAGCTGAAAATTGCTTATGGCGATCAGCTGGACCTGAAAGTCGAGATTGTAACGGTCTGCGACCGCAAAGAGCTGGAGCAAGTCTTTAAAAGGCATCGTCCCAATGTGGTGCTGCATGCGGCGGCACATAAGCATGTGCCTTTGATGGAAACAAACTGCTGTGAGGCGGTCAAAAACAATGTGTTTGGTACATTCAATATTGTAGAGCTTTCTGAACAGTACCATGTTGAAAAGTTCATCATGATCTCAACGGACAAGGCGGTGAATCCCACCAATGTGATGGGAGCAACCAAGCGGATGTGCGAGATGATTGTGCAGAGCAAGAAGGGAGCGACCAAGTTCTCAGCGACCCGGTTTGGCAATGTGCTGGGCAGCAATGGATCTGTGATCCCCCTGTTCAGTCGGCAGATTGCGGCAGGCGGCCCCGTCACCCTGACAGATCGGCGGATCATTCGCTACTTTATGACGATTCCGGAAGCAAGCCAGCTGGTTCTGGCATCTGGTGCCATGGCCAAAAATGGAGAGCTGTATGTGCTGGATATGGGTCAGCCGGTTAAGATTTTGGATCTGGCAGAAAATATGATCCGCCTTTCCGGCTATCAGCCGTACAAGGATATTGATATCATTGAAACGGGCCTGCGTCCTGGCGAAAAGCTATATGAGGAGCTGCTGATCAAAACCGAGGATCTGGATAGAACAGATAACAATATGATCTTCATTGAACGAGATCATCCTCTCAGTGAGGCAGAAGTGCTGGAGAAGTTGGATATCTTGCATAAGGCTGTGGAAACAGAAGACAATGAAGTGGTTCGCAAAGCTCTGCAACAGGTGATTCCTACCTACCGCACACCGGATGAAGTCAACGCAACAGCAAGCAAGGCTGTGGAGATGCACAATATTCGTAATGTTGCCGCGGTTTTGTAGCGTGTTCTGGTAAATTCGAGTTTTGTGATTGGTGATCCCATAAATAGCAAATCTGGAAAAGGAGTGTGTCTGCCATTGGTGCGGACATACTCCTTTTTTGCGTGGCAATTAAGAATAAAAATAGATTCTCCGGATTGCCTCTTGTTATTTGATGAAAAATAAGATATGATATTTTTACAGCAAAAGGGTTTGCGGTGGTTGCCGCCAAATAATGAAAAGGAAGGACTGTTACCAAATGAATAATACCGATAACGCTGTGAGAATTGCGCATGATACTGTCAACAATGTGGATCTTGAGGTGAATCGTGATTCCTTGATCCAGCTCATGAAGGACGGCCGACAGGTGGACTTTGTTCTGCATGAGGTTCGTCAGGACGAGGACGGGTATATGAGCTGGGATGTAGAGTTCTGGTCCTATCTGGATAACAACAAGTTCATCCGTACCTATGCCATGAATGGCCGGACCCTGCGGGAGTTTAACCGCTTTAACATCTATGATATGGCTACAGAATTTGACATGGACCGTGCCAAGGAGATCCGTATCAGTTAAATGACCCCCTTAGGCTCACCTGCGGCGGTTTGCACAGGTGGCCGTTTGGTTGCCTCAGATGTAGAAAAAACTTCCGTGAGAACGAGAAAGGCAGGTTCAAAGTAAGCGAATTGCTTGCTTTGAACCTGCCTTTTCAAGTTGGGGTGGCAGCGATTCTGCCATACAAACTGCCGCAGTATTCTGACATGGACGCCACAGATAGGATACAGCCAAAGCCGCAACAGGCCCTGAGTACCGTACAATACGGGATGCGATTTTCTTCAGGCACGCCATAAACGTTTGTATCGGCGCATCTGCGGGCGTTAGACGATAGGAAGGACAGCAGCCCTTTCTAATCTTCTCTTTTGGCGGCATACCAGGTAGGGACGGGATTGCTCAGATTGCTGTACCAAAGCAGAACCTGTTCGGCCTGCTCTGTCATAATCTGCACCTCTTTCTCGCCAAAGGGGATTGCCCAGGGCAGGGAACTCAGCGTATTGGAGCTGATATACAGGGCCAGAAGCCTCCAAAACTCCATTGGCACATTGCCGTCAAAATACCCGTCTACCATTCCCCAGGCGAATCTCGGCGCTTTTTGGGCACACCAGACAATGCGGTTAAACTCCTCCCAAGGGTCCCCATAGCCGTCACGATCAAAGTCGATAATGGTAAGAACCCCTTGTGCATCGATCATCATATTGCCAATGTGATAATCTCCATGGTGATAGGATTGGGGCCGCCCTGCCAGCAGGTGACGGTTTTGGGACAGGTAATCCAGAAACAGATCACCATTTCTGTATTTCAGGGGACAATTTTGGTACATGGATATTTTATGATCTATTTTCTGATTAAACCGCGACTCCCAATCCGGCGCATAGGCAGGAGCAGGAATTGTGTGGATTTTTTCCAAAATCCGTCCAGCCGCTAAGCCATAGGAGTATTGTTTTTCAGAAGATAGACCAACCACCACAGATTCTGCGTCATCCCCGGAAATCCAGCTTTGAATGGAATAGACCCCTTCTTGTGAGGTGCCAAACTCAATGGGCTGGCACATAGGAATTCCCAAAGCGGAAACCTCCTGCATTTTGAGAAATTCCCAGTTCTTTTTCTCCAACTGCTCCAAGGGAGAGACCCGCAGAAGATAAGGATGACCGTCAGAGGTGATAATGTGAAATTTGCGGTCCCCGGACCATCCTTTTTTGATGGGAGTCCTGCGCACAATCGATTCGTAAATCATAAAACCTCCATGTTCCTATTTTGAAGGATGCAATCTCAGAAACGCCCACATACTAAGATTGGATGGATAGCGGATGCAGATATCTTGGGCTTCAATGGTTATAATGAGGTATCTTTTACCTTAAAGTGAAATGTAGTTTCCTCAAATGGAATTCCGCAGGAACGCAAAAATTCTGCAAAGGATGGACTAAAACCGTCATAAAACACCTCAGAAGGACCATCTATCTCCCATTGTGCTTCCGGATTATGGATGTCTTCCAGAAAATATTTAAAGGTGCCCCGGGCATCAAGTTCCATTCTTTTGGAGGCGGGGTCCCATTTCACTTTTCTTATGGAAGCAATCTCGTATTCAAACCAAATAGAACCGCCGCCTATTTTTTGCCCATTGATTTCGGTTACCAGCATTTTTCGGAAAACATGATTGATTGTTCCGTTTTCTGCCCAGAGTCTTTCGTCGAATCGATCCAGTATCCAATGAGATGCAAAACAATGGTATGGAATCCAAACGCAAACCAAAACCACAAAAGCAAAAAAACTTGGTACGGCGAAGGCAGCGAACCGCAGATAGTCCGATCTATGAAAGTATATGCAGGCAATCACGGCGGTGATCAGAAGAATGAATGTACAAATTCCGCATGCAATTCTAAATTTTCTCCAGACACGTTCCTTCCTTTTCCTCAGTCGCCTGGCTTTCCTTTTTGCCTTCTGGGTCAGTTCAAAATCAGTTCTCATCAAAATTCATCCTTTGCTTCTACGAGAGTGTGTAGAGAATATGGGGCCCATTCTTTTTACAAAATACA
The DNA here is from genome assembly GCA_020025515.1 of Oscillospiraceae bacterium. Lineage (GTDB taxonomy): Bacteria > Bacillota > Clostridia > Oscillospirales > Oscillospiraceae > Faecousia. Next base: position 1,645 of record JAHHRZ010000002.1, on the reverse strand, counting down.
AGTCAAGTTAAAGTGTAATGTTCACCTGCGTTCCGTCTGCACTTTGCACTTGCACCAGCGGAAACTGTTTGTGCTGCTTTTTGAACGCCTTTAATGCGTGCGCAAAAGCAATGAGCTGTTCACGGCAGATGGGACTGGCTTGGTTTTCCTGCATTTTGGGCAGAATCCATGGAACAAGATATCTGAGAAATAAAGAGGTGGGAATAAAGAGACACAAACGAGGAGCTTTTTCCGCTTTTATCTTGATTTTCATAAATTACTCCACAAAAATATGAACAACGTCCCCATCTGCGGATTCTACTTCCACCAGATTTCCTGTGGCGCCTTGGCGTACCAACTCCAGAATTTGATTCAGATCAATCCCTTTCAGGGCGTTGTTCCCGGATATCTGAGGAATCCCCGCCCCGATATCCACGGCCACTTGGATCAGAGCCATGGGGAGATTCACCCGAACTTTATCCCCTTCGTGGGAATCCACAACAATGCGAAGCACCATATCTTTGATATCTTTTCGACATTCAGGAGGCATGACTGTGACGGCTGACTCCTTCTTACCGGAGAGAAGTTCGTCTACAGTGACGCCAAGGATTTTGGCCAGCTTGGGAAGCAGACTGATGTCCGGGCAGGTCTGGTCATTTTCCCACTTGCTGACGGCCTGAGGGCTGATATCCAGCATAGAAGCCAGATCATCCTGTTTCAGTTCTTTTTCCCGACGCAGCGTTGCGATTCTTTTTCCTAATGTTGTTTCCATAGTCTTGCGCTCCTTTCAGTTGGTAGCTTCAATATACCATTTCAAACATTAAAACGGAATGGCTTAAAGGTTGGATTTCTGCAAAATCAAACAACCAAAAAGGGATTATTCACTCAACCAGAGGTTGCGTATAACAGTGCAACTCCATTATACAGATTACATCCCGGATATGCAATACACATCGCAGGAAAACATTTTTTTCTCATATGCAGGAGAATCCAGGATTTGATTCTTGGGCCAGGGCGCATGGTTACGGGATTTTAACATTTCGTAAACAATGAAGATTTGCCGTTGAAATCTCAAAAAATAACCTTATAATGGGGATATAACATACAATGCAGGTGATCGTAATGATGCAAAAAATCCGTAATTTCTTTCACAGACTTTTTGGAAACTGTTATGGCGTAGACCAACTGAATTTGGTCATTCTGGTAGCGGACATGATTTTGTCCCTGATAGCCTTGATTATTGGCAGTACAATTCTGAGTCTGTTAGTCTATATCCCCATGGGCATTGTCCTATTTCGTATGCTGTCCAGGAATAAATATCAGCGTTATCAGGAAAATCGACGGTTTCTCCAGATGGTGGATCGGATAAAAGATCGCAACAATCGCTATTACAGATGCCCCAAATGTCATCAGACTGTTCGAGTGCCCAGAAATAAAGGGAAGATTTCAATTAAATGCCCTCGCTGCGGGGAAAAGTTCATTAAAAAGACCTGATTATTTGCGCCTCTTCCAGAGGCGCAAACTTTTTCAAAAAGATCGAAAATAGGTATTGACATTTTGAAAATTTGTGGTAATATATAAAGGCGGTCAGCGTGGTTCGCAAATGACTGAAACAGAATATGGGGGTATAGCTCAGCTGGGAGAGCGCTTGAATGGCATTCAAGAG
>JAHHRZ010000019.1 GCA_020025515.1 Oscillospiraceae bacterium | reverse complement strand
GCATAGCTAAAGCTTTTTTGAACCACCGGCACCGCCGGTGGTTTTCTTTATACAAGAAGATCAGCGGGTGTCGGAATCTTCCGGCACCCGCTGTTTTTGCATTTTAATGATTCCTTCCTACAAAGCCCGGCACAAATTTCGGATGTGCAATTCGGTTGTAATCCTTCTTGAATTCTGCAAAAAGACTCTTTCTCTGTACGATATGTACATTGTCATATTGCTTGCTGAGGTTCCAAAAGCTGTCTGGAACTCGGTTCACAGTGAGCAGGTAATAGTCGTTCTTATAAAATGGCAGCTGTTGAGTAGTAACCCGATCGATTTCCTCCCAAAGCCTGTCGGTCAATCCTTCCCCTAAGACCGAGTCAAAGTATGCATAGTAACCTCTGTCTGAAGCAAAAGCAAAATCGAAACAGACACCGCCGACCTCGATATTATAGTTAGAAGGGTCATCTGTATCGATGTAGCAATATGTATCGTGATTCAAGTTATTTTTGAACCAGTGGATGCAAAGCTCTCGGTAGAAATTCCCAAGTACCACTCGGCGAACGTAGTCCATAAATGCTCGGTAGGTTTCTTCCCCAAAACTGCCGTCCACATTTGGAACGGCTGTGAATAGCGCACCGTACCACAAGGAGAGATAGCTGTTCGCAGGGTAATATTTGCTGTGTCCGTTTTTGCCGTCCTCTCTGCGGACAAGGCCGTGTTCCATCGGCGCCTTGATATACTTGTCACATTTGTTCTTCGGATATCCGCTGAACGCAGACAGCTCACTGATCCGACTCTTCCCCTGTGCCATCCCATACAGCAGTGTGTTGTAGCTTTCCGGTGTGCGGAAGCACTCTCCCATCCAGTCAGGAGCAAGACGGTAAAATGCAGAATCAATCCGCAGCATCGCCCGAACATTTTCCTCAAAGGATTTTTCTAAATCATAAACAGTAAGCAACTCCGGCAGTCCGGCTGTCAGTGAAAATATTTCTGCCGCCATTTCATCCTTGAGGGAATACAGATCAGCAAGCTTCGGCATTGTCATTGTTTCTATTTCAATGTCGGTATAGGAAAGAGGAAGTTTGTCCCAGGGCCTGCCAATCAGAATCACATGGGCAGCATCATTTGCATCCAGAAACTGCCCTAGCTCCGAATAAAATAAATCCTTCTCCTTCAGATTGCCCACACGGTCAAAAAAGATCGTGGGGCATTTTTCTTTTGCGTAAGTTTTCAGGGAAGCGAAAAAACTTTGCCAGTCATTACAGCTGCCAAAGATTTCGGGATAGCGGCTTGAGAAAATCACCGGAGCAAAAGCAGCATCCAAATGCTGAAAGGAAAAATACAAACTCTCCGGGTGTCTATTGCAATACTCCAGTGCCGTCCTGGTCTTGCCCACACCGGGAATCCCACTGAGAAAATACACCTGTTCTTCTGTGTAGTGTAGTCTGTTTTCAAGATCTTGAATTGGAACATTCATTTTATCACCGCCTTATCACAACCATCATATCATAAGTTGACTTTTTCTGTAATTATAGCCGTTTTTAGCTGATTTTCAATTCCCATAAAATATTTTCAAAAAATTATTAACGCCGTAAAAGCCTTGTATTTTGAGGTTTTTATGGCGCTTTTTCTGTTTTATCTGCGTTTTGTTGGGAAAATACGGTGTGCAAATGCCGTATCCCCGTTAAAACAAGTGAGGAGGTATTCAATAAAAGACTTTTCGAAACGGGGGGCAAAACCTGTTTTTTTGAAGTAATTAGTGAAGAACAAAATATTTCCTTTGCACCTTAAAAATTGAACGACCGTCCGTGAGGGATATGACTTTGCCACGATGGCTGTGTTATCAGCCGGAGCAAAGTATCGCCGCTTAAGTGGGGCAGGAACGATCACGGGGAGAACGGCTTACCCGTCTGCTATGGATATGAATTTTTAGAAGGAGGTTTTCGCAATGCCGAGATTATCAAAACGCCTGCGGGAAGAATGGGTGTTCTTCCTGCACCCGAAAACAGGCTGCCGCACCTATAATCCCCTCTGCCGCAGCTGTGTGAACAACTGCAAGCAGAGCTTTCTGGCTGAGGTGCTGGAGTGTCCCAGGTACTTATCAAAGCGTGCAGCTTACTACGCCAAAAACAGTAGCGGAAAAAGGGGCAAATAACGCACCTTTTCCTATTCAAAACAAGCGGTGTGTGTTCTGAGGAGAGTTTTACCTTTCCAAATTTCACGAGGCGTACAGAGGAAAAATACAAGGCACTCTCCACTGATTCCAAAATGCTGTACGGCCTTTTGCTAGATCGGATGAGCCTGTCCCTCAAGAACGGTTGGATTGACTGACAAGGGCGAGTCTACCAGTTCTTCACCGTTCAGCAGGCACAGGAACTATTAAACTTTGGTCACGAAAAAATATGCCGGCTTTTTGCAGAACTGTCCGCCGCCGATCTCATTGAGCGCAAGCGTCAGGGGCAGGGCAAGGCCAGCATCATTTATCTGAAGAAATTTCTCTGACTTCCGAAAATCAGAAGTCTTGAAGTCTGAAAAACAGAAGCAAGTAAGACAGAAGAGAGTAAGTATACTACCCGAAATAGAATTAAGATTTCAAGAAAGGAACTGAAAATGACGAAACGAATCAAGAAACAATTCTGGCTGTCACCGGAGGATGCGGCAGAGCTGAAACGGAAAGCACAGGTCTGTGGTCTGACGGAAACAGTAGCCATCCGTATTTTAATCCGTGGGTTTATTCCCAGAGAACAGCCGGATGCCAAATTTTATGAAGTAATGCGGGAACTGTCCGCTATTTGCAACAACATCAATCAGCTGGCAGCAAAGGCTAATGCCCTGGGATTTATAGACGCTCCACTGCTAAGGGAAGAAGCGCTCCACTGGGCCAGATTCCAGGCGGATGTAGAAAGCCATTTTCTTCGGCCTGTCAAAAGCAATCTGAAATGGAATTGAGGTGAGCAGAAATGAATGAAATCAAACATATCGCAATCAAAGATCTGACCGCTGCACCAGATAACCCGTTCAAGGTGCAGATGGGTACAGAGATGGAACAGCTCATTGAAAGCATTGCAGAAAACGGGGTCATCACCCCGATCATCGCAAGAGAATCCAAGAATGGAAAATATGAAATCATCAGCGGACATAGAAGGAAATTCGCTTGTGAATATCTTGGCCTTAACACAGTGCCTGTTCTTCTTCGGGAGTTAAACCGAAACGAAGCAGCAATTACCTTAGTAGACAGCAATCTGCAAAGAGAACATCTGCTGCCCAGCGAAAAAGCCTTTGCCTACAAGCTGAAAATGGATGCACTTTCCGTACAAGGGAAGCGGACAGATTTAACTTGCGGACAAGTTGGCCACAAGTCACGGGATATGCTGTCTGAAGCCGAAAGTGGCAGACAGATCCAGCGGTATATTCGTCTGACCTATCTGATTCCGGAACTGTTGCAAAAAGTGGATGAAGGTCGGATTGCTCTTACTCCGGCAGTAGAGCTTTCCTACCTGACCGAACAGGAACAGCAGACGCTGCTCTCCGAAATGGAATATGCAGACGCCACTCCTTCACTGTCCCAAGCCATTCGACTGCACCGATTCTGCCAAGAGGGACGGCTCAACAGGGATGTGATCTACGCCGTAATGAGCGAAGAAAAAGCCAACCAGAAGGATAAGCTGAAAATCCCTGCGGAGCGTGTCCGCAAATTCTTTCCAAAGGACTATACCGCAGCTCAGATGGAGGAAGAAATCGTAAAAATGTGTGAGTCCCGTTACCGCAGGCGTCAGCGGGACAGAGATTCCAGATAGGAGGTGTACTTATGGCTTTTAAGATGAACGCTGTGATCCACAAAGGACAGGACTATGAAAAATACTTACGAACCTCCCAGCGTAAACGTATGGAATATATTGAAAACGAGATCAGGACCTTTGATTCGCAAACCTTGTATTGCTTCCTGAATGCCCTGCGAAAGCGAGGCCGCACATTGGAAAAAATCACCGGAATCGCAGTATAATGCACAGACAAAGGAGGACTGGGTTTATGAAGAAAAAGACAAAACAATTTGCAGAGGATAATCGTGACGTAGCGATCTACGCCCGAAAGTCCCGCATTACCAACAAGGGGGACAGCATCGGTGTTCAGTTTAAGCAGTGTGCAGAATATGCAAAGCGTGAGCTGTCCCTCGATGATGATTACAACTTTATAAATTACGAAGATAAGGGACTCAGCGGATATTATTCTGACCGCCCTGATTTTCAGCGGATGCTTCACGATATTGAAATGGGAAAAATACGGGCAGTCGTCTGCTATAAATTAGACCGTATCGGAAGAAAAACGGCAGACTTGCTCCGTTTGCTTGATTTTCTGGAAAAGCACAAGGTGGATCTTTTGATCTGCTCCAACAATATCAATACGGCTTCCGGCGTATCCAAAATCTTTATCCAGATTTTCGCTGTTGTTGCGGAATTTGAAAGAGACACGCTGACCGAGCGTATTTACAGATAATATGATGGAGCTTGCAAAAGACGGACGCTGGCTGGGCGGGAACACACCCACCAGCTTTACCGTAAAAAGAGTTACCGGCAGTGGGAAGAACAAATCTGCATACAGCTATTTAGAAAGCATTCCCGAAGAAAAAGCAATGATCCAAAAGCTCTATGAAATCTTCGGACAGCTTCGCTCCATTAAGAAAACCGCAGACCAGATGAACGCTCTGGGCTATCGAACCAAGGCAGGAGCGAAATTTAACGCCTCAACCACAAGGCTTTTGCTAAAAAATCCGGTTTACTGTGTTGCAGATGAAAATGTATATAACTACTTTTACGAAAACGGCGGCGGCTTATGCGATGAGCTTTCCGCTTTTGACGGTCAGCACGGATTGTCTGCATACAATAAGACCGATCAGGAAAAATTTGAAGATACAGACAGCACCTTTATTTCTCCAAAATTTGTACAGGTGATGTCAGCAAAGCCTGTATCGGAATGGATCATCTCCGTCGGCAGACACGAGGGCTTTATTCCAAGCCAGCAGTGGATAGATACCCAAAATATGCTGGAGGACATCGCTGAAAAATACAACAGACCGCACCGCAAAACCAATGCCTTGCTCTCTGGTCTGGTTTACTGTCCGATCTGCGGAAAAAGATTGCGTGTCATTTCCGAGTCTAACCGATGGACAAACAACAAACCAAGATTTAAGTATGTCTGCCCCGGATATCGTGAAAAGGAATGTACATTTCAGGCGGTGGATGGCGTACTGCTGGATGAATTTGTAGTCAAGCAGTTATCCGACCTTTCTGACGAAGATAACGAATACTTTGCAAAGCTTCTCAATGCACGAACTTCGGATATTTTCAGCCAGTCACAAAATGAGCAGGAATTGACCGAATTAAAGAAAAAGAAAGCACGGCTCGAAGCATCCATTTCCAATCAGGTCAAAAATATGCGTGAAGTAGGTGCCGATTTGAAACGCTTTATTCAAGAGGATATTCAGAACCTGTCCGACGAGCTTCGTGAGGTGAACATCCTGCTTGAAAAGTTAGAGGACAGCAAACGCAATCAGATGTATGCCGTCCGAAATATTGAAGAAATCAAAGAAAGGCTGTTGTCCTTTGGTAAGTATGCAGAGGATGCACAGCCGGATGTGTTGGTGACGCTGATCCAATCCTTTGTGGAGCGTATCTATATCGTGGATGAAAATGACGAGCGTTACTGTCATATCTTTATTAAAGGTTGCACGAAAGAGGACTATGAAGGGTTCTTCCGGGCAACCGGTTACATATCTGATACTGATGAAAGCGGAGCAATCACCGCCAAATTGTCTTTGTGTGATTCAGATGAGTGTTGCAAATACGATGTGATATTTGCATTCCCATTGCGTATGTGCTAAACTATTTGTATCGAGTTTCATGACTTGATTCCTCCTTTGGTATTTGAGGGCGGTTGGCAGACCACTTCTATTCTACCAAAGGAGGACACTTTTTTCATGCATAGCTAAAGCTTTTTTGAACCACCGGCACCGCCGGTGGTTTTCTTTATACAAAAAGGTCTGCCGCAGAATTTGCATTCTGCGACAGACCCAATTTTTATACGCTACAAGGTTTTACGCTTACTAATGAAACCCGTCAGGGCTGCCGCAGCGGCTACTATGACCGTAACCTTACGACCACCTCCGGAGATGCCCAGCCTGAGGGGAATCTCTTTCGAGACAGCAATCATTGATAGCTATCGTCGGCGTGAGAGCAGTGTGGAGGAAGCACTCATTGAAATGTACCTGGCTCCTCCGTACCCCTGACTCAACGAGACTGCCATAGACTCTATGCCAGTCTCGTTGACTATCCACTACTATACGGGGGTATTATTTCATATTGGAGAGTGATTTACAATCCGGGGGCAGATTTGACGGTTACGAACTAGCGGAGGCAATTTGCTGGATGCGACAATATGGGTTGCATCTCTATCTTTGTCATTTTCGCAAGCAATAACAAAGGACTCAATCTCGTTAAGTGCACCAAAAAACGGTTTGTCATAGCTGCAAAAAGAATGGGCAGCACAATCATTCAGTGACAATTTGTAGATGCTGCCAGTATCATTCTCTTTCACTTTATCTGCCTCCTGTCTCGAGAGAGTGCCTACGTATCCTTTACTTTTTATTGGACTTAGATGTCAAAGTTCTCCACATAGAACTCCTTGCCATCTTCTAAACGAATCGCACCCAAATATCCGCCAAAGACGCAGCCACAATCGATTGCCATATGATTGTTATTACGATAAATACGGTCAGGCTCTGCACCAGGTATTGTACGAGTTGTGGTGTGTCCAGTGACCCAGATGCGTTCCGAAAAATACTGCCTGTCATAGTCGATATGCCCGCTGATAAAGGCATCCACCGGCACTTCTTCCAGTGATCGGGTTTCACAGATTTCATCCCCTCCTGTATGGGAAAGCAAAAATCGTTTGCCATTACTCAACTCAATCTCTTCATAAAAAGAGAATTCCTGAAAATACTCCAAGATATCCTGCTGTTCCTCCGGTGAGAGTTTTTGAAATGCCTGCATGGTAGGCTGCCCGCCGTCTGACAGCCAAAGAAACAGCCGCTCAAACTCGTTATTTTCCTCCATTTTTTTGATGCTGTCATCCGTCAGCTCGGTGGTCAAAAACTTAAGCGACAAAAAGGCCGCAAAGTCATGATTGCCCACGATGGGATAGACATTGCTTCTGGACATCATATCTTGCAACAGCAACATCGGTTCCGGCCCCCGGTCGATAATATCACCCAATACATAGATTTCATCTTCATCTGTAAAGTGGATTTCTTTCAACAACGCTAACCAACTTTTGTAACATCCGTGCAGATCACTTACGACATAGGTCATATCAATCCCCTTTATATCATGCAGGAAACAAACACATAATGCCTACCGTTTCCATGGATTTTCATGTTCCTGAATTGCTCTCTTCGTAGCTTTGTCAATAATATGGAATTTCCCTTTTCGCAAATCATCCAGCGAACAAATTTCCCGTGTTCCAACATCATTGTCATATTCAATATAGTCATGCATTATCCCATGCACCCTATATACCTTACAACCAAGAAAACCACGATCAACATACTCCGTATTTTTATGTTTCTGCGAGGAATGATGTGGATTTGCAGACACACCTGAAAATCCGGATCAGCCGGATGATTTAGAAGAAAGAGTAGAAAAAACATTCGTTTCTGTTTCACCATGAGAAAACACCCAAAACACAGCCATAATTAGTGCTGCTATGATCCCTAATCCGATTAGTCTTAGTATATTTTCTAGAATACCGATAAGAAGAGGGATCCCGGCTGTTGTAATCAGACATACAGAAAGCCAAAGCTGTCCGTCATCCCTGACTCTCTCGCCAAAGCAAATTACACAAAACGTTATCAGCGTGCAGCAAGCTATTGCAACAGTAGCCCGCAACCAAATCTCTTCTATTTGTTCTATTCCAACTCCCATAATGTAATCATATATCTGCTCATCCTGAGCAAAGTAATCTATGCAATATGGAAAAATCGCTGCACATGTCATTGCGATTACACAAATCATAAAAAGGACAAGGAGTATGCGTCGAACCACCTTACTCCGATAATGCAAACTCTTTACAACAACCGCAACCAGTGCGATGCCTAGCAATCCTGTTTATAATAAACGGAATACCAGAGTAGCAGCAACTTCCCAACTCACCTTGGAGTTGCAAGAGCTCCTCCATGTTTCCAGACTTGATGTTATCAATGGCTCACCATATCCAATAATACAGCCATAGGATTCCGCCGTACAATGCAGATCCGACACCTGCACACCAACATAATTGGTATCCCAGATTATCGATGGGATGTTCTATTGTTAATCTGATGCATTCTTTTAATCCTGAAATAAAGGTAGATTCCTTGGTTTTGTCCCATATTTTATTTATTGATGGACATTATTTCTTCTCTCCCATCCCTCCTCTTCTGTACATATTGCCCGAGCTTTTAGTCCTGCAGGGCATGGTAAAGTTTGGAACTCATCCTGTCGCATCTGTTTTTTATAGCGGATTGTGTGACATCAATATAGTTTTGGATGCTTGTGTCATCTTGGACGGTGATTGCCGTTTCTCTCGTCCGTGTGTAAGCAGATCCCTCAGAATCTAAAATATCCAACATATCGCAATACATCTCTCTGTTGTGGAAGATGGAGAAAAAAGCGGAATTCGCTTGGATCAAGCCATCCAATGCCGAGTCATGTTTTCCAAACAATTCATCCATATATGCATAATAGTTATCTTTGTCATAACGATTCCTGTGTACATTGATACTTTCTCTATCGACTGTGATTGCGGGTGTAAGAACGATGTTTCCAAGTGTATGATACTGGTTGAAAAAGCCCCTGATCTTTTGCAGTATTGCTGCATTCACTGATTGTATCTTTGAAAATCCGGAAATATAAGGATACATAAAGATATATTCATATATTGTTCTTTTGACTGCTTGACCGCTATACTCCGGATAGCCAAAAGATGAATGAAAGGAGTGCATCGTATCTCCTTTGAATAGGTAAGTGAAATCTTTATTTTTGATGATATAATCTGCCTGATCCTGTGTAATGTGGTTCAGTGTGCGTTTGATAACATCGTCATAGATGATAAAAAGGATATGACAAACGATTTTCATACTGTCCGGATCTGCTGTGCCTCTGAAATTTACATCATCCAATTTAGAAATCATTTCCAGCTTTCTGACATCACGAATACCGGTTAATTGGGTGAATCCTTTTTGTATTTCATCCAATCGGATCGTAATTGGTGCACTGCACCAGTTGGAGATTTCTTTCTCTGAGGATCGAGCAAAGAGTTTGTGCGAATAATTCAGCAAGTCGAAATTAAACACCTGAAAATAGTCGTATATTGTACGATTTTTATATTCATCTCCCATGCCTTCTCCAAACACATGATTGATAAATTCTCTCACAATTTCCTTGCTATACTCTAATTGTTGATGAAAGATGGTAGTTAATTCTTTTGAGTATGCTTTTGCCAACCTCTGATCTTTCATTTATTTTTCCTCCCAGCGGCTTATCAGATTAGTTTCCATAAATAATGAAACTGCCTGCGATAAGCACCATACATCATTTGACCTTGAGCCTTCCGTACTCGTTTATTAGACTTCCGTCGCAGATACTTTGTATAACCAGAACCTCTATTGAGGGAAAAGCGGATATATCGCTGTTTTTGTGTATCATAGTAGACCCCTGCGGAATAGGAATGTTTTGTTGCATAATAAATCCTTCTTAGTCTGTAATTGTCTTCTGTATGTCATCAATAACCCATAAAAGTAACCTATATAGTCCTTCTTTTGTGGTATTCATTGGCAATGTGGCTCTGGTCTTATGACCAGCCTGCATTTAAACGTACTTTTCACAATCGTTGCGCAACACCCATTTCAATGTCTCACGCAGTTCCTCTTGAAATGCGAATTCTTTCGAATACGTTCTTCCTGAACGTTCTTGTTCATGCTTTGCTCGCTCAAAATATAGATTTCGCTCACAGATGATTCCTTCTGTTGGATAGCATTTTAACTTCAAGTTTTTCAAACCCATGCTGATTTTTTCGTATACTTCCGGCGCACAGTCCACAAGATCAAAGGCAGTGTCAAAATACTGAATACTCGGATTGAGCCATCTCCAGCGGTCTACCACACCAGGAACTTCGCATGACCGGGCAAAAAACTCAAATTCCGTCACAATCTGCATAAGACTTTCAGCGACATCTTTGTTGCTTTCAAAATTGTCCTTATCGCCGTTCGAATATCTGCGAACCGATTGTCCATGTACTCCGAAATATCTGTCTCCACTGCTCCTTCCGGCACACGATTATAGCACCCTGGAGGTTCATACAGGTATATGAGATCCAAACACTTTTCAAATACCTCTTGAATGCCACGATTGATTTCTGTTTTCGTCATTTTGCTCATTCACATGCCTCTCGCAAAACAAAAAACTACCTTCTAAATACCTCCTGCCTATACTATAGCATGAGGGGCACGACAACTATTAGCATGTTCTAAATTTATCTAAGAATTTTTTAGAAGTTAGGTTGGTGAATGATAAGATAATTATTTTAAATCCTCAGTCATAAACATTGCGGTTTCAAATCGTTTTTTTAAGCTATTTTCAATCTCTGCTTTTACCTCCAGGGGCTCAATGACTTCAACACAGTCAATAAACTGCCAGACAAATTGAGCAGCAGCATTTTGGTAGCAATTCACGATAACATCAACGATTTTCTCCGTTTCTGTCCCCCCGATTACATTCCAGTTGTCGCCAAATACATCATGCAGGAAGGTCAAGCTGGCATGGGGTTTCGTTGGATTTTTCTTGATCCGAAAGGTGATATGCCTCAGCCACTCCTTTTCCTTTTCGTAAAACATATATGGATGCTGCTGCTGATATTCCATATCCGGGGTATTAAATGCATATTTTTTTCTGCAGTCATCCTCTTTTTTTCTATTTTCGGTCTCTAAATCTGTAATCAGATCCACTCGCATATGTGCCGGTTCCTTCTTGCCCTTCCAAAAGCAGACAAGGTAAGCATATCCGTTTGAGTAACAAACACGAACCGGAAGCACCCCTTCGTATTGTCTTCCTACATGATGTATCTTCTTATCTGAGCCGTAGCCATTAAACCAAAAAGACAATGTGGTTTCGTGCCCGACCTGTTTCTTGTTTTTCTGTATGACCTGATTGATTTGCTGAATAATCGCTTGTGTTGGATTTTGATATAGAGGTTCATAGAAGTAGCCGTAAGTGTAGGTTTGACCATTGTTTTTGACTTTTTCCACACATTTTACTTCACCATCAATCGGCCAATGTGCTTTTAAGTCGTTTAAAATCGCTTTTACTGTATCTCTTCCAGTAGAAATTCCAAAAGTCCGCTCCAGTTGACTTGCGATTTCCATTATAGAAATCGGCCCTGTATACTGAGTTTCAATCAGTATTTTCATCACAGCCAAAGTTGTTTCCCTCGCACGGATACGCCCGGATTCTTTCTTTACCATAGTTTCTCCCTCTCTCGCTTATTCTGAATATAATTGTAAAACACTGCGGTCAGTTATGTCAATTCTATTTCCGCATAGCGCAAGGAATAATCGGCCCCAAATTGAGATACAACGGCCAAAAAATACAACATGCTAATAATTATACTGCGTACTGTCTTATACGATAAACAGCATACGATATGGCTAAGTTGCCAAGTCTAAACCAAAAAGCACATACCGCCCCATTCGCTATTGTGATTTCTTCTTGTATCAAAAGTTGGATAAAATCGAAGAATCCGTCGATTATAAAGCGTGGTTCTGCGGTCACTGGCATGCAGATATGCAAATCGATAAAATCCACGTTCTCTTCCATAGCTTTGAAACAGAAGATACGATTTGATATGAATAGAACAGGGTAGCTAACCACATCTGACTTTTGAATATCTCTATCTGAACTGTTTGAAGTGCATTATGCTAAATCTCAGCCAGAACTGATAGTTTCTAAAAAGTTTTGAAATCTCTGAAAATGCCAAAATGCTGGAAACCCAAACTTCAAACTTTTTAATTCTAATCCATCTGTGCTTATTTATGTATAATTATTTTCAGGTGTGAAAAATTACTCAATAAACGAACTCAAAATACGGAAATATACATATAAATAAAAAATTCCTAACCAGAATGAATGATTATGCACTCTAATATTGTTTATTGTTTCCAGCCTGCCCGGCGGTGTCTGGCCCCAGGGGCAGAAAAATCCCCCGCCGTGCTGCTGCCAGCAAAGCGGGGTGCCTGATGGATTCTATTTTGTTACAGGGGCGGGAATCGTTCCGGGCGCATCGTGGCGATATCCACGATTCCGATGTAGTTCCCTTCTCCCATGGTGGGCCGTTCGTTCAATGACACGTGGGAACCTCCCCTGCGCTCCATTGCAAATGGGTGGACTGACCACGGGAGTTCTCTGCCTGACGGTTCAATCGCACATGGACGTTCACAGACACCGCACAGCTGCCCACCACAGCCGCCAGAGACAGGGCGACACACACCACCACGGCCCTTTGCTCCTTCTTTTTCAGCTCTTTCCCGGCAAAAAAAGCAAACAGGCAGTGCATCACAAGCAGCAGCACCACCGGCACCAGAAATGCGGCCCACTGGGAATAGGGGGGCCATTCACCCCAGACGAAGGCAATGCCGGATTCGTCCGCAGCGATTCCCAATCGTACCATAATATGTCCTGCAAAAATGGCTGCCAATGCCAGCAGTCCCACTGTAACCCAACGAAGCAAACGGAAATGTTTCATGATGTTCCTCCTGTCTGATTGTGTATGGGGATTCCACATCCCAGCTGTATTTATTTTTTATCATACTACCATGAAATTTTACGATTGTCAAACAGGAATCCCCGGTTTTTCCCTCACGGCTGCCTAAAAAGTGCTTGCAAGTTGCGAAGATGTGTGTTAAAATTTAATCGATTACAAAAAAGCTGAGAACGGGCTGTCCTGTCACGCCCGGCGTGGTCAGAGAGAGCGGGATGGTGGAAGCCGCTTCACGCCTGTGCCAGGGCCTTCTCCCGGGAGCTGCCGCCTGAACTGTGTCAGTAGGGCCGGCCGGTGGGCCTCCGTTATGGGTCAAAAGTGCGCCCTGTGGCGAATTGCGGGTGGTACCGCGGAAGCGTTTTGGTCTTTCGTCCCCTTTGGTGGGAGGAAGGGCCTTTTTCTTATGCATTTTACAAAAAGGAGAGACGTAAATCCATGAAACAGCAGTTGGAACAAATCCGTCTGAACGGCCTCCGGGCCCTTGATGAGGCCCAGTCTCTGGCCGCCCTGGAGGAGCTTCGGGTGAAGCTTCTGGGCAAAAAGGGAGAGCTCACCGCCGTCTTAAAGACCATGGGCAAGCTCAGCCCCGAGGAGCGGCCCGTCATGGGTCAGCTGGCCAACAGCGTCCGGGCCGACATGGAACAGAAGCTGGAGCAGCGCAAAGCCCAGCTGGATGCCGCCGCTCTGGAGGCAAAGCTGGCCGCCGAGGCCATCGATGTGACCATTCCCGGCGAACCTGTGACTTTGGGCCATCAGCACCCCATGAATCAGGTACTTCAGGAAATCAAGGACATCTTTGTGGGTCTGGGCTATCAGGTGGTGGACGGCCCCGAAGTGGAGCTGGCCCAGTATAACTTTACCAAGCTGAACATTGAGGAGGGCCACCCCTCCAGAGACCGCAGCGACACCTTCTATTTTACAGATGACGACTCTCTCCTGCTGCGCACCCAGACCAGCCCCATGCAGATCCGGGCCATGGAGAACACCAAGCCCCCCATCTGCATCCTGGCCCCCGGCCGGGTGTACCGCAAGGACGAAGCCGACGCCACCCACTCCCCCATGTTCCATCAGATCGAAGGTCTGGTGGTGGATGAGGGCATCACCATGGGAGACCTGAAGGGCGCTCTGGTGAGCCTCATGAAGCGGATTTATGGCGAGGATGCCGTCATGCGGTTCCGTCCCCACCACTTCCCCTTCACGGAGCCCAGCTGCGAAATGGACATGCAGTGCCACAAGTGCCACGGCACCGGCGAAGTGGACGGTCAGGTGTGCTCCACCTGCCACGGTGAGGGCTGGATCGAGCTGCTGGGTGCCGGTATGGTGCATCCCAAGGTTCTGGAAGGCTGCGGCATCGATCCTTCCAAATACTCCGGCTTTGCCTTTGGCATGGGTCTGGAGCGTATGGCCATGGGCCGTATGCGCATCAATGACCTGCGGCTGATTTTCGACAATGATGTGCGGTTCCTGAACCAGTTCTAAGGAGGCAGCAAGATGAAACTCAACAGAAAATGGATCAACGAGGAATTTGTGGATCTGTCCCACATTTCCGATAAAGAATATGTAGAGACCATGACCGTCTTCGGCCAGAAGGTGGAGACCTATGAATCCATGAGCGCCGAGATTCGGAACGTGGTGGTGGGCAAGGTTCTTTCCATGGTGCCCCACCCCAATTCTGACCACATGTTTATCTGTCAGGTGGAGGTGGGCAAGGAAGAGCCGGTGCAGATCGTCACCGGTGCCCAAAATGTCCATGAGGGGGATCTGGTTCCCGCCGCCCTGCACAATTCCTGGCTTCCCGGGGGCGTGCACATCACCAAGGGCAAGCTCCGTGGGGAAAAGTCCAACGGCATGCTCTGCTCCTTTGAGGAGCTGGGCCTCACCCAGAATGACCTGCCCGGAGTCTTTGCCGACGGCATCTGGATTCTGAATGACGAAGACTGCAAGCCCGGCGACGACATCAATCTGGTCATCGGCAACGACGACACCGTGGTGGATTTCGAGATCACCAACAACCGTCCCGACTGCTATTCCATTATGGGCCTTGCCCGAGAATCCGCCGCCGCCTTCCACCTGCCCATGCGCCACCATGAGCCTGTGGTGAAGGGCAGCGATGCCGGCTCCATCTTTGAAAAGCTGGATGTGGAGGTACCCGCCGAGGAGCCGTGCCACCGCTACACCGCCCGGATGGTGGCCAATGTGAAGGTAGGCCCCTCCCCCAAGTGGCTGCGCCAGCGTCTGCGTGCCAACGGCGTGCGCCCCATCAACAACATTGTGGACATCACCAACTATGTCATGCTGGAATACGGCCAGCCCATGCACGCCTTTGATTACCGGTATGTGTCCTCCGGCACCATTGTGGTCCGGCAGAGCGTGGAGGGGGAAGCCATCACCACCCTGGACGGCACCCTTCGGAACCTGAAGCCCGGTATGCTGGTCATTGCCGACGGGGAAAAGCCCATTGGCCTGGCTGGCATCATGGGCGGCGAAAACTCCGAAATCACGGAAACCACCACCACCGTGGTCTTTGAGTCTGCCAACTTTGACGGCACCTCCATCCGGCAGACTGCCCTGAGCCTGGGTCTGCGCACGGAGGCCTCCGGCAAATTTGAAAAGAATCTGGATCCCATGATGACCGTTCCCGCGGTGCAGCGGGCCTGTGAGCTGGTAGAGCTTTTGCAGTGCGGCGATGTGCTGGACGGCACCATTGATGTACTCAATTATGTTCCCGAAGAAAAGACCCTGCCTCTGGAAGTGGATGCCATCAACAAGCTTCTGGGTACCAAAATTTCCAGAGAGGATATGGTAAACTATCTGAACCTGCTGGAAATCCCCGTGGAAGGTGACACCATCTATGTTCCCTCCTGGCGTCCTGACCTCAACCTCATGGCCGACATTGCCGAGGAAGTAGGCCGTTCCTTCGGCTACAACGAGATCCCCACCACGGAGTTCAAAAACTCCACCCAGGGCGGCTATCCCCCCCAGATGCTTCTGGAAGCACAGGCCGGGCAGCTGTGCCGCTCTCTGGGCTACAGCGAGATCATCACCTACTCCTTCGTGTCCCCCGCTGTCTTTGACCAGATCCGCCTGCCCGGTGACAACCCCCTTCGCAATGCCCTGAAAATCCAGAATCCCCTGGGAGAAGACACCTCCATTATGCGCACCGTGGCTCTGCCCTCCATGCTGGAGATCCTCTCCCGGAACAACGCCTGTCACAACAAGTCCGCAAAGCTCTATGAGCTGGCCAAGGTCTATCTGCCTCAGGAGGGTCAGACCCTTCCTATGGAGCCTAAAATGCTGGTGCTGGGCACCTATGGAGCGCAGGAGAGCTTCTTCACCCTGAAAGGCGAGCTGGAAGCCATCCTTGCCGGTCTGCGGGTGAAAAAGGCCACCTATACCGCCGTGCAGGACCACCCTGCCTTCCATCCCGGCCGCTGCGCCAGGGTCAGCGTGGAGGGCGTGGATCTGGGCTATCTGGGCCAGCTCCATCCTCTGGCTGCCCGGAACTATGGGCTGGATATGGAGGTCTACTGCTGCGAGCTGAACTTCACCGCCCTGTTTGATTTGCGCAAGGAGGCCCCCACCTATGTGCCTCTGCCCAAGTACCCCTCCGTCACCAGAGATCTGGCCCTGGTCTGCGATGAGGCCATTACCGTGGCCCAGATGGAGCAGGTCATGACCAAGGCCGCCGGAAAGCTCCTGCGGGACATCCGCCTCTTTGACATCTACCGGGGCAAGGGCGTAGAGGACGGAAAGAAGAGCCTGGCCTTCTCCCTGACCCTTAGAGCCGATGACCGGACCCTCACCGACGCAGACTCCGAAGGCGTGGTCAAAAAGGTTCTGGAGGCCCTGGAAACCCAGCTGGGCGCCACCCTGCGGTGAAATATAAAGAATTCATGAATTTTTTTGGGAATACTTTACTTTGTTTCAATTTTGTAGTATGATAACATTTGTCTGATGATAAAATAGACAGATAGAGGAGGCGTCCTTTGTGGATCACAGTACCATTAAGTTCACCGTTCCCAGTGACGACAGCAACAACATGCGCCGGATCCTCCGGGCCGTGTTTGATGCCCTTAGCGAAAAAGGTTACAATCCCATCAACCAGATCGTGGGCTACCTCCTGTCCGAGGACCCCACTTACATCACAAATTACAATGGTGCCCGTGCCATGATTTGTAAGCTGGATCGGGACGAGCTTCTTCAGGAGCTTGTGAAATATTACCTTTTCGGTCAGAAATAACTCGCACACTGGGGTTGCTGCCTTTGCCGCAACCCCAGTTTTCTGCCTTTGGCACCCTTTTTTGCATACCATCCCTCCGTCTTACGCCACTATCACATCCAATTTTTACCATGCAACGGACCTTTTTGCAGCAAATACCGTAAATTTCAGTAAAAAAACAACCGCAAAGACTTGACAAATTTGTTACGGCGTGTTACAATTTGGTTACATTTTCGTCAGGGAGGTTTCAAATGTCTGAGCAAACTGCAGGCCTCACCTATAAGGGTCGCCCCCTTATGCGGAAAGGCAATATGATTTATTACGGCTCTATGGCCGATTCCCACATCGTCATGCTCCAGGTTCTGGAGACCAAAAAGGTCAATGACCTGGATGTGGCATCCCGTGTTTCCGTTCAGCTCCTGCTGAACGACCCGGAGGCAAAGTCCCGGGACCGGGTCGTGAAAAAGACGGAAAAAGACGGTCTGTACGCAGCTATGGATGTTGGCTGTGTCTGGCTGGAACGCACCATCGTAAAGTAAATATTGTAAGACGGAGGGTAATGTATGAACAGCAAAAAAAGATTTCTAAGCTTGGCATTGGTTCTTTCAGGTCTTGTCAGTACCCTGGTCCTCACCACCAACGCATCTGACTCTGTAAAGGACTCCATTGGCATCGTTGACGCTTCCGCTCTGCGGCTGCGTGCCGAGCCCAATACCAGCAGCGAAATCAAGGATCTTTCCTATCGCGGCGACTATGTGGTTGTCCTCGATCAGGAGGGCGACTGGTACAAGGTCATCTATAACACCACCGAGGGCTATATGCACGGTGACTACCTCACCGTGAAGGAGCGCGAGAATGTAGAGCTTGGCTACGGCCGAATCAACACCGGTCTGGTAAACATGAGAAGCGAACCCAGCACTTCCGGCGATCTCGTCGCTCAGATCTCCGGCGGCGAAGAGGCCTACATCATCGGCTTCAACTGCGGCTGGTACAAGGTCATTTATGACGATCAGGTCGGTTACATCCGTTCCGATCTGCTGGACCTCACCGAAGTTCCCTACGCCAACTCCGGTTCCAGCGAAAGCCCCAAGTACTTCATCAATGGCGACCCCATCAGCAGCATCCCCAGCGCTTCGGACTCTGACGACTCCCAGCAGGAGGATTCCTACTACGAAGAATCCGAAGATACCTACTATGAGGATTCTGAGGACTCCGAAGATTCCTACTACGAAGACTCCGATTCCTACTATGAGGACTCCGATTCTTCTGATGACGACGAGTACATTGACAACACCAGCAGTGCCGGCGATACCATTGTGGACGAGGCCATGAGATATTTGGGTGTCCCCTATGTGTGGGGCGGCTCCTCTCCTTCCGGGTTTGACTGCTCCGGCTATGTGCAGTATGTCATGCGGGCCTGCGGCTACTCCATCAACCGTACCGCTTCCGCTCAGCTGGAAGACGGCTACGCCGTCAGCTATTCCAACCTGCTGCCCGGCGATCTGGTGTTCTTCCACAGTACATATGACACCGACGCTCCCGCTTCCCATGTTGGCATCTACATCGGAGACGACCAGTTCATCCACGCCGGTGGCGACTATGTTCAGGTCAGCAACCTGAGCTCCGGTTACTATTCCGATCACTACCTCTGCGCCCGCCGCATTGGGTAAGCCACTATAAAATATCCGCCGATGATTCGGCCGTGTAAAAACAGCAGCCACGAGATTGTGGCTGCTGTTTTTGTATTCCGGCAGTGGATTCAAAACGGGCATCATGAGTGCAGTGAGGAAAGCACCATCATCCTGCGTCTGGAGCTTATAGACGGACTTCTGCTTTCCCAGAGAAAACAACATCCCTTTCCCTCCCCCTGCATGACCCTGCCGTGGCTTCCCGAAAATTTGTTGCTATGTCCCACAAAATATACATGAAATTCATGCATATTTTTGTTGAAATTTCGTGTCATATCCGTTACAATAAGGGGCAGAGAACGATTGCGTAGGAGGGTATATCCAATGGATCCAACCAGTACACCTGTATCCACCGGCACGGAAACCACCCGTCAGAAAAAAGCAGTCAGCCTTGAGGCTTTTGTGTTTCTAGGGGTGTTTCTTCTATTTTTTGCCCTGATCGGGCGAAAAATGGGTGTGATCAACATGCTCAACACCATGATGTCCACATCCTTTGACCTGCTCATCAACACCGTATTCTATATTATGAGCATTGCCGTCCTGGCCGGTGCCATCGGCACCCTGCTGACGGAATTCGGCGTGGTTGCGCTCATCAACAAGATCCTGTCCCCCATCATGGGCGTGGTCTTCGGCCTGCCCGGTGCCGCCTCTGTAGGCGTCGTCACCACTTATCTGTCCGATAACCCCGCAATCCTGACTCTGGCGGATGACCACAGCTTCCGCCGTTACTTCAAGCGCTATCAGCTCCCCGCCCTCACTAACCTGGGCACGGCCTACGGGATGGGCGCCGTGATTTCCGCATCCATTCTGGGCATGAATCTCACCGGCGGCTCCGGTTTCGGCACCGCCGTTCTGGTGGGCAACCTGGGTGCTTTCCTGGGCAGCATCGTCAGTACCCGGCTCATGCTCCGCTTTACGAAAAAAGTCTATGGCACAGAGGCCTGGTGCGACAGCGACAGCAGCGGCAAGCACGAGGATGACAACACCCGTACCGTCCGCAACGGCGGCATCGGCTCCCGGTTTCTCTCCGCCCTCATTGACGGCGGCACCGCCGGTGTCAAAATGGGCCTGGACATCATCCCCGGCGTGCTCATTATCTGCACCATTGTGAATCTGCTGACCCAGGGCCCCGGTGCGGGCGGGGTCTATACCGGCGCTGCCTATGAGGGCGTGGCGCTGCTCCCCTGGATCGGGGAAAAGCTGTCCTTCATCCTCACTCCCCTGTTCGGCTTCTCCTCTTCCCAGTGCATCGCCGTTCCCATCACGGCGCTGGGCTCCGGCGGCGCTGCCGTGGGCATGGTGCCCGGGCTCCTGTCCGGTGGTCTGGCCACGGCGCAGGACGTGGCAGTGTTCACCTCCATGGCCATGTGCTGGAGCGGCTACCTGTCCACCCACGTTGCCATGATGGCAAGCCTCAAGTGCAGCTACCTCACCGGCAAGGCTATTATCTGCCACACCATCGGCGGCCTCTTTGCGGGTATCAGTGCCCACTGGATTTTCTATCTCATCTCGCTTTTATAACCGATTCAAACAAGCAGCCTGTCTCCAACCGTGGGGGCAGGCTGTTTTTTATAATGAATGATTTTTCTTCCCACGGTCATACTAAAGAGGCATGAAAGGAGGAATTTCATGGCAAAGTACAATCAGGGCAGGCAAAGCATTCTCTTTCCCAATGCCCCCACCATTACCGCCTGGGCCAGTGTGGCGGGGAAAAAGGAGTCGGAAGGCCCTCTGGGCTCCTACTTTGACCAGACCTCACAAGATACCTATTGGGGAGAAAAAAGCTGGGAAAAGGCGGAATGTCACATGCAGAAAACCGCCCTGTCCTTGCTTCTGGACAAGGCCGGAAAATCCATGGAGGATCTGGATCTGGTCTGCTCCGGGGACCTTCTCAACCAGTGCATTTCCTCCAGCTTCGCCCTGCGGAACCTGAAGGTTCCCGCTCTGGGGCTGTATGGTGCCTGTTCTACCATGGCAGAGTCCCTTCTGGTGGCCTCCATGGCGGTCTCCGGGGGATTTGCCGACCATGTGGCGGCGATGACCTCCTCCCACTTTGCCGCCTCAGAGCGGCAGTACCGCTTCCCATTGGGCTATGGCGGTCAGCGTGCCCCCACGGCCCAGTGGACCGTTACGGGAGCCGGCGGGCTGCTCCTGTGTCCCTCCGGCTCCGGGCCACAGGTGGAAGCAGCCACCATTGGCACCATTGTGGATCTGGGGATCACCGACGCAGGCAACATGGGGGCTGCCATGGCACCTGTTGATGTGAAGGTAAGACCATATTGAATCCAAAGGTAATCCCCTGTATTTCCTTTTTTCTCTACATAATGCATACGGGCGGATGTGTTACCCACAACTCCTCTGCCCTGGCGAACAACAGCTAATTGCAAGCGCCTGATTCAAGTTGAAGAATCAGGCGCTTTGCTTTTCCCCAAAATCACAAGAAAGCAAGGATCTTGGGCGCTATACCGTAAAATGAGGAACTCCTATGATAATGAACACGGCTACTTCAGCAGCTTTCTTATTGCACTTCTTTCTGTATAGCGGCTCCATAGACGCAAAAGCACATAACACAGTGCCGCCTGAATCAGGGTAACCACCAGAAGGAATAGAAGCACCGTGATTTCATTTGGGACATTTCCGGGGGCGATCTTGGCAATCTCTGCTTTCATGACCTTGTGATACAAGACGATAACACTTCCAATAGATGCAGCCGAGCCAAGCACCGTAGCCAGAATAAACGGCACACTGTAGGCTCTTCGTGCCCTTTTGGAATCGGTGCCCAAAAGCTTACGCAGGGCAAATTCCTTTTTATAGGAGGTCCCCAGCAGCAGGGTGTACATGGTACAGCAAATCAGGAAGGTACTCACGGCGGCAATCAGCATTCCGCTTCTCCGTTCCTCCATGGTCTTGTAGCTACTCTGTACGGTAAGCCATTTGGAGTTATCAAGCCGTACAGTATATCCAAGCTTCCCCAACTGTGGGACAACAATGTCCAAGAACCTGTCATAATCCTCTCCCGGCACCTGGATGGACATGGTATAAGGACGAGCCTCCTCCGTCGCCAGAGGTGCATCTTTTGGGGATGGAATAAAAATTCCGTTATAGGAATATTGGAAGGGATCCCCGATGTGGTGATAGTCGGTAAAATTGTAGGTTCCAATAATTTCATACGCCTGTGCATCCCCATAGGGCATGGTGAGAGTACGACCCAAAGTGGGATACCCGGACAGATAGTCCCCAGTCTCATAGCATCCATCTGCTAAACCCAGAGAAATGGAATCTCCTACCTGAAGGCTGTACCTTTCTGCCAGCTCATTATTGATCACACAGACCTTTTTCCCGGCGTCCTCCGGCGTAATCCCCCGCCCCGCTGTGTAGAACATCTCATTATTGGTAACAGGGAGAAGCAGCTTCATGTCAGATACCATGTGGACGGTAAAAACATGGTCTAAAATCTCCGCATCTTTTACAAATGGTTCAAACCCCTTATCCCGGATCGTTTTTTGCACTTCTTCCACGGTTGCATCCGACTTCAATATTGTAAAAGCCTTAGAAGACAGCTCCTGATCAAAAACGGAAAGCTCTTCTTGATACGAAGGCGATGTACCGCATTCTTGAAGGACGCTCACGGCATATAGCGTGAAACCAGTTTCATATTGTCGACTCATTTTACAAACAACCAACAAACGATCTCCCTGCTCAAACGCTACTTTTTTCTCTGGTGACGCTGTGTAATTCACAATGATTCGATCCGCAATATTCTCCTTCCATTCTGAGTGAGCACTATAAATCACAGGATTTTTCAGAATCATATCTCCATAGACATTGTCGCTATGTAAATCCCAGATGCAAGACTCTACGGTTCCTTCCAGAATCACCAGGTGCCCTGCGTCCCAACCATAGAACACACTGCTGATATTGCGCAGCTCCGGGGAATAGGCAGACCGGGTGGCACGGATGTCCAAACGGCTCACCGCGTCCGACTGAGAGAGAAGCTCCACCGCTTCCTTTTTAATCGGAAGCAACGCCCCTTTATCTCTGCCGGAACCATCTTCCAGCGTCTCTTTTCCAATTAGAGTTCCGGTGCAGGCATAATACTCTTTCACGTACGCCAAATTCCGCATATCGGTCCAGTATTGCAGGGCAAAGAAGAGGGATGCCGACGCTAAAACGCCCCAGAATAGAAACAGAGCCAGTAGCTTCATTGGCTGCCTCTTTAAAATTTTAATCTCCATGCTGCTCCTCCTGATCATTTGCCCTGTCCAAATGGGCAAACACGCTACTTCAGCAGCTTTCTCACTGCACTTCTTTCCGTATAGCGGCTCCACAGACGCAGAAGCACATAACACAGTGCCGCCTGAATCAGGGTAACCACCAGAAGAAACAGAAGTACCGTGATTTCATTTGGGACATTATTAGGGGCAACCTTGGCAATCTCTGCTTTCATGACCCTGTGATACAAGACGGTAACGCTTCCAATGGATGCAACCGAACCGAGCATTGTGGCTAAGGCAAACGGCACACTGTAGGCTCTTCGTGCCTTTTTGGAATCGGTGCCCAAAAGCTTACGCAGGGCGAATTCCTTCTTATAGGAAGTCCCCAGCAGCAGGGTGTACATGGTGCAGCAAACCAGGAAGGTACTCACGGCTGCAATCAGCATTCCGACTCTTCGCTCTTCCATGTTCTTGTAAATCGTCTGTACCGATAGCCATTTGGAGTTATTCAGCCGCACGGTATAGCCCAGCTTTTCCAGTTCAGGGGCTGTGATGTCCAAGAAACGGTCATAGTTCTCTCCTGGTACCTGAAAAGACATGGTGTAGGGTCGAGCTTCCTCCACTGCCAGGGGTGCATCCTTTGCAGATGGGATAAAAATGCCGTTATAGGAATATTGGAAGGGGTCTCCAGAGTAGTTGTATTCTGTAAAATTGTAGGTTCCAATGATTTCATACGCCTGTGCATCCCCATAGGGCATAGTAAGAGTGCAACCCAAGGTAGGATAACCAGACAGATATTCCCCTGTCTCATAACATCCCTCTGCCAAACCCAGAGAAATGGAATCTCCCACCTGAAGGCTATGCCTTTGTGCCAGCTCGTTATTGATGACACAGACCTTTTTCCCGGCGTCATTCGGCGTAATCCCCCGCCCTGCTGTGTAGAACATCTCATTATTTGTAATGGGAAGAAGCAGCTTCATGTCGGAAACCATGTGGACGGTAAAAACATGATCTAAAATCTCCGCATCCTTTATAAAAGGTTCAAATCCATGATCCCGTATGACAGCCTGCACTTGCTCCGGGGTAGCATTGCGCTCCAACTTCGTAAGCGCTCTGGCATACCACTCCTGATCAACAACCGCAAGCTGATCTTTATACTGCGGAAAAGTACTATCCGCGTGGTTAATGCTCACAGCATATGTGGTCAATCCGGTAGTTTCCTGTAGACCCATTTTGCCAAAAATCAAAAGACGATCCCCCGGTTCAAAGGGTATCTCCTCATTCAGGGGCATCGTATATTTTACAGGAACTTCCTCTCCAATATGCTCTTTCCATTCCGAGTGGGCACTGTGAATCACAGGATCTTCCAGACTCATGCGGATGTGTAACATTCCTTCAAATTCATTGGCATCATAAGACATCACCGTTCCTTCCAGAATCACCAAGTGTTCTGCATCCCAACCATAGAACATACCGCTGATATTGCGCAGCTCCGGGCAATAGGCAGACCGGGTGGCACGGATGTCCAAACGGCTCACATAGTCCGACTGAGAAAGAAGCTCCACTGCTTCCTTTTTTATCGGAAGCAACGCCCCTTTATCTCTGCCGGAACCATCTTCCAGCGTCTCTTTTCCAATTAGAGTTCCGGTGCAGGCATAATACTCTTTCACATACGCCAAATTCCGCATATCGGTCCAGTATTGCAATGCAAAAAAGAGGGATGCTGCCGCTAAAACGCCCCAGAATAGAAACAGCGCCAGCAGCTTCATTGGCTGCCGCTTTAAAATTTTAAACTCCATATTACTCCTCCTGATCATTTGCCCTGTCCAAATGGACAAACACGCTACTTCAGCAGCTTTCGCACCGCACTTCTTTCTGTATAGCGGCTCCACAGGCGCAAAAGCACATAACACAGTGCCGCCTGAATCAGGGTAACCACCAGAAGGAACAGAAGTACCGTGATTTCATTTGGGACATTTCCGGGGGCGATCTTGGCAATCTCTGCTTTCATGACCTTGTGATACAAGACGATAACACTTCCAATAGATGCAGCCGAGCCAAGCACTGTAGCCAGAATAAACGGCACACTGTAGGCTCTCCGCGCCTTTCTGGAATCTGTACCTAACAGCTTGCGCAGGGCGAATTCCTTTTTATAGGAAGTCCCCAGCAGCAGGGTATACATGGTGCAGCAAACCAGGAAGGTACTCACGGCGGCAATCAGCATTCCGACTCTTCGCTCTTCCATATTCTTGTAAATCGTCTGTACCGACAGCCATTTGGAGTTATTCAGCCGCACGGTATAGCCCAGCTTTTCCAGTTCAGGGGCTGTGCTGTCCAGGAAACGGTCATAGTTCTCCCCTGGTACCTGGAAAGACATGGTATAGGGTCGAGCCTCCTCCACTGCCAGAGGTGCGTCCTTTTGTGATGGAATAAAAATTCCGTTATAGGAATATTGGAAGGGGTCCCCAACTGGATTATACTCTGTAAAAGTACAGATGCCGATAATCTCATACTTTTCTGCATCTGCATATGGCATAGTAAGCGTCCGTCCCAAAGTAGGATATCCGGACAGATAATCTCCTGTTTCGTAACACCCGTCCGCCAATCCCAGCGAAATAAAATCACCAACTTGCAGGTCATACTTGTGTGCCAGTTCCTGATTGATGACACAGACTTTTTTTCCTATATCTCCTGGCAGAATTCCCCGTCCGGCTGTATAGAACATTTGGTCTTGCGTAATTGCAAAAAGCAGATTCATGTTAGATGTAATATGTACTGTAAAAACATGATCTAAAATCTCTGCGTCCTTTATAAAAGGCTCAAATCCGTTGTCTCGGATGATCGTCTGCACTTCTTCCGGGGTTGCATCTTTGTCTAGCTTAGTAAAAAACTTGGGATAAAGCTCCTCACCGAACACAGCATACTCTTCCGCATATTCAGGCAATACATCCATATAACACCACATATCCGGAAATGTAAATCCATTTGCCGGACTCCGACTCATACAGCCCACTGCAAGAATTCGATCCCCTTTTTCTAAAGGGAACTCCTCTGTAATTGGAATGGAGCAATCCAGCGGAAGCCTACTTCCTTCGCTATTTCTAAATTCTGTCATATCTGAGTGTGCACAATAAACCACAGGATCGTTCAGAATTATATTAACATAGTATTTATTGTCTCGTATTTCCTTTCCAATGACGTCTATGGTTCCCTCTGCAATTACCAAATGACCGGCATCCCAGGAATAGAACGCACTGCTGATATTGCGCAGCTCCGGGCAATAGGCAGACCGAGTTTGGCGGATGTCCAAACGGCTCACAGAGTCCGACTGAGAAAGAATCTCCACCGCTTCCTTTTTAATCGGAAGCAACGCCCCTTTATCTTTGCCGGAACCATCTTCCAGCGTCTCTTTTCCAATTAGAGTTCCGGTGCAGGCATAATACTCTTTCACATACGCCAAATTCCGCATATCGGTCCAGTATTGCAATGCAAAAAAGAGGGATGCCGACGCTAAAACGCCCCAGAATAGAATCAGAGCCAGCAGCTTCATTGGCTGCCGCTTTAAAATTTTAAACTCCATACCGCTCCTCCCATCACTTGCCCAAAATCACTCCTGCCTGGAGGACTGATACAGGGAAATCAAGCCTTTTCTGCACAGTACCGCAAGCAGAACTCCGCCGGAAATCCCGGAAATCGCCACACTGAAAATCAGCTGCTCCAGCATCACCCGGCTGCCGCCCAACGCAGCAGCAAGCAATGCGGCGGGAAGGGTCAGCAGAATCAGCAGCAGGCACACTGCTCCAAAGGTTTCCAGCATCACCCGCAGTCCGCTCTCTCCCCGCATTCGCCGGATCAAAATTTCCTGCCGCTCCTGGGCCAGAAGCAACAGGGTCAGCAGCGCAGACAGACCCACAAAGGCCAGCCGAATGGGAATCGACAGCCAGCGCTGCAGCTCCAGCTTGTTTTCCAGAGGACGAATGGATTCTTCCAGTTCTCTGGTACCGGAATACAGGGTATAGTCTCCCATGGAACCGATCTGCTCTTCCAGAGACGCTTCCAATTCTTCATAATTCTGATTGTAGGCAGAATCAATGGTGAAATAGAATTTGCTGTATTTGTACCAAAGCCGTCTGGTACTGTCATTGAAAATCAGCCGCTTTTCATCTTTTTCATAAATGCAGGATTCCGGCACTACGAAAGCCTCCACCGTCACCCCTTCGTTGCTGTAGGTTCCCACTACCGTCAGTTCCTGCACAGGCGCTCCTTCAATATAGGTGCCTCGCTCTCCGCCGCCGGTCATCAAAACCGTATCTCCTACTTCATATCCCTTTTCCTCTGCAAATACGTCCAGGAGAAGGCATACTCCCTTTTCATCACAAAAGCCCTCCACGGTATGTCCCTCTGCCATGGTCGGGGTGATGCTCATTTTATCGCAGAAGCCTTTCAAATCATTGGTGCCATAAATCACATACGGTTGCTCATCTGCCTTGTCCCCATAGAGATACCCCGGAGAGAACATGGCACTGAGGTGGGATGTAACTTCCTCCCGTTGATAAATGTCCTGGGCAGAAAAAGGAGAAAGCTCCAGACCTGTCACCGATACGGAATTGGGAATGACCTGACACTCAATGGTGGCATTGTCATACATCTGGTCTATAGACTGCAGGTTCTTCTGAATATTGTTCTCATTGACCGCTATGAACAGGACTGCGGCCAGGAACCCAGCCAGAATCAGCAGTGGAATCAGAGGCTTTCGCCCCATTCGCTTCAAAAACATCATGGCAGTTCCCTCACAGAATCCGAAGATTTCCGTGGCTGAGGACATACTGGGTTTGTGCCAGCTCTGCCACCATACGGTCGTGGGTCACTACAATAATGGTCTTATTTTCCTCCCGGGCCAGACTGGTAAGAATGTTCATCACATCCACCGTATTGTCCTCGTCCAGGTTTCCTGTGGGCTCATCGGCTGCGATCAGTGGAGTATGGCTGGCAAGGCACCGGGCAATGGCCACACGCTGCTGCTCACCGCCGGAGAGATTGCCGGGCAGTCGGTTGTACAGTTCCTCTCCAAGACGGACGGAGTTCAGATGGCGTTTGGCTTCCTCCTGGGCCTCTTCCCTGCTCTTGCCGTCCAGAAGCAGAGGATAGCACACATTTTCCATTGCGGTTCGGTTTGGAAACAGCAGGTAGGACTGGGCAATCAGGCTTACGATTTTTCGGCGATACTCCGTCAGGTCGCTATGTCCGATGGGGCTGCCGTTCCAGAGAAGTTCCCCTTCCGTGGGCCGGTCCATGCCCGCAATGAGGTACAGCAGGGTGCTTTTGCCCGCACCGGAGTATCCCCGAATCGAGCTGACCGTCCCCGGCGCAAAAGAAGCGCAGATATCGGACAAGACCGGTTTCTCCGCCTTGGGATATGCAAAACCAACATTTTTTAATTCCAGACCATTCATTTCATTACCCTCCTACTTCTGATATATACATCATCTTTCAATACAAAAGGCTTCAATTATTTGAATCTCAATTGTACAATTTGTCTGGGGGAATATTTCTTCGCAACGCACCATCTAAAGTTATGCATTGCGGAGAAATTCTATGTATTTTACTTAACTAAATCGCCATTATTATTCCCCCAAGGCCGTGCCTGCCCAGTCTTGTTTGAACTTCCTTTGGTTCCTTTTGTCGAATCAAAGTATGAGTCGCCTTCTGTGGTCCCTCCCCATGTATAGCATTCGCAACCGCCACACTCTAGCGCCATAGGATCCAAAGAAAATATGCTCTTATTTACTTTACCAAAACTAAACATCATAATCCATCCTGAATAGAAATTTTTCTAAAATTAACGAACATGTGTAGGTCTCCTGTTACAAATTCAGCTGTAATCCTCCTTTCCATTCTGTAATATCATCACAGTGCCCATCAGGTTGCCCTCTTTATCGATTAATTCTCTCCCGCTGTATTCAAACACAATAGGGATTCAAAAGCACCGATGAACTACAATATATGTCTCTCCTTCATATGGCATAAATAATATGGATCATACTATGCCGGTCGGAAGTTACACACTGTTTTGGCATTTACTTGTACTCTTCTATAGGAGCTACAATGCAACAGACTTTTGATGCATCATCCAATACCCGTCCTACTTTACGGAGATTTCTTTCATTCCCAAAAGTATGAAAAAACTATGCGGAACTACCATACCGCCACCCTATGTTAGGTTCTTAGTTTTACTTATTGCCAGTTTGCTTAATGACCCAATGAAGAGTAGCATTCCTTCTAAACTCATGCACACAGCAACTACATGCAATATATTGTACCAACCTATCGCAATGATTGTAACCGCAGCTGAAATACATCGTGAAAGATATTTGTTCTGTTAATTCCCCACCTTACCTAACGGCTTTTCATTGCTTTCTAGTAGACTCAATACAAAGATGCATAACACCTGTCACTAGCAAAATCGCAGAAATAGATAAGTTTAAAAGCATTACAAGAATATTCAGTACCAACACAGACAAAAATATCGCCAAAATCGTTATCATTGTACATGTACTTTTTTGCATAGGCCCCTCCCGCACAACGGCGGATAAGCAAAAAATAGATGTAACAATAAGCTTTCCCATAAAATACCGAAAAAGTATCCAAATAGCGCAGTAATAAGCAAGCAGAAGAGATATAAGAGCGATACAAAAAAGCCATATCTATATCTATTCTCTTCCTCAATTATATACGGCGTGCTTTTCCGCAGTGGCCTTCACAATTTTTGTCAGCAAAGTTCTATAAATTTATATTGTTTTTCACACCGTTTTTTGTTATATTATCATACACAACACATAATTCAACCCCTTACACAAAAACGCAATGAAATCATGCCTAATTGCAAGAAATAACTATATAACAGACAAGTAATCAATTATTTAGATTTTTCATTATGTTACATATTCGTTTGACATGTGTGAGTATAATAAAAAGTGGTGATAGCAAATGGAGCTGAACAAAAAACTAATTGGAATCCGAATTATGCAGCATAGAAAAGCTTTTGGTCTTACCCAAGAAGCGTTAGCCAAGCAGATCGGGTGTTCCAAAAACCACCTATCCAGCATAGAACGTGGGAAATATATCCCCACCACCCAACTAATTTTCAATATCTGCAACACCCTGGGAGGAACCCCCGATTACTATTTAATTGGAAAAATCAGCAAAGATACCGACAGAATTTCGGCGTTGGTGCAATGCCTGCCAGAAGAATCGCAAGGGGTTGTATGCAGACTTATAGAAACATATCTGGAAGAAATTCATGGGATCTAACTCATGCAGAAATCTTCTTAATGGAAGGTCTGGCAAAAACAGTCAAAAAATAGACTTGCACCTACATTTCGTTGTGCGTCTTTTTTTATATGAGAGGCTTCTATGAAAATTGTAATTTGTGATGATGAATTGGAATCCCTTAATTCGCTTCGTGTCCATGTGCAGGAATACATGAACAACCGATATATTGAATGCGAAATTACCGCAACCACCAATCCTGTGGAAATTCTAAACAGTACCCAATCTTTTGATTTGGCATTTCTTGATATTCAAATGGATGGAATTGACGGAATCTCGCTTGCTAAAGAATTGCGCGGGCGAAATAGGAAACTTGCTCTTTTTTTTGTTACTAACTTTGAAAAATACCAAGATGATGCCATGGATTTGCAGGCCTTTCGTTTTTTTCAAAAGCCGCTTTCTATTGACAGGCTGTATTCCGGACTGGACCGAGCAATGGAATACATAGACCGTGCGTATGTAGATGTATTTTTATATGAAGATGGGGTCCAGCAGCGTATTTTGATAGACGACATTGAATATATTACACGCAAAAACCGAAAAACGGTTTTTATCACCGACCATGGAAATTATTACAGTAAGGAAAGCATCGATGCATGGTGTCAAAAGTTGCCACCTCTGTTCTTCTACCCTGTTCACAATTCCTTTCTTGTAAATCTTCATTATATTACCAAATATTTTTACTCTGAGCTGTATCTGAATGACGACACCCGAATTCCCATCGCACCGAGAAAGCAATCCTCGTTTCATAAATTCTGGTTTGAATACCTGAGGAGGCGATGAGCATGTTAAATCCCATGATTTCCGGTATCGTATACTTTATAGAAATGTTGATTTCCTATGTGTTTTTTGCCAACGTTTCGGAAAAGCAAAAAACAACAACACGTTGTTTGATGATAGGCACCCTGCTTTTTAGCATTTGTTTTATAGCCAACCTTTTTTTCAAAAACAACGTTTGGATAAACCTTCTGGTTTTCACCTCCACCAATATGATCTTTGCTGTCTTCTGCTTTTATTTAACATTCGTTCCTTCTCTTTTTTACTCCGTTGTTTTATCCGTTCTATGCGGAACATTAGAATTTGTATCTATATTTACTGTCTCTGCCTTGACTAAAAGTGCATCAACAAGTCATCTGAATAATTACGCCCTATTTATTCTCGAATGTCCTATCAGCAAGATTCTTTATTTTCTTGTTACACTGGTGCTGTCAAGAATTGCAAACAAAGAGCGTGCTCCTGTCAAATTGCCAATAACCCTGCTATTATATCCAGCGGCATCCGCAGTATGCCTGTCCATCTTTTGGTTTATCGGCACACAGGAAAATGTCAATCACCAGAGTCAGTACTTACTTGGCATTGCAAGCCTAATTCTATTGGGAGCAACCGTTCTGTTATTTATCACTTATCAGCATCAGCTTGAAAAAGATCGTGAACTCATAACTTTAAAGAGCGAACACATCCGATTGCAGTGTGAAAAATCGTACTATGATATTCTTGAGAGACAAAATCAACAGCTCATGATTTATGCTCACGATGCCAAGAATCACCTGGCGATCATTCACCGTTTAAACACAGATCCAGCGCTCGGCAGCTATATTACAAAACTGTCCGAGCAGCTCAGCCACGATACCCGCAACTGCCATAGCGGCAACCGATTGCTCGATGTCATGATTGATAAATATATTCTGGACTGTGAAATAAAAGGGTTGTCTTTTGACTATGACATCAAATTATGCAATTTAGGTGAATTGGAGGATATTGACCTTGTTGCGATTTTGGGAAATCTCATGGACAATGCCATCGCTGCTGCAGAAAAATCCAAGAAGAAACATGTTTCCCTTGAAACTGCAAAGCGCAATACTTACAGCATACTGATTATAAGCAATAGCTGTGATATCGCTCCGAAAGTCAAAAGACATCACTTGATTTCCTCGAAAGAAGATCAAGAACTACATGGTTACGGTTTAAAAAGTGTAACAACCACTTTAAAAAGGTACCAAGGAGATCTTGACTGGATTTACGATAGCGACCGCCATTTATTCACAATTACGGTTATGATAGGGGAAAACGAAAGGTAAGCAATTAATACAACCTAAATACAACAAATAGCAGAAGGGACCAAAAGGACCCCCTTTCATTACTTGTCCGACGTGTTGAGGTATGGTAAGGGGATGTAACCGACAAGAAAGTTGGTCAGTGGAGCCTGTGAAGGGTGCTGACAAGAGGCGGCTGATTGCGACGGTAGATAATTTCAAGTCCAGCATTCTGTCCGCCCCCCTCAGCCCTATAAGCCCTGACCTCCCCCCTTTCGTCAGCATCTTTCCCCTGCTTTCCGGGGCAAAGGTCTCTGAGGAGGGGCCGATTCCAGCTTCTTGAAATATTTTCAAAAAAGCAGTTGACAAATTCCATCGGAAGCGGTATAATGAACGAGCTGTCAGGCAATGCAGGAGTGTTGGAATGGTAGACAAGCACGTTTGAGGTGCGTGTGGCGACCGCCGTGGGAGTTCGAGTCTCCTCTCCTGCACCAAATCCCTTGTTCTTCGGAACAAGGGATTTTTTTGTATTTCTATGGCGGACAGTGGAGGCTGTTTGCCACAGCAGATTCCCGCATTTCTCACAAAATCTCTATGCGTTTCCACTCGAATCCTTTACAATTTGGACATCTTTTCAGGAATCCTTCAGAGGGGTGTCCTTTTTTGGGAGAAGCCCTTTCGCCTGTGGATAACTCATCCGACCGCCGACACCTTTCGACAGGACTCGATCCTCTTCATGGATATTCCCTGTATTTCCAGGTCCCGTAACGAATATATACACAGCCTCACAGGGGAGTTGTCCACTTCATCCACAAGGTTGTCCACAAGAAAGTGCATAACTTAACCGGGTATTTTTCTTTATTTCACCTCATTTTGTTAACATTTTCTACATAATTTGTTTCAGGATTTTACGTAACATCCCATCTCTTTCACTCTGTATATACGTCCTTCACCGATAGACTTTTTTCCGTTTATTCCCTCATTTTCTCTCAGCCAAAATTCTCTCTTCCCCGTCCGTGTCTGGGTCCATATGTGAAAAACAGGGACATTCTCATCTTTTCCGAGAATGTCCCTGCTGTTATAGGGTTTCACCTAAAATAGATTTTGTGGCATAGGCATTGAGGCTCATATCCCCCAGATTCCCTGCCAGATATTCGTAGTACCCCTGAGCGCCGATCATGGCGCCATTGTCGCCGCAGAGCTTCAGAGGGGGCATATAAACCGACACGCCACGCTTTTCCGCTTCCGCCAGAATGTCACGGCGAATCCGGGAGTTGGCGGCCACACCGCCTGCCACTGCCAGCTTTTTGTAACCTGTCTGCTCCAAAGCCATCATGGCACGAGGTACCAGCGTGTCCGAGACCGCAGCGGAAAAGTCCGCGCAAAGGTCCTCCACCACCAGGGATTCCCCCTTTTGCTTTGCATTGTGGATCAGGTTAATGGCTGCGGTTTTCAGCCCGGAAAAGGACATGTCCAGAGGATTGGCCCCAGCCTTCGCTCTGGGCATGGGATAGCGTCCTTCCGTTCCCTGCTGGGCTCTCTTATCCAGAGAGGCGCCGCCGGGATAGGGCATATCCAATACACGAGCCACTTTGTCAAAGCACTCCCCCGCCGCATCGTCCAGGGTGCCGCCCAAAATCTCCATTTGGGTATAGCCTTTCACATCCACCAGCATGGTGTGCCCGCCGGACACCACCAGACACAAAAACGGAGGTTCCAGCTCCGGATAGGCCAGATAGTTGGCGGCAATGTGGCCCCGGATGTGGTGAACCGGGATCAGAGGCACCCCCAGAGCCAGAGACGCCGCCTTGGCAAAGTTTACCCCCACCAGCACCGCACCGATCAGGCCCGGTGCATAGGTCACCGCCACGGCATCAATGTCCTTTCTGGTAAGTCCGGCCTGTGCCAGAGCCTGATCTGCCAGACCGTAAATGGCCTCAATGTGCTTGCGAGAGGCGATTTCCGGCACCACGCCACCGTAAAGCTTATGCAAATCAACCTGAGACGAAATGCAGTCCGTCAGGATCTCACGGCCATCCCGGACCAGAGCCACAGCGGTCTCGTCACAGGAGGATTCCACCGACATAATAATCAAAGTTTCCACTCCTTCCGGAGGATTAACGCATCCTCTTTGGGTTCCAGATAATAGTTGGGTCTGCGACCTACCTGCAAAAAGCCCAAAGACTCATAGAGCTTCCGTGCCGGTAGATTGGAGGCCCGGACTTCCAGGGTCAGGCAGTGAACCCCATTGTCCCGCAGTGCCGCCACCAGAGCCTCCACAATGGCCCGTCCCAGACCCAGCCGCCTTGCGGCAGGGTCCACTGCCAGGTTCATCATGTCGGCCTCTCCCAGCACGGACTGGCTTCCCACATATCCCAGGACCTTCCCGTCCTGCACTGCCACCAGCCACAGGCTCAGAGGGTTGTCCAGCTCGGAGGCCACACTGTTTTCACTCCAGGGATCGGAAAAGCAGATTTTTTCCAGTTCTGCCACCTGAGGCACCTGATCCCTGGTCATTTTTTCAATTCTGTATTCCATTACTTCGCCTCAAACCAGGTCTTGCCGGATTTGGCCTCTGCCACCAGAGGAACCGCCAGCTGCGCCACATGCTCCATCTGCTCGGTCACAATGTCCCGGACCCGGGCTTCTTCCTCCGGGGGACATTCCACAATCAGTTCGTCATGCACCTGCAGCAGGAGCTTTGCCCGGAGCTTGGCCTTCTGCAAGGCCTCAAAGACCCGGATCATGGCCAGCTTGATGAGGTCTGCTGCCGTCCCCTGAATGGGGGTATTGAGGGCAATCCGCTCTGCGCCCTGACGAATGTTGAAATTACTGCTCTTAATTTCAGGAATATACCGGCGGCGTCCGTAGAGGGTGGTGACATAGCCCTGCTCCCGTGCCGTCTGCACAATGCTGTGCATATAGGCCCGGACTCCGGAGTATCGGGACAAATAGGCGTCAATATAGTCCTTGGCCTCCCAGCGGCTCACGCCGATGTCCTCCGCCAGAGAGAACTCCGATATGCCGTAGACAATGCCAAAGTTGACCGCCTTGGCGTGGCGGCGCTGAAGGGAGGTGACCTCCTCCGGGCTGACCCCAAAGACCTGGCTGGCTGTCACCGTGTGGATGTCCATACCCTTCTGGAATGCCTCCTGCATCAGGGGATCTTCCGCTATATGGGCCAAAACACGAAGCTCGATCTGGCTGTAGTCCGCATCCACGAACACCCAGTTTTCTCTGGGCACAAACATTTTCCGAATTTCCGCACCCAAATCGGTGCGAACGGGAATATTTTGCAGATTCGGCTCCGTGGAAGACAGCCGCCCGGTGGCCGTGACCATATTCTGGAAGGTGGTGTGAATCCGTCCGTCAGGACGAATCACCTTTAAAAGTCCATCTGCATAGGTGGATTTCAGCTTGGTCAGCATCCGATATTCCATGATGGCCGGAATAATGGGGTGCTTGTCCGCCAGCTTTTCCAGAACCTCCGCATTGGTGGAATACCCGGTCTTGGTCTTCTTCACAGGGGGAAGACCCAGCTTTTCAAAGAGGACTTCACCTAATTGCTTGGTGGAATTGATGTTGAAGGTTCCTTCCGCATAGCCGTAGATTTCCGCTTCCAGCCCCTGGATCCGCTGGGCCAGCATCTGGCCGAACTGGGTCAGGGTGTCCCGATCGATGGCCACACCTTCTTTTTCCATGCCATAGAGCACGGAGCACAGAGGAAATTCCACGGTTTGATACAGCGCCGTCATTCCCTCTGCTTCCAGCTTTTCCTTCAAAACAGGATAGAGCCGGAAGATGGCCTCTGCCCGCTCCTCCCCTGTCTCAGGAGATGCGGCAAGATAGGCAGTTGCCACCTTCAAAATGGAGTAATCATTGACAGAGGGGTTGAGATCGTAAGCCGCCAGAGCGGTGTCAAAGACGAAGTTCTCTCCCGCAAGACCCAGCTCGTCCAGTCTGTGCAGGGTGCTTTTTAGATCGTGGCAGATTTTAGGAGTCCCCGCGTGCAAAAGCTCCGTAAGCTTCTCCGAGCGTTCCAGAGGCAGCTGGGAGCAGACGCCCCCCTCCCACGCCACGCAAACCGTACCGTCCTCCTCCAGAGAAAGGGCGCACAGAGTCCCCACCTCAGGCAGGGCATCACAGTGAGGAAGCCGTTTCTCCTGCTTTTCCGGCTCCGGCTCCGTTTCCACGGAACGCAGATGATACCGGTCCATCAGCTTGTGAAATTCCAGTTTTAGGAACAGATCGTGCAGGGCCTTTTTGTTGGGTTCCTGCCTCATGCAGGCCTCCGGGGAGAATTCAATGGGCGCTTCGCAGCGGATGGTGGCCAAATCATAGGAAAGCTCTGCACTCTCCCGGCCCGCCTCCAGCTTTTCCCGCATCTTGGGACGAATGGAGGGATCCTCCAAATGCGCATAGATCCCCTTCATGGTGCCAAACTTCAAAAGAAGATCCTTTGCACCCTTGGGTCCGATTCCCGCCACACCGGGGATATTATCCGAGCTGTCTCCCATGAGACTCTTGAGGTCCACCAGAATGGGCGGCGCAAAGCCATATTCTTCCTGAAATACCTGAGGGGTATAATTGGTGCTGCTGGTTTGGCCGCCCTTGGTGATGACCAGCTTCACGGTGACATGTTCATCCACCAGCTGCAAGCTGTCCCGGTCCCCAGTGACAATGACGCAGTCCCAGTTTTCTTTTCCGCACTGCTTTCCCACGGTACCGATCACATCGTCTGCCTCCCAGCCCTGACACTGGAAAATGGGAATATTCATGGCGGCAAGGACGTCTTTCAGAATGGGCATCTGCTGGGCCAACTCCTCCGGCATCCCATGGCGAGTGGCCTTATAGCCCTCATACTGCAAATGGCGAAAGGTGGGGCCGTGGAGGTCAAAGGCCACACACAGAGCATCGGGAGCTTCTTCGGACTCCATCCGCTGCAAAATGTTCAAAAAACCAAAGATGGCGTTGGTATACAGTCCCTCCCGGGTGGTGAGGGGCCGAACCCCGTAAAAAGCCCGGTTCACCACACTGTTGCCATCCAGAATCATCAGCTTCATATTAGTCTCTGCTCCACTTGGTGCCCTGGGGGGTATCAATGATGCGGATGCCCCGTGCTTTCAGTTCGTCCCGGATCCGGTCTGCCTCTGCAAAATTCTTTGCCTTCTTGGCATCGCTGCGGGCCTGCACCAGTGCATCGATCTCGGGGTCTTTCTCCTGGGCGGCCTCTGCCTCCTGCTGGGCCTTGCGCACTGCGGCGGCATGTTCCAGAAGACCCAGGCTCAGCACATAGTCAAAGTCGTCCAAAGCAGCCAGCTTGGTTGCATCGTTGGTCTTCGCCTTGAGTACATCATACAAAGAGGTAATGGCCAGAGAGGTGTTGAGGTCGCCGTCCATGGCCTTCACAAACCGGGCCTTCAGTTCCTCCAGCGCCTCCGGATCCACAGGCTCCTGTCCGGGGTTCAATGCGGCAATCTTGGCAATCAGCTTGTTATATGCCACCACTGCATTGTCCAGATTCTCATAGGAAAACACCAGATTCCGGCGGTAGTGGGATTGCAGGCAGAAGAAGCGATATACCACAGGGTCATAGCCCTTCTGCTCCAGAAGAGACACCGTCAAAAACTCTCCCTTGGACTTGGACATTTTGCCGCCTTCCGTGTTGAGGTGGTGGACATGGAACCAGTAATTGCACCACTTATGCCCCAGGAACGCTTCGCTCTGGGCAATCTCGTTGGTATGGTGGGGAAAGGCGTTGTCAATGCCGCCGCAGTGCAGGTCCAGGTCGTCTCCCAGGTGCTTCATGGAGATGCCGGAGCACTCGATGTGCCAGCCGGGATAGCCCACGCCCCAGGGAGAGTCCCACTTGAGGGCCTGATCTTCAAACTTGGACTTGGTGAACCACAGGACGAAGTCATTTTTATTGCGCTTATTGGTGTCCTCTTCCACGCCTTCCCGGACACCCACTGCCAGATCTTCTTCATCATGATCATTAAAGACATAGTACTGTTCCAGCTTGGAGGTATCGAAGTACACATTGCCCCCTGACAGATACGCAAAGCCCTTGTCCACCAGGGTTTCCACGATGTGGATGTATTCCGCAACACAGTTGGTAGCAGGCTCCACCACATCGGGCCGCTTGATGTTCAGCTTGGCGCAGTCAGAGAAGAAGGCATCGGTATAATACTTTGCAATCTCCATGACGGACTTGTGCTCCCGCTTGGCACCTTTCAGCATCTTATCCTCGCC
Organism: Oscillospiraceae bacterium; assembly: GCA_020025515.1. Taxonomy (GTDB): domain Bacteria; phylum Bacillota; class Clostridia; order Oscillospirales; family Oscillospiraceae; genus Faecousia. Next base: position 6,174 of record JAHHRZ010000019.1, on the reverse strand, counting down.
GGTATCGGCATCGGATGCCAGATGGCCCACATCGGTGATGTTCATGACCCGCTTTACATTGTATCCCGTATAGCGCAGATATTTTTCCAGCACATCCTCCATGATGTAGGAGCGCAGGTTTCCGATATGGGCAAAATGATACACCGTGGGGCCGCAGGTGTACATTTTCACAATATCCGGATGGTTGGGTACAAATTTTTCCTTCTTATGGCTGAGAGAGTTATAAAGATACATCGTCAGTCATCCTTCCTTTTGTAATAATAGGTTTTCCAGTTGTTCCACCCGCAGCCGGAGGGCCTGAAGCTCCAGAGCCACCGGGTCAGGGGTGTGGATATGATCCAGTTTTTCTCCATTGACCCGAACCACCCGGCCGGGCACACCCACCACCGTGGAGCAGTCGGGTACTTCCCGCAAAACCACAGAGTTTGCGGCCACTCTTGCATTGTCCCCAATTCGGATGGGGCCTAAAATCTTGGCACCGCTTCCAACCATAACATTATTTCCCAGGGTTGGGTGCCGCTTTCCCTCCGAAAGACCGGTGCCTCCCAGGGTCACCCCCTGATAAAGCAGGCAGTCGTCTCCAATTTCCGTTGTGGCACCGATGACAATTCCGGTGCCGTGGTCAATGACCAGTCTTCTTCCAATGGTAGCCGCCGGATGAATCTCCACCCCGGTTGCCCACTTGGCGTGCTGAGACAGCCAGCGAGCCAAAAAGCGGCAGTGGTGGAGATACAGCCAGTGAGCCACCCGATAATATAGAACGGCGTGCAGACCATGATAGAGGAGAAAAATCTCCAGCTTTGACCTGGCCGCCGGGTCATTTTTCTGATATGCGCATAAGGTTTCCCTCAGACCCATGGGCATCCCTCCGTTTCTTCCCAAAGTATGCACAAAGCCCGCCTCTTGTTCCTTCAAGAGGCGGGCTGATACGCTCGCGGTTCCACTCTGATTTATCACTCTGCCTTAACGCGGCCAACGGGGGGCTTCCCTCACTCCCGGACGCACTTTCCGGCATTTCCCACCATCGGTGCTTTCAGCCAGCGGCACCGACTCTCTGAGATGTTTCACGCCCTACTCTTTCCGTTCTTCGTGATATTCGGTTCGGAGTTTATTGTACCATTTTTTCAGGGGCATTGTCAACCAATTTTTACATCTGCCCACATTCAGGGAGCAAAGTCACGGTAAACTCCATGAATTCCTCGTCTAATTTGTACTTTTTCTCCAACTGCGGGCCGCAGCTTCCGGAGCCGATGCCATTGTGGCCATAGTCCAGACACAGCACCGTATGGCCGCAGGGTTCCAGCTCAAAATTATGCTTTTTCTCCGTCAGTTCCTCCTGGGTGTAGTGGGAGGCATTGAAGCTGAAGCCGTTGGCAGAAATTGCGGTGAGGCTCAGCCCCTCCTCTTCCAGGGTGACAAAATCGCAATCCCCGCGGGCACCGTTTTCCTGGGGCTTGATATAGTCCTCATGGAGTCCCGTCACCGTATTCACATACAGACCGTGGCTGGCGGCATGGCGCTTGTCCACATAGTTTTCCATGGGGCCAAGTCCATAATAGCGAACCTGTTCCATTTCATTGGGCAAAAACAGCCGCAGACCAAACCGGGGAAGCTCCGGGAAATCCATATTTCTTTTGGCGGTCATTTTTGCAGTGACCGCACCCGAGGCAGAAACCGTCCATTCCAGTTCAATGTCCATAAACCGCTGAACAGAGACGGCGCCTATGGATACCTGACTGAAAATATGGACTTCCCGGGCCGCTTCTTCATACCGAGTGGCATAGGCCCTTGTGCTGCTCTTATCATAGCAGGCCCCCATCCAACGAAGCTTCAGATTCCGGTCATTGTCTGTAGGTGCCCGCCAGATGTTCAGCTCCATGGGCTTTTCCAGAAGTTCCCGGGAACCAAAGGTCATTTTGCAGAACAACCCTACAAATTTGTCATACTGATAGACAAAGCCGCTCCCCTTGATTTCCAAGTAGCGCATCCCATCTATAACAGAAACCGTTCCCTGCTTGGATTCTTCTTTTTTGATCAGGGCCAGAGCCTTTTGATTTCTGCCATCGTGATTCTTCAGGAGCAGTTCATCAAAGCCCAAAGCATACCCCTGGGGTAGCAGCGCCGTCTCCTTTTTCAGGAAATAGGTGACCTTCAGGTAGCATTTTCCCTTCTCAGGCACCTTGAGCTTCAGCTCCAGTGCGCCTTCCTTTCCCGGTGCAATGGAAGGAACCGCCTCCACAGTACCGGAGGCAACCACCTCACCGTCACAGGTCTCTTCATAGCCTATGGTGAGATACTCCCCCAGATCCACAAAGTTCAGGTAGTTGTGCAGTGTCAGCTGCCCGGACGCAGCATCGTAAGCCGCAACACGGGCAGGGCGATGAATGTTTTGATATTCCAGAAGACCTGTGTGGGGTCTGCGATCGGGATAAACCAGACCATCCATGCAGAAGTTTCCGTCGTGAAGCTCCTCATTGTGGTCTCCCCCATAAAAATATCGGGCCTTCCCTTCCGGGGTCTCTCCGTGATAAACCCCGTGGTCGCACCACTCCCAGACAAACCCGCCGCAGAACATGGGGTGCGCCTGAATCAGTCTCCAATAGTCCTCCAAATCCCCGGGGCCATTTCCCATGGCGTGGGAGTATTCGCACATGAGATAAGGCTTGTCCGGGCTGCTGTTGAGATACTCCAGAATGGTTTCCTGAGAGGGGTACATCTGGCTGTACAGATCGATATTGGAAAAATCATACTTCCGCTTCTTGCTGTGGTATTGGGCCCCTTCATAGTGGGTCAAACGACTGGGGTCAAAGTGCTTCGTCCAGGCCAATGCTTCCTCAAAGCAGCAGCCGTAGGCACTCTCGTTGCCCATGGACCAGCAGATGACACTGGGGCGGTTTTTGTCCCTGTGAACGCACCGTTGGGTGCGGTCTACGGTCGGTTCGATATAGTCCGGGTTGTCTGCGAACGGCTCATTCCATGCCTCTATGCAGTCTGCCCAGGTGGTATTGTCCTTGAAATACAGAGCAGATGCACCGTGGCTTTCATGGTCCGCTTCGTCGATGACCAGAAACCCATATTGGTCACACAACTGATAAAACTGAGGTGCGTTGGGGTAATGGCTGGTGCGGATGGCATTAAAATTATGCTGCCTCATGAGACGCAGATCCCGCTTCATGTGCTCCAGATCCACCGCAGGACCAACCACAGGGTCCGAGTCATGGCGGTTTACCCCACGGAATTTGATGGGAGCACCGTTCAGCATCACCACACCGTTTTCAATCCGAATCTCCCGAAATCCCACCCGATCTGTAATCACCTCGTTTTCCGTTTCCAGAACCAGGGTATACAGATAGGGTTCCTCCGGATTCCACAGCTTTGGTTCTTTTACCTTCATGGTCACCTCATGGGTGTAGCCGTCCTCTCCTGCAAAAGACTCTGCTTTTCCGGCGGCTGCTTCAAGACCCTGGCTGTCCAGAAGCTTCACCGATCCCGTCTCGGGCTCCCCTGTATAGGCCAGACGGATCTTGAGGGTGGCTTCTCCATCTGCAAGGGAGGTGTTTACAAAATAGTCCCGGATTGCAGTTTTCGGACGCTTCAGCAAATAGACATCCCGGAAAATGCCGCTGGTACGGAATTTGTCCTGATCTTCCAGATAGCTGCCGTCGCACCACTTGAGCACCAGCACCGCCAGGGTGTTTTCCCCCGGGCGAATGGCATTGGTCACATCAAATTCACTGGTGGAATGAGAGACCTGGCTGTACCCCAGGAACTTCCCATTGAGCCATACATAGAAGCAGGAATCCACGCCCTCAAAATTTAAATACGCTCTGGGGGCCTTCTCCTCCGGCACATATTGGAACCGGCGAATATAGGCGCCGCAGGGATTTTCCATGGGCACATAGGGCGGGTCAAAGGGGAAGGGATAGCGCAGATTGGTGTACTGGTGCCTGTCATAGCCATGATTCTGCCAGACACTGGGCACAGGGATGGTGTCATAATGGGAATCGTCAAATTCCGGATCAAAAAAACGGTCCTGAAATTCACGGACGCTGGGGGCATAGTGAAAGCTCCAATCGCCGTTCAGCAGTTGGAATCGATCCGATGCTTCCCGATGCTCCACCAAATCATATCTGGATTCCGAAGCTGGAATGTAATACGCACGATTGGGCATGGTGTTGAGATGCAGTGTGTTCAGGTCTTCAAAGCAGGCAGGTACAATCATATTCTGTTCCTCCGTTGGTTTCTTTTTTTCATTATAGCCTGACGGGAGCCCAATGACCATAGAAAAATCGCCACAATCCATAGCAAATTCTCGGCATTAAGATCGAGTAGGAGGCTACCCATTAGTTGAGTAGTCGACCTCTCACACCACCGTGCGTACCGTTCGGTACACGGCGGTTCAACCGCATAGGTGCAATTTACGAATCTGCTCGTACTGAGGCGGAAAGTCATAATATCCGGCTCGTGCGAGCTTTTCGTTTGTTATGGAACATTTCAGCACCGAACTCCCAGCTATTCTCCAATAGCCGGGACGTGTATTTCCCCACTGGTAAGCCTGGTACTCCGGGATACCCAATTTCTTTAAGTTGTGGGCCCTCGTTTTCGGCTTCTTCCATTGTTTCCGGATGTACATCCGAAACCTTCTGCGCAGCCACTCGTTCCAGTTTTGCAATATCCGTTTCATCTCAGCCACATAATAGTAGCCACGCCAGCCACGAATAAACACCTTCACTCCCTGCATAACCGCCTGGACATTCCGTCCACGGTTTCGTTTGGTCAGAAGTTTCAGTTTCGCTTTTGCTTTGCCAAGCGACTTGCTGTGAACACAAATGAAGATACCTTTTCCATTCTTCCCAATGCAAAACCCCAGAAATTTGAATTTCTTTCTTGCGAAGATGCTGGTCACTTTGCTTTTCTCCATGTTCATTTTCAGTTTCAGTCTACCCTCCAGATACCTGCGGCAGGATTCCAGCAGTCTTTCTGCTGCCCGTTTGCTTCTGGCAAGGATTACAATGTCATCCGCATACCGTACCATCTTTACACTACGGCGTTCCTTCTCCCAGTCAAATTCATTCAGGTAGATGTTTGCCAATAGTTGTGACAGCGGTCCGCCTTGCGGCGAACCTTCCTCTGTTTTGTTGGTAACACCGTTCGTTGTTACTGCGATTTTCGGATTCTCCTACTCATCGTCTGCAAGACCTCCCCGGGCAAGAGCAATAACCTTCCTCCCACATATCTGCCGCATCTACAATACAAAGTTCGGGCAGTATTGGACTTCATCTTGTTGTGCAGACTCGTCCGCTTTGCATTGCCTTATATGCGGTTTCTCTTCGTCAGACCGGGAGTTTGCCCGGCAGGATTCCTCATCCTGACATCCGGCTTCCTTCAGATTCCACCTCACGATGGACACCCTTGCCTTCGGCTAACAGTTCCTACTGCCAAGTCTGTAGTGGACTTTCACCATCAAGTTATTGCCCATGCCGGGTGTACACCATAAAAAGACCGGAATTCGCACGAATTCCAGTCTTTTTCTATACTTTTTCGACTATTTTCAAAAGGTCAGAAATCGCATCTGTATTTATTTCTGTGTTTATCGCAAAATGCCGATTTTTAGAAAAGCAAGAAAATCGAACTTTTCAGGCTATTCTATAGATTGTAATTGAAATAAAATGGAGTTTGAATAACTTCAAATAAGTTTGTAAAATTGCAAAGTTGCAGTTTTTCCGTGTCTGTTATTATGATATTCTCTTTTTGTTGTATATAGTGCCCAATAGCAGCGGCCCTGTGATTCGGGTATGCTGCCATATTTTTATAGTCCCAATCTGGTTTTCTATGATATAATTTTCGTAGGAATAAATGCAAAGAAAGAAAACACAGTCAATGATATGAAGTGGTAAGCTAAAACTGGACACGGAGGGGGTAGAAATTGGGCACGGAAATGCAGCATGATAGACACAGAAAGATTTCCCGTGGACAGGCTCTGCACCCAGCGTAAACAGGAGGCTTACATATGAAATACGCAAAAGAAGAAAGACTGGACATCGGTCACCGGATATGCGACGGTGAGTTCACAATTTATACAGCCTCGCAGCAATTTGGAATCAGTACTTGCTGTGCCAGAGACTATATGCGTTTCTATCGGGACACCAATCACCTCCCTGCCAAGACAGCTGC
>JAHHRZ010000018.1 GCA_020025515.1 Oscillospiraceae bacterium | reverse complement strand
ATTCCTATTCGCTATTCTTTTTTTCATGTGTCACATATCATTGTAACACCTACAGTTCTTTGGTCAGCAGGGAAGAGACGGAAAGGCTTTGCATCTGATGGAAACTGTGGTATAATGATAGAGAATTTCATACAAGAAAGGAACGTGCAATCATGACTAGAATTGAAACAGACCGTGCCCCCGGCGCAATCGGCCCCTACTCTCAGGGCTATGTAGTGGGAAATTTTGTTTATACCTCCGGGCAGATCCCCGTTGACCCGGCCAATGGTCAGGTGCCTCAGGGAATCGCTGCCCAGGCAGAAATGAGCTGCCGCAATGTCAGCGCCATTTTGGAAGCAGCCGGAACCGATTTGAGCAAGGTAATCAAGACCACCTGTTTCCTGGCGGATATGGGCGATTTTGCCACCTTCAACGAAGTCTATGCCAAGTACTTCGTAGGCAAGCCTGCACGGAGCTGTGTAGCGGTAAAGCAGCTGCCTAAGAATGTTCTGTGCGAGATTGAGGCCATTGCCGTTTTATAATGCAATATACGGAACAGATTCGGAAAGCAATGAATCTGTGCTACCGCGCTCATAGAGATCAGCTGGACAAGGCCGGGGTCCCCTATGTGTTTCATCCCATCCATCTTGCAGAGCAAATGTCAGATGAGGATACCATCATAACGGCACTGCTGCATGATGTGATGGAAGATACCGGCTTATGTCTGGAAGATTTGCGGCAGGAAGGATATCCGGAGCCTGTTTTAGAGGCTCTGGATATCCTTACAAGAAGAGAAACGGAAGAGTACACAGATTATATTGAGCGTGTACAGGAGAACCCCATGGCCCGTATAGTGAAATTGGCAGACCTGCGGCACAACAGTGACCTCAGCCGCCTTCCCTGTGTCACTCCCAGAGATCTGGAGCGGGCGGAAAAGTATAGAAAGGCCATTGCTCGTCTGGAAACAGGGCGGAAATAAAAAGCTGCTGCGGTTTTGATTGAGGAAAAAATTGTTTTATGATCTGGCAGCAGATGCGTTTGGGGAGCGGGCCATGTAAAACCCATTCCAACTAAAAACGACGGAGGGAATGCAGTGGTAAGAGAAATTGTGAAAGATCCAGTGTTTTTAATGCAGAAGTCCGATGCGGCCACAAAAGAAGACCTGGCTGTGGCTCAGGACCTTCTTGACACCTTGCTTGCCAACCGGGACCGATGCGTGGGCCTTGCAGCCAATATGATCGGTGTTTTGCGCCGTGTGATTGTGATAGATGATAACGGAAGCCCTTTGGTGATGTTGAACCCGGAGTTTCTTCAGACCAAAGGAGTATATGACACAGAGGAGGGCTGCCTGTCCCTGTCCGGAGTGCGAAAGACCAAACGATATGAGTCTGTGAAGGTTCGGTATCAGAACATGGAGTTTCAAACCAGAATCCGTACATTCCGAGGTTGGACAGCGCAAATCATCCAACACGAAGTGGATCACTGCAATGGAGTTTTGATTTAGGAGGCATCGTATGCTTGCATATACCTATGTGGCACCGGGGCAGTTCCGGCTGCTGGAAAAGGATGTGCCTTGTTTGACTGACCCGAAGGACGCACTGGTGCGGGTCACCATGTCCAGCATCTGCACCAGCGATCTGCACATCAAAGAAGGATCGGTGCCCAGAGCGGTACCCGGGATTACCCTTGGACATGAAATGGTGGGCGTGGTAGAGTCGGTGGGATCTGAGGTTACGAAGGTTCAGCCCGGTGATCGAGTCACTGTAAATGTGGAGACCTTTTGCGGAGACTGCTTTTTCTGCCGGCATGGGTTTGTGAACAACTGCACAGATCCAAACGGAGGCTGGGCTTTGGGATGCCGCATTGATGGAGGGCAGGCCGCCTATGTTCGGGTCCCTTATGCGGATCAGGGATTGAATCGGATTCCTCACAAGGTCAGTGACCGGCAGGCATTGTTTGTGGGAGATGTGCTGGCAACGGGATTTTGGGCTGCCAGAATTTCTGAAATCCAAAAAGAGGACCATGTGCTGATTCTGGGAGCGGGGCCAACGGGAATTTGTACCCTTCTTTGTGTCATGCTAAAAGAGCCTGCCTGTGTGATCATCTGTGAGCGGGACCCGCAGCGACGGGCCTTTGTGAAGGAGCACTACCCCCAGGTTCTTGTGACTGCGCCTGAGGAACTGCCTCAGACCCTTGAAAGCCACTGCCCCAATGGTGGAGCGGATGTTGTGCTGGAGGTAGCAGGAACGGAGGAAACCTTCCGCATGGCATGGGAATCGGCACGTCCCAACGGCCTGGTAACCGTAGTTGCGCTCTACAATGGTCCTCAGACACTGCCGCTTCCCAATATGTACGGAAAGAACCTGACATTCAAATTCGGCGGCGTGGACGGCTGCGACTGTGACGAGGTGCTGCGGCTTATTGCAGAGGGAAAGCTGGATGCAACGCCGCTCATCACCCATGTCTATCCGCTCAACCGGATCGAAGAGGCCTATGCGCTTTTTGAAAAGAAACAAGATGGTGTCATTAAAATTGCCATTGTCCCAGCCTTGGAAGAGGGAAGATAAGACATATGGGGTCGTCTCAAAGCCGGTGGCTTGAGACGACCCCGGTGCTTTACCCGTCGAAAGCAGGATTCATGGCGTAAATATTTTTTTGATTCAGTTTTTCACGCATGAGTTGAATTGCCTCACCGAAACGCTGGAAGTGAACGATTTCCCGCTCCCGCAGGAACCGAATGACATCGTTTACATCCGGATCATCGCTGAGCCTCAGGATATTGTCATAGGTGGTGCGGGCCTTTTGCTCCGCCGCAAGATCTTCTGTCAGGTCTGTGATGGGGTCGCCTTTCACCGCCATGGAGGCAGCGTTCCAGGGGAAACCTGCTGCCGCGGCGGGATAGATCCCTACGGTATGATCCACAAAATAGGGAGCAAAGGAACTGTTTTCAATGTCGCTGGTCTTGAGATTTCGGGTCAGCTGGTGCACAATGGCACCAATCATTTCCAGATGGCCCAATTCCTCCGTCCCGATATCGGTCAGCAGACCTTTTTGCTCTTCAAAGGGCATGGAATAGCGTTGGGAGAGATAACGCAGGGAGGCGCCAAGTTCCCCGTCAGGGCCTCCGTACTGCGAAATAATCAGGGAAGCGAGATGGGGATTGGGATTTTTGATCTTCACAGGGTATTGTAATTTTTTAGTATATAAAAACATGTCAAATCCTCCTTACCCTTCGTTTTCCCTGTATTCCCAGGGCCAGGGGTCTTTCAGCCAGCGATAATTTCCTGTGGTCTCTACCTGATTGTGGGTCAGGGGGCCGCAGGTTTCGTTATAGGTTTTCATACCTTTTTCGTATAGCTCCTGATAGGCTCGATATAACTCCAAAGCCTCTTTGTCATTTTTGTGGGTGTCCAGGTACAAAGACAGCTCGTCGATGGCAAAACTCAAGGCCTGGAGCTCTGCCAAAGGGGTGTTGGTCAGCTCCATTTCATTGGATTTTCCCATAAACGGAAGATCCAGACCGGGAAACAGAGTGCCTCTGATGAGTCCTCGCCGTGCCTCATATTTGGGCGGAGACTCCTGCTGAAAGGGAACATAGGGGTTTGCAAGGGGCGCGCAGTAGGGAAGTCTTCCCTCACATGGCTGCATGGGTTCGGGTGATGGACGCTGCATAGTATCATTCAATGTGCTCTCCTCCTCATAGCAAATGAAACTGGTTTACCTCCCAGTCCGACACATTCTATGCCGGAAGTACGGATGCCGTGCCATAGATTTTTGATTCCCGTAGATTTTCCTGCGAAAAGACAGTTGTATTTTTTTAGAAATGTGGTACAATAAACCAAACTGAGGTATACTGCCTGCGCGGTATGCCGTGTTCTTGATTTCTAAGGAGGTTGTCCCTATGGCTGAAAATAAACAGTACATCACCCAGAACCAGGAAAATGGCACAGTACAGATTTCCGAGGACGTTCTTGTTTCTATCGTTACGGTAGCGGTCAATGAAACCGAAGGTGTTGCGGGATTCTGCACCAAGATCGGCGCAGAACTGACCGAGCTCATCACCAAGATGAATCGCAGCAAGGGCGTGAAGATTACCATTACGGAAGATGAGAAGCTCTTTATTGAGTGCAATATCTCTGTGCGCTATGGTGTTGCCGTTTTGAACGTGGCAAGGGCCGTCCAGGACAATGTCTGCGCTGCTGTGGAATCCATGACGGGATTGAATGTCAGCGAAGTGAATGTAAATATCTGCGGCATCAGCATGGAGCAGAAGTAAGAAAATTCCAGGGCCGCTCTCTGGATTCGGAGGGCGGCTTTGGCTTATACATCCATATAGAAGAGTAGAGTAAGGAGACCAAATATGACCAGGTCAAACGCCAGAGAATTGGCAGTCCATCTGATTTATAGCAGGGCATTCACAGGAGAAGAGCCTCTGTCCACCCTTGAGGCCCGTCTGGATAAGGAATATTATGCTGCCCTTTCTGATGAAAATGAAATTTATGCCGAGCGCCCCAGCCGGAAGCAGCTGGCCTACATTGATACGGTGGTAGTTGGCACGGCCAATCGTGCCCAGGAACTGGACGATGCCATTGCGAAACATTCCATCGGCTGGGATTTGAAGAGAATTTCCAAACTGACGCACGCAATTTTGCAGCTGGCTCTGTTTGAATGTCAGTATGTGGAGGATGTTCCTGCGGGCGTTGCAGTGAATGAAGCTGTCAGTCTGGCAAAAAAGTATGATGGCGAAGATGCAGGCACCTTTGTCAATGGCATTCTTCGTGCCTTCCTCCGAGAGCAGGAAGCCCAGAAGCAGGCGCCTGCCCAGGAAGAAACAGTTCAGGAACAGGAGACAATGCAGCAATGAGCGTTCTGGGGCTGGATACCAGCAACTATACAACCTCTATCGCCTGGTTTAACGGAACAGAGGGAGAGAATCAATCCCAGCTGCTTCCGGTAAAGCCCGGAGAGCTTGGACTGCGCCAGTCGGATGCCTTGTTTGCCCATGTGAAATGCCTGCCGGATCTTGCCGACAGGCTGTTTTCCCATGTGAAGACGGCAGACATCCAGGTGATTGGCGTCAGCACAAGGCCCAGAGCGGTAGAAGGCTCTTATATGCCCTGCTTTTTGGCAGGTGTTTCCCAGGCTGAGACCATGGCATCTCTGCTTCATGTGCCTGTGGTCCAGGTATCCCATCAGCAGGGGCATTTGGCAGCTGCCCTTTGGTCTGCGGATCGAATGGATATTATGAATGCTCCGTTTCTGGCGTGGCATCTGTCCGGCGGTACCACCGAGCTTCTCTATGTGAAGCCTGACGGCTGGAACATGCGATGCACCAGAATCGGCGGCACAACGGATATTTCTGCCGGCCAGTTGATTGACAGAACCGGACAGATGCTGCAATTACAGTTTCCGGCGGGGAAAGAATTGGATCGGCTCAGCAAAGAAGCTACGGATGACTCTTTTTTCAGAGTGAAGTGCAAAGGATTCCAGTTTTCACTGTCCGGAGTGCAGAATAAGGTCCAGGAGTACTACGCCAGCACGGGGTCTTCTGTGGAGACTGCGGGGTATGCACTGCGCTGCGTGTGCAGAGCGGTGAGGGAAGCAACCGACCAGGCAAAGGCCGCGTATCCCGGCCTTCCGGTGGTGTTTTCCGGCGGCGTGGCTTCTAACTCCATGCTGAGAGAGATTCTCAGTGAAGCCGTATTTTGCCCGCCCCAGTTTGCAACAGATAATGCCATGGGCGTGGCGGTGTTAACGCATAGGGCGCTGGGAGGCGTGTGATGGAACAGAAAATCTATTCTGTTACCCAAGTGAATACCTATATCCAGTCCCTCATGGATGGCGACCGCCTTCTGGGAGGACTGTGCATCCGAGGGGAGATCAGCAACTATAAGGTCTATCCTTCGGGGCATCATTATTTTACATTAAAAGACAGTACGGGGGCATTGCGCTGCGTGATGTTTAAGTCCAGTGCGGCACGGATTCGCTTCCGTCCGGAGACCGGCATGAAGGTTTTGGCCTTCGGTCGGATCACGGTGTTCCCGAGAGACGGGGCGTATCAGCTTTACTGCACCAGTCTGACGCCGGACGGTGTGGGAGATCTCCATGTGGCCTTTGAACAGCTGAAGGCAAAGCTTCAGGCCCAGGGGCTCTTTGACCCCGCACATAAAAAGCCCCTGCCGCAATACCCGGGCACCATCGCGCTGATTACCTCGGCGGCAGGCGCCGCGGTCCATGATATGCTGCGTGTGCTTCGCAAGCGCTATCCTCTGAGTAAAGTTTTGATTTTGGGCGTCCGTGTCCAGGGGGCAGAGGCACCGGCGGAGCTTTGCGGCGCCATTCGCTATGTGAATCGATGGAATTTGGCGGACCTGATGATTGTAGGCCGGGGCGGCGGAAGTATGGAAGATCTGTGGGCCTTTAATGACGAAACCCTGGCCAGAGTCATATTCGAGTCTGAGATCCCGGTGATTTCAGCTGTGGGCCATGAGCCGGATGTTACCATCTCCGACTATGTGGCAGATCTGCGGGCGGCCACGCCATCCAATGCCGCAGAGCTGGCAGTGCCGGACCGGGAGGAACTGGAGCGGCATTTGCAGGCCATGCGGTCCAATATGGTGGGCATCATTGGCAAGCAGGTAAAGTTGAATCGTCAGAGACTAAGGGTTTTGGCGGCGGCCAAGCCTCTGCAAAGCCCTACCTCTTACATTGATGAGAGGCGCCTGATGCTGGACAGTACCATGCGGCGGCTGTGCAGTGCCCAGGATCAGCGATTGGCACAGTGCCGTCAAAAAAGTGTGCGCCTGGCGGCAGCTTTGGACGCAATGAGCCCTCTAAAGGTCTTGACTCGCGGCTATGCCATGGCGCAGACACCCGACGGTGTGCTTTTGCGGTCTGTGCATCAAATCCGTAAAGGTGACCGGTTCCAGCTGCGGTTCTCGGATGGCACCGCAGTGGTGCAGGCAGAACAGACCCAGACAGTAGGAGGGGAATCCCATGAGTGAAGAAACAAGCAAATCTCAAACCTTTGAGCAGTCGATGGCTCGTCTGGAACAGATTGTACGGGCAATGGAACGGGGCGATGTACCTCTGGAGCAGTCCTTGCAGCTCTTTGAAGAGGGAACCATGTTGGTGCGCCAATGCAGCGGACTGCTGGATCAGGCAGAGCTTCAGGTGAAGCAGGTAATGAAGGGGCCGGATGGTGCTCCGATTGAAATGGAGTTCGGTGAAAATGGCTGATTTTGAAGGAAAACTGAAACAATATCAAGGGGCAATAGAAGAATATCTGTCAAAGAAATGTTTCCTCTATCCCGATGAACCGCAGCAAACCCTGTTTGAGGCCATGCGCTATAGTCTCCTTGCGGGGGGGAAGCGTCTGCGGCCTGTGATGGTTTATGATTTCTGCCGTATGTGCGCAGGTGATTGGGAAAATGCAAGTGCCTTTGGTGCGGCCGTTGAGATGATTCACACTTACAGCCTCATCCACGATGACCTTCCGGCCATGGACAATGACGATCTTCGTCGGGGCCGTCCCACAAACCATAAGGTGTATGGGGAGGCTACCGCAATTTTGGCCGGGGACGCCTTGCTGACGGCTGCCTTTGCGCAGTTGGCGAAGGCCCCTTATAGCTCAGAGGCCAAGATCCGTGCAGTATCTACCCTGGCGGACTGCGCAGGTGAACTGGGGATGGTAGGCGGACAGGTTCTGGACATTGATTCTGAGAAGCGGGCCTGCACAGAACGGGAGATTCTGAATATCCAGTACAGGAAGACCGGCGCTTTGATTCGTGCAGCCTGCGTGCTGGGCGTGATTGCAGGCGGCGGAACGCCGGAGCAGGAAGACGCTGCGGCTGTCTTTGCAAATCATCTGGGTTTGGCGTTCCAGATTCGGGACGATATGCTGGACCGGATTGGCGATGTTCAGGTACTGGGCAAGGCAGTCGGCACGGATGAGGGGAAAAATACGTTCCTTCATCTCTATGGAATGGAAGCATGTGAGCAGCTGGTGGAGAAGCATACAGAGATGGCGATTTCTGCTTTGCACGCATTTGAACACAATGAGTGGATGACTGAATTGGCCCTTTCTTTAACGAAAAGAACCTATTGATTTTGACCGGGTTTCTCTTGCGCAGAGAAGCCCGGTTTTTATATATTCTGTGTCCGATTTGCAAATTTTTTGTATAGCCGCTTGTATATTCATGTAAAATGTGGTATGATAGCCCCAATTAGTAAATTTAGAAGTGTCATTTCTTATTGACATCAGAGCGGGAAATTGATCTCTAACCGTGAAAAAATGAATTTTCGGAAGACATTCGATTCTTCTTGCATGTGAGGATTTCCCGCAGCCCAAGGGGTGAAATGTTAATATAGTCAGGTTGTGAATAGTGTGAGTATTTTGGATAACATCCAGGGACACAGCGATTTAGTGAAGTTGAATCCCACCCAGCAGAACCAGCTCTGCACAGAAATTCGCCAGTTTTTAATTACACATATTGCAAGAACCGGCGGTCATCTGGCTTCTAACTTAGGTGTGGTCGAGCTGTCCCTGGCTCTGGAAACCGTGTTCGATACCAGTGTAGACCGCCTGGTCTTTGATGTGGGGCATCAATCCTATGTCCATAAGATTCTGACTGGCAGAAAAGATCAGTTTGACAACCTCCGCCAGTTCGGAGGTCTTGCAGGCTTTCCGAAACCGTCTGAAAGTGTCACGGATGCCTTTGTCGCAGGACATGCGTCTAACTCTGTCTCCGTGGCTTTGGGTATGGCCAGAGCCAGAACCTTGCAGCATAAGAAACATAGTGTGCTTGCCCTGATTGGTGACGGCGCCACTACCGGCGGTCTGGCCTTTGAGGGGCTTAACGACGCAGGTTCCAGCGGTGAACCAATGATTGTAATTCTGAATGACAATGAAATGTCTATCGCCAGAAATGTGGGTGGTGTTGCGCATCATCTGTCTAAGCTTCGGATGCGTTCCAGCTATCTGGGAGCGAAGAAGGCATATCGTGATTTTACCAGTAAAATCCCCGGCGGAAAGTCTCTGTATCGTATGACACGGAATGCCAAGAATTGGGTGAAAAATCACGTTCTGGATACAACCATGTTTGAAGACATGGGATTTTCCTACATTGGGCCTGTAGACGGGCATAATATCGGAAAAATGATCGAACTTTTGAAGTTTGCTCGGGATACAGACGGACCGGTTCTTTTTCATGTAATTACCAAGAAAGGAAAAGGGTATCTTCCCGCGGAGAAAAACTCCTGTAAATTTCATGGAATCAGTCCCTTTGATCCCGATACGGGAGAGGTGATTTCGGAATCCAAACCAAGTTTTTCCAGCACGTTTGGGGAGACAATGGTGGAGCTGGGAGCCGAAAATCCCAATTTGTGCGCCATTACTGCGGCGATGCCGGTGGGTACTGGATTATCCGGCTTTGAAAAGGCGTATCCCCAGCGGTTTTTCGATGTAGGCATTGCGGAAGGACACGCCGTTTCCATGGCAGGAGGTCTTGCCAAGTGCGGCATGATCCCGGTGGTTGCCGTTTATTCCACATTCCTGCAGCGTGCCTATGATATGATTATTCAGGATGTGGCAATGCTGCACCTGCATGTAATTTTTGCGGTAGATCGTGCCGGTCTGGTGGGAGAGGACGGCGAGACCCACCATGGCGTCTTTGATGTGGGATTTCTGCGTCAAATTCCCGGATTGACCATTCTTTGCCCTGCCTGCCGAGAGGAACTGAAGGAAATGCTGGCCTGGGCTGTTCAGAAACAGGACGGGCCGGTTGCCATTCGCTATCCCAGAGGTGGGGATGGAGCTTTTCTGACCGGCGGCAGAGAGACGCTTTTCCGGGTGGGAGATGATATCACCATCGTCACATATGGAATCATCACCAATGAAGTTATGGCCGCAGCGGATAAACTGGAGAAAAAAGGAATCCATGCTGAGGTTCTGCGCCTTCGATGCATTAAGCCTCTGGATATGGAGGCAATCACCAACTCCGTCCGAAAAACCGGGAAGCTCCTTGTGGTGGAAGAGGCGCAGGGCGTAGGCAGTGTGGGATATGAGCTCATAGAGAAGCTGAGCCAGCGGGAAGTGAATGTAATTTATCGGGGCCAGAATATTGGTGATCGCTTTGTAACCCACGGAACAGTAAAAGACTTGTATCAACATTTGAGCCTGGACGCAGACTCTATTGCGCGCCGGGCGGAGGAGGTCGTTCGCCGTGAAAAATAAAATGCGTCTGGATGTTTTGCTGACAGAGCAGGGATTGGCGGAGAGCAGAACAAAGGCTCAGGCTCTGATTATGAGCGGTCAGGTATATGTGGACGGCCAGAAGGCAGATAAGCCGGGTGCCCCTTTTTTGGATACGGTACAGATTGAAGTTCGGGGCCATTCCTGTCCTTATGTCAGCCGAGGAGGCCTGAAGCTTGCAAAGGCGCTGACTGATTTTGGAGTGGACCCTGCGGGCTTCGTTTGCAGCGATTCCGGTGCGTCTACCGGCGGTTTTACAGATTGCCTGCTGCAGCACGGAGCAAGCAAGGTGTTTGCCATTGATGTGGGGTATGGCCAGTTGGCCTGGTCTATCCGGTCCGACCCCCGTGTGGTGACCATGGAGCGCACCAATATCCGCTACGTAACACCTGAGGATTTGGGTGAGCCCTTGGATTTGTCTGTGGTGGATGTGTCCTTTATATCTCTCAAAATTGTACTGCCAGCCATTCGGGAGCTTCTAAAGCCCACCGGCCAAGTCCTGTGCCTCATCAAACCGCAGTTTGAGGCGGGGAAGGATCTGGTAGGGAAGAAGGGCGTTGTTCGTGACCCTGCTACCCATAAACTGGTCCTGGATGCCTTTGTGGAGCTGGCACATTCTCTGGATTTTACAATCTTGGGGCTGACGTTCTCCCCGGTGAAAGGGCCGGAAGGAAATATAGAGTTTTTAGGCCATCTTACCAGAGTCCCCGGCGAGGGCATAACGCCGGATACAGCAGCCATTGTGGAGGCGGCCCATACCTCCCTGGGAGGATGAGACAGTGAAGAAAATTGTTCTGACTCCCAATCCCTATCGGGACAAAAATTTTAAATTTGCTCAAGCAGCCATGGCATGTCTGGCTGATTGCGGGGTGGATGCACGCTTGTGTCTGCCTTTTGATGTGGATAAGACCTTTGAACTGCCGAAAAATCTTAAATTCTCCAGATTGGAAAAAGAACTGCCCGGTGCAGATATGTTGATTTGCTTTGGCGGGGATGGAACCATTCTTCATTCCTCTAAGGCTGCAACCCGAGCCGGTGTCCCCATTCTCGGTGTCAATATTGGCACCATGGGATTTATAGCGGAACTGGAGAGTTCTGAATTGCAGCTTCTTCGCCGCATTGCCAGCGGAGAATATGAGATTGAGCACCGCCGTATGCTGGATGTCACCGTGGTTCGGGATGGCGCGGAGATTCTGAAGGAAGTCTGCCTCAATGATGTCGCCATTACAAAAGGAGCCGTGGCCAGAGTGATCCGCCTGTCGGTGTTCTGCGACGAGGTGCATGCAATGGAATTTGGCGGTGACGGTGTGCTGGTGGCAACCCCTACAGGTTCTACGGCCTATAGCTTTTCTGCCGGCGGGCCCATTGTGGAGCCGGATGCCAGAGTGATTCTGGTGACTCCCATTTGCGCCCACGACTTGAGAAGCCGCCCGGTTGTGGCGTCAGATCAGAGAACCATTACCGTTCGACTGGAGCGGTCCGGAAAACGCAATGCCTTTCTGTCGGTAGATGGAGGCCGGGCTTTTCGGCTTGGAGCCGGTGATGTTGTCAAGATTTCCCGGTCCGAGTCTGAGATTAGTCTGGTAAAAATCAAGAATCGCAGTTTTTTTGATATCGTAGGAAGTAAATTTAAAAATAACTGAGGAAGTGACAGTATGAAATCTAAGAGACAGGCTAAGATAATGGAAATTATTTCCGTCCGTGACATTGAAACCCAGGAGCAGCTGCTCCAGGCTCTTCAGGAGGAAGGATACTACAGCACCCAGGCCACAATTTCTCGAGATATCAAGGAACTGCGCGTGGTAAAAGAACTGACCTCTTTTGGCACATACCGGTATACGTCTGCTTCCAAGGACGGCGCCAGTACCTTCTCGGCGCGTCTGAATACGATTTTCCGTGAATGTATTACCAGCTTTGATTATGCCCAGAATATCATTGTCATCAAAACAATGCCGGGCTTGGCCAACGCTGCCGCATCTGCAATCGATGCTATGAGTATGTCTGTGGTTGTGGGCACACTGGCTGGTGATGATACGGTGTTTATTGTCATGCGAGACAACAACGCCGCCGCCGCTTTCTGCGGCGAAATTAAAAACTTGTTGAGCTGAGGAGTGAATGGGTGTGAAAAAAATCCTCTGGATCGGCATAGCTTATGGCGCTTTGGTGCTTGCACAGCTTATCGGTTCTCTTTTGTTTTCCATGTTGACAATTTCTTCGGTGACGAAGGTTTTGGTGCTCGCCTGCCTTTTGCTTGCCTCCGGGGCCATGCTTCCTGTGTCCCATATTCTCCTGAAAAAAGAGCAACTGACGGATGCACAGCTTGCTGTGGTTTCTGTTGCGTACAAGCAGGTTACATTGCTGATCGCTGCCGGCACCTTTAGCCTTCTGGCTGTTTTGCTGGAGCTGTTCTTTGCAAAAGCTTTTGTTGTGCAGCTGGCGGCGGCGCTTCTGCTGGCGGCAGCCTGTGTAATCGCCGGTATTCGGATTTATGGAGCGGTTCGTTCCGGGCAGGGAGACGGCAGCTTGAATGAAGCCTGCTATGAAGACACTCCGTATGATGATGCCTCCTGGCCGGAGCCGTAAGGGGGAATAGGCGTGCTTTCAGTTCTTCACATTGAGAATATCGCCGTGATCGAGCAAGCGGATATTGTCTTTGATCGTGGCTTTAATGTCCTGACCGGTGAAACCGGCGCAGGTAAATCCATTGTCATTGATGCGATTTCTGCCATTTTGGGAGAGCGGGCGTATCGGGATATGATTCGCACCGGGTCTTCCAAAGCCTCTGTAAGAGCCCTGTTCCGGCAGGTGCCGGAACTCAGCTGGTTTCAGGAAAACGGGGTGCCCTATGAGGAAGAAACCCTGATTCAAAGGGAAATCTATCAGGACGGAAAGAATATCTGCCGTGTGAACGGGCAGCTTTTGTCTGTTTCCATTCTGAAAAAGCTGGGCCTCCAGCTCATCAACATCCATGGGCAGCGGGATTCCCAGCAGCTCTTTGACGAAGGGTACCATCTGTACTATCTGGATGCGTTTTCCGGGAATGGAGCCTTGCAGGAGGATTACACCAAGAAGTTTGAAGCGGTTGCGGCGCTTCGCCGGGATATCCAGCGTCTGACCATGGACGAAGGGGAAAAGCTGCGGCGAATGGAGTCTCTGAAATTTCAGATCGATGAAATTTCCCGTGCGCAGCTGCGGCCGGGAGAGGATGAGGCTTTGGAGTCCCGCAGAAAGATTCTGCAAAATGCGGAGAAGCTTTCAGACGGCCTGGAAACCGCAGTGGGAAGCCTGTATGGCGGCGATGACACAGACGGCGCCACCGCTCTTTTGAGCAGAGCGGAACGAGCTTTGGCAAAGCTGGGCAGCTTTGACGAATCTTTGGATGCGCTCCATGCCCGCCTGACCGATCTCATGTATCAGGTGCAGGATGTGGCGGAGGAGCTTCGGGACAAGCGGGATGACTTTGCCTATTCCGGCGATGAGTTGGAAAGCATTGAATCCCGGTTGGATGTGATTCACCGTCTTCGCAGAAAGTATGGTGCCAGCTGCCAGGACATTCTCTCCTACTTGGATAAGGCCCAAAAGGAGCTGGACGAGATTGAGTTTGCTGATGATGAAATCGTCCGGCTGAAAGAGAAACTGAAAAAAGCGGAGGAGAAGGCCTGGGCGGCAGCCAAGGAGCTGCGATGCGCCCGAAAAGCAGGTGCGGAGCAGCTGTCCAATCGAATTCTGGAGGAGCTTCGGCAGCTGGATATGCCAAAGGTGCAGTTTCAGTGCAGTTTCACGGAAACGGAGCTGGGGCCTACCGGTGCGGACAGTGTTGCGTTTTATATGTCTGCCAATATTGGAGAGGCGCTGAAACCGATGAACAAGGTGGCCTCCGGCGGTGAGCTGGCCAGAATCATGCTGGCACTGAAAAATGTACTGGCGCAGCAGGATCAGGTCGCAACGTTGATTTTTGACGAGGTCGATACAGGTGTGTCCGGCAGGGCAGCGCAGAAGGTGGCGGAAAAGCTCCGTTCAGTGGCAAAAAATAAACAGGTTCTCTGCGTGACCCATCTTCCGCAGATTGCGGCTCTGGCAGATACCCATATGCTGATTGCAAAAGGGGAACGGGACGGGCGCACCTATACCACAGTGACGCCGCTGGACCGGGAAGGAAGAAAGCTGGAGCTGGCCAGAATCATCGGCGGGACGGCTATTACAGAGACAACCCTGAAAAGCGCAGAGGAAATGCTGTGTAACTGAGGGGCAAGCCGGCGTGGTTTGCGGTGGAAATTTCTTTGTTTTGACTGTAGGATACCCCTTGACAAAAGAGGGGCTCTCTGATAGAATCGACACAATGATTATAGGACAACACTATGATGGGATGAAGTAGTTGGATCTCCGCTTTGCAGAGAGCTTCCGGTTGGTGCAAGGAAGCAGGCGCTCCGATGAAATACCTCCCGGAGTGGCCTGCCTGAATTTGCAGTAGGGCGGGACGGGTGAGCCCGATATCGCTCCCCCAGAGGGCCCTTTTTGGGCCGAATCAGAGGTGGTACAGCGTTTGCTTTGACGCCCTCTGTCCAGAAATGGACGGAGGGTGTTTTTATTTTATACGTTGAAAGGAGATATCCCATGGATCAAGTGAACATTACCTATTGGGGACATGCCTGCTTCTGTCTGGAATCGAAAGGATTTCGTGTGGTTTTGGACCCTTATACGGATCATATGATCCCCGGCCTTCCACCCCTGCGGTTGGAGGCGGAGGCGGTGTATTGCAGCCATTGTCATGATGACCACAGCTTTACCCAGGCCGTTTCTCTTACGGCACCTGCGGAACCTCCTTATTCTCTGGAAGAGCTGACCGTCCCCCATGACCATGTGAATGGTGCGCATCGGGGAATGAATACCATCCGCATTTTCTCCTTTGGTGCTCTTAAAATTGCGCATTTGGGAGATATCGGACGGCCTCTCACAGAGGAAGAGGGGAAGAAACTTCAAAATCTGGACTGCGTTATGATTCCGGTTGGCGGGTATTATACCATTGATCCAGAAGAAGCCTCTAAAATGATAAAGGTACTGAGTCCCAAAGTGGTAATTCCCATGCATTATCGAACAGAGCACACTGGGTTTTCTGAGGTTGCTCCTCTGGAGGCGTTTACAAAACAGTATCCCGGCGTACAGCAGGGAACACAGACTCTGACCCTCACTGGGCAGACCCCAAATCAAATTCACATTTTACACTATATGGATTAAGGAGAAATGAAATGAAACTGTATGACGAACTGGTTGCCCGGGGATTGATCGCACAGGTAACCAACGAAGAAGAAATTCGGGAGATGATCGATAACGGCAAAGCTACCTTCTACATTGGCTTTGACCCCACCGCTGATTCTCTTCATGTGGGCCACTTTATGGCTCTGTGCCTGATGAAGCGCCTTCAGATGGCTGGCAACAGACCCATTGCCCTCATCGGCGGCGGCACGGCCATGATCGGGGACCCCTCCGGCCGCACGGATATGCGTTCCATGATGACCCGGGAAATCATCGACCACAACTGTGCCTGCTTCAAAAAGCAGATGGAGCGTTTTATCGAGTTTGGTGAGGGCAAGGCCCTGATGGTGAACAACGCTGACTGGCTGCTGAATCTCAATTATGTTGATTTTATCCGGGATATCGGTGCTTGCTTCTCTGTCAACAATATGCTTCGTGCGGAATGCTTCAAGCAGAGAATGGAAAAGGGCCTGTCCTTCCTGGAGTTCAACTACATGCCCATGCAGTCCTACGATTTCTACTACCTGTACAAGAATTACGGCTGCAACATGCAGTTTGGCGGAAATGACCAGTGGTCCAATATGCTGGGCGGCACTGAGCTGATTCGTCGAAAGCTGGGCAAGGATGCCCACGCCATGACCATCACCTTGCTGCTGAATTCCGAAGGAAACAAGATGGGTAAGACGGCAAGAGGTGCTGTGTGGCTTGATCCTGAAAAGACCTCTCCCTTTGATTTCTACCAGTATTGGAGAAATGTAGAGGATGCCGATGTACTCAAGTGTATTCGGATGCTTACATTCCTGCCGCTGGAACAGATCGACGAAATGGCATCCTGGAAGGATGCACAGCTCAACACCGCCAAGGAAATTCTGGCATTTGAGCTGACCAAGCTGGTGCATGGTGAGGAGGAAGCCGTTAAGGCGCAGACTGCCGCAAAGGCTCTGTTTGCAGGCGGCGGAGACGACAGCAATATGCCCACCACTGCAATCACAGAAGACAAGCTGGAAAATGGAAAAATCGGGATTCTGAGTCTGCTCACTGCCTGCGGCCTCACGGCCTCCAATGGAGAAGCACGGCGCTTGGTTCAGCAGGGCGGCATTTTTGTCAATGAAGAAAAAGTTGGGAATATCGGCTTGGAAGTGACCCGGGAGCAGCTTCAGGAAGGGGTCAAGATTCGTAAGGGCAAGAAGGTATTCCACAAAGCAGTGCTGGCATAATCAGACTGAAAGTACAAACCAGAAGACTGCTTTATTGGACTGTAAAGAAAATGTGCGGCACAGCTCTCAAAAGGAGCTGTGCCGCATTTTCCATCTGAGGAAAGGAAAACTGAAAATCTGCCTTTAGAGGTTCCGACTATTGCAGCAAAGAGGCCAGTTTTATTTGATTTTTTACTGACAGTTCGGAAAGAGGCAGCCTGCATCTTCCGCAGTCATACCCCGCAAGTCTCATGGCAGCCTTAATTGGAATGGGATTGACCTCACAGAACATTGCATCCATATAAGGCCAAAGCTGGGCTTGCAGCTGAGAAGCGGCTTCAAAGTCCTCATCCAGACAAAGCTGGGTCAGTGTGGATAGTTCTTTGGGATACAGGTTTGACAGTACCGATATCACGCCTTTTCCACCCATGGACATAATGGGGACGGTTTGGTCATCATTTCCTGACCAGATATAGAAGTCTTTGGGACATTGGCTGCAAAGCTGCACCACTTTGGAAATGTTGCCGGAGGCCTCCTTGATTCCCTGAATGTTTGGATGCTGGGCCAATTCCTTGCAGACCTCAACGGATATGTCCATACCGGTTCTGGAGGGGACATTATAAAGGATGCAGGGCAGAGATACACTGTCTGCAATGGCACGATAATGGGCGACCAGACCGGCTTCCGTGGTCTTGTTGTAATAAGGGCTGACCAATAAAAGACCATCTACGCCCAATTTCTCGGCAATCTTGCTTAGAAATACGGAGTGTTTTGTGCAGTTGCTGCCGGTACCGGCGATAACCGGAATCCTTCCTCCGGCGCAGTCAACAGCGGCAGCAAACAGATCCAGCTTTTCCTCATCTGACAAAGTAGCCGATTCTCCTGTTGTTCCGCATACTACAACTGCTTTCACCCCATTGTTTATTTGGCGTTCCAAAAGCCGGCGAAACAGTGGAAAATTGATGTGGTCTTCCTTAAACGGTGTGACTAACGCGGTACAGGTACCTTCAAATATAGGTTTCACGACAAATCACCTCATATCATTCTATGCGCTCACATCAGCAAAGGTGTGAGCGCAACTGCATTTTTCTAATTGTGCGAAAATCCGGGAGGAAAGGACTATGATATCTCTTAAAATAATTGCAATTACTGTAGAAATGTGGTATTCTGTAAAGAAAGCTTTGAAAGATTCACCATGAAAAGACAATTTCCAACAGAAGAGATGGCGGATATGTTCGTATATAAGCCCAATGTACATGAATTCTGAAAGAGTGATATAATGTCTATTTTGCACATAATATATAACTTGGTAATTGGCCCACTGGAACTGCTGTTTGAGGTAATATTTTCTTATGCATGCCAGATGCTGGGAGATCCGGGGCTTTCCATTGTGTTCCTTAGTCTGGCGATGAATTTGCTGGTGCTGCCCCTATATAAGCGTGCGGACGCCATGCAGGCGGAGGAGCGGGACACAGAGCTGCGGCTGAAGCCCTGGGTAACCCACATCAAAAAGACCTTCAAGGGCGATGAGCGCTTTATGATGCTCCAGACTTATTATCGCCAAAATCATTATAAGCCTACGAATGTGTTAAAAGGTTCTGTGTCCATTATGCTGCAAATCCCGTTCTTTATGGCAGCGTATCACTTCCTTTCAGAGCTGGAGCTGTTAAACGGGATCGCCTTTGGGCCCATCAAAAGCCTGGGATCTCCCGATGCACTGCTGTCGTTTGGCGGAATCACAATCAATGTGCTTCCCATTTTGATGACGGCCATCAACCTGGTGTCCAGTGCGATTTATTCAAAGGGACTTTCCTGGAAAAGCAAGCTGCAGCTCTATGCCATGGCTTTGATTTTTCTGGTCTTTCTGTATCCGTCTCCTGCCGGACTTGTGTTTTATTGGACCTTAAACAATTTGTTTTCGCTGTTTAAGAATATCTTTTACAGGTGGAAGGGCTTCGGAAAACGAGCCAATTTCATGAAGATGGGTGTTTCTGCGGCGCTTTCTGTTGCCGGTATTGGTTCGCTTGTCTATTCGCTCTTTATTCGGCCGTCGTCCATTCTTGCAACCCGAATTATGATGGTGGTGCTTTCCCTCTTATTGCAGCTTCCCTTGTGCTATCACCTTCTGAAAAAGCGCAGTAAAAAAGCAGAGATAACGGAAATAACCGCAAGGGACAAGATCCTGTTTTACGCCGGATGCGTGTTTTTAACCCTTCTGACCGGTATCCTGATTCCCTCTGCCGTGATTGAGGCATCCCCGGCGGAGTTTGTCAATCTGACAACCCAGAAAAGCCCCCTGCTGTATATTCTGAATTCCGGTTTGCTGGCGGCGGGAATGTTTCTGGTGTGGTTTGGCGTGTTTTATACTCTGGCCAAACCTGCCCATAAAAAGAAAATGGGCTTCGCCGTGTGGATCATGTCTGTTGTCGGTGTGGTAAATTATATGTTCTTTGGAACGGATTATGGAACGCTTTCCTCAGAACTGAAATATGATGTGGGGCCGGCATTTGCGACAAAAGAACAGATTGTAAACCTGGTGGTAGTTGCGGCGGTATGTGTGGCAATTTATTTCATCTGGAAAAAGCGAGCGGAGCTTGTGCGGGTGATTTATTTTGCGGCAGGCTTGGCAGTCATTGCTATGTCCGTGTTCAATGTGAGCCAAATTCAGGCCGTCGCCACTGAGACTGTGAATGATCTGCAGGTAGCCGAAACAGAATCGGTGACCATTCCTTTGAGTAAAACAGGAAAAAATGTTGTGGTCATTATGATGGACCGGGCCATCAGCGGCTACATTCCATACATGTTCCGGGAAAAACCGGAGCTGCAGGAGAAGTTTGCGGGCTTTACCTATTACCCGAATACCATTTCTTTTGGAGGCTCCACAAACTTCGGTTCTCCGGCGCTTTTTGGCGGCTATGAATATACGCCCTCTGAAATCAATAAGCGGGATCAGGAAAGCCTGGAAACGAAACAGAACGAGGCTCTGAAGGTCATGCCGGTCATATTCAACGAGGAGGGGTATCAGGTTACGGTATGTGACCCGCCCTATGCCGGTTACAGCTGGGTTCCGGACCTTTCTATTTATGATGAATACCCTGAAATTCATAAGTATATTACGAAAGGGAAATATTCGCTTCCATCTGCTATGACCGTGGAGCAGGAAGAGCATATTTTAAACCGGAATTTCTTCTGCTATAGTATTTTCAAAATCTCGCCTACGATTTGGCAGCCCGCGCTGTACAGACAGGGTACTTATAATGAACCGGATGCCACCGGCGGGCAGATTTGCTTGAGTCCCTCACAGGCAAAGGGCACTTCGCCGTTATTTCATGATGCCTATGCGGTACTCAAAAATCTTCCAAAGATGACGGATATTACACAGGAGAAAGAAAATACCTTTGTCATGCTTACCAACGAGACCACCCATTCCCCGACGCTGCTGAAGGAACCGGAGTATGAGCCGGCTGTTTCCGTTGATAACACGGCATATGACGCAGCCCATCAGGACCGGTTCCTCTTGGACGGCAGAAAGCTCCATATGGACACTGAGAAGCAAGTGATGCACTATCAGGTTAATATGGCCAGCATGCTGGAATTGGGAAATTGGCTGGATTATCTCCGTGAGAATGATGTATACGACAATACCAGAATCATCATCGTGGCCGACCATGGATACTTCCTGCAGCAGTTCGACGACATGGTTTTGGATGGCGTAGATTTGATGGCCTATAACCCGTTGCTCATGGTGAAAGACTTCAATAGCAGGGAGTTCACAACGGATCATCGCTTTATGACCAATGCCGATGTGCCTGTGCTGGCAACCCATGGGCTGATCCATGATCCTGTCAATCCGTTTACCGGGAAAAAAATCAACAGTGAGGCAAAACTGACGTCGAAGCAATATATTATTTTGTCCAGAGAATGGGATATCTCAATCAACAACGGAAACACATTTATGAAAAGTGATTGGTTGTCGGTGCAGAGCGATATTTTTGACATGAGTAATTGGGAAAAGGTCCAATAAACTCTGTAACCGGAGGGATCAAAAGAACTGGAAGAGCAGGTGCGTGGGGAACCCCATAGCCACGGCGGAGGACGCAGGATCACTGCCTGTGTCCTCCGCACAGTGCTGTAAAAGAGAATCCTCTTTTGATATCCAATACGCTTTTTGAAATGATGAAATAAAGAAGTGGACGGTAGAATGAAAGGAGAAAAAATGTCTATCTTAACTGCACTATATAACTTGATTATTGGCCCTCTGGAATTGCTGTTTGAAGTAGTTTTCTCACTGGCAAACCGGGTCATTGATCATCCCGGGATCTCGATTATCTTTTTAAGCCTGGCCGTGAACTTCCTGGTGCTCCCGCTGTACAAGCAGGCAGACGCCATGCAGGCAGAGGAACGAGATACAGAGGCCAAACTGAAGCCCTGGGTGACACACATTAAAAAGACCTTCAAGGGCGATGAGCGGTTTATGATGCTTCAGACATACTACCGCCAAAACCATTATAAGCCCACCAATGCCCTGAAAGGGTCCCTGTCCCTGCTGTTGGAGATTCCGTTTTTTATGGCGGCCTATAACTTCCTTTCTCAGCTGCAGGTGCTCAACGGAGTGTCCTTCGGGCCGATTCGGGATCTGGGCGCACCGGATGAAATGCTGGTCATCGCCGGCTATACGATCCATCTGCTCCCCATCTTAATGACGGCCATCAATCTGATTTCCGGATTTATCTACACGAAGGGATTTCCTCTGAAAAGCAAAATCCAGCTGTACGCAATGGCCCTGATTTTCCTTGTATTTTTGTATGAGTCTCCTTCCGGCCTTGTGTTTTACTGGACCTTAAATAATCTATTTTCTCTGCTGAAGAATGTCTTCTATAAGCTGAAAAATCCAAAGTTAATCTTGGGAGCACTGTTTTCCGCAGTCAGTGCGTCTGCCATTGCCTTTCTCATGTTTGTGCATCCAATGCCATCTTTCCGGAAGCAAGTGCTGGTTGTGGCGTGTCTGCTGTTGTTGCAGCTGCCTCTGCTCCTTTACTTTGTAAGAAAGCGGTTCAAGACCGAAAATACCCTGGAAGTTACCAAGAAAGATAAGTCTGTGTTTTTCCTTGGGAGCATCTTTGTCACGCTTCTCACCGGTGCCTTTATTCCTTCTGCACTCATTAAGGCATCTCCTGCGGAGTTTATCAATGTGATAAGCCACAACAACCCTGTGCTGTATGTGATAAATTCGCTTTTGCTGGCTGCGGGCACATTTATTGTATGGTTTGGAATTTTCTATATGCTTGCAAAGCCTGCCGAAAAAAAGCTTATGGGGTTCGGCATGTGGGCCTTGTCCGGCATTGCCGTGATTGATTATATGTTCTTTGGAACAAACTATGGCAATTTGTCTCCTCAGCTCAAATATGACGTTTACCCGGAGTTTCTCCTGAAAGATCAGCTTTTGAATGTCCTGATTCTGATGGCTGCTGTAGCGGTACTGTATCTCATTTGGAAGAAGAAAGTGGAACTGGTGCGGGTGATCTATCTGGCCGCAGGACTGGCTGTTTTCGGAATTTCCGTTTTCAATGTGAACGAGATTCACAATGTAGCGAAGGATACAATTACAAAGCTGCAGATGAATGCACAGGAATATGCCAGGATTCCCCTGAGCAAAAACGGACAGAATGTGGTCGTGATTATGATGGACCGGGCCATCAATGGCTATATTCCCTATCTCATGCAGGAAAAACCGGAACTGAAAGAACAGTTTGCTGGGTTCACCTATTATCCCAACACCATATCCTATGGCGGCTTTACCAATGTAGGTACGCCGGCACTCTATGGCGGATATGAGTACACCCCTGTAGAGATGAACAAACGGGCGGATACGCCCCTGGTAGAGAAGCAGAATGAAGCGCTTAAGGTAATGCCCGTTATCTTTGACAAGGAAGGCTATGAGGTTACCGTGTGCGACCCCACCTATGCAGGCTATGGCTGGATTCCCGATCTGTCCATTTATGACGATTACCCCGACATCAATGCCTATATCACAATGGGTAAATTCGATGATATCTCTCCGGAGGCGTTGGCCGAAACAGAGCAGACATTGAATCGGAATTTCTTCTGCTACAGCATATTTAAAATAGCGCCTGTCTTTACCCAGCCCTTTATTTACTCTGAGGGTGTCTATAACGATGTGGATGCGCTGCACAATGTGACGGCTTCCAGTCAAGGCGTCCAGATTCAGGACGGTGTTTCAAAGGCGACCGGAATTTCTTCTGCGTTCATGCGCTCTTATAATGTGCTGAAGAGTCTTCCCCAGATTACGGATGTTAGAGACGGCAATGAAAACACCTTCATGATGATCAGCAATGACACAACCCACGAACCGGCCTTGCTGAAGGCGCCGGAATACGAGCCTGCCGCCGTTGTTGACAACACAGCTTATGATAACGCGCACAAGGACCGGCTGATTTTCCAGGGACGTGAGCTGAAGATGACGGAAGAAAAGCAGGCCACTCATTATCATGCCAATATGGCGGCAATGATTCAGTTAGGAAACTGGCTGGATTATTTGCGGGAGACCGGCGTGTATGATAACACCAGAATCATTATTGTATCCGACCACGGAAGCCCGCTGCATCAGTTTGATGACATGCTGTTTGGTAGCAGCAACATCGAAGATGCCATGTTCTATAACCCGCTTCTGCTGGTAAAGGACTTCAATTCCAAGGAATTCACCACGGATATGACCTTTATGACCAATGCGGATGTGCCCACATTGGCAACCGGTGGCCTCATTCAGAATCCCACGAATCCCTTTACAGAAAAGCCCATTGTCAATGATGCAAAGAACGGCTCTGAACAGTACATTCTTTATTCCAGCAAATGGAGCACGGATGAAAATAACGGCAATACATTTTTGGCAGATGCCTGGTTTTCTGTGCATGATGATATCTTTGACATGAGTAAATGGAAAGAAGTAAATCCTTAAACAGCCCCGGAAACGGGAAGTAGAGGGATATGGATGCCTCTGCAAAAGAACACAACCAATAAGAGCCGGCCGCATCTGGAACATGCTCAGATGCGGTCGGCTGCGCTTTATGAGACAGACACTTGTGCGGCAGGGGAGGGGAAAAGCTTGCCTGTGAATGGGCGTTGCCAGTTTTTGGAAAGTGTGGTATACTGGCTCTATCAAACAGGTCGAAGGAGTGATTCTGTGGAGTTATCCCAGGAGATTTTGAATGATTTACAGGCATGGGAACAGGAAGCAATCGATCTTCTTGTTACCTTGGCAAAAATACCTGCCCCATCCAATCAGGAGGAAAAGCGGGCGGAATTTTGTAAGACCTGGCTGGAAGCCCAGGGGGCAGAGGGTGTATTGATAGACGACGCCAAGAATGTGGTCTATCCTGTTGGCTGTGAGGGGAATTGTCCCATCATGGTTTTTATGGCCCACAGTGATGTGGTATTCCCGGATTTGGAAGAACTGCCGCTTCGGTTGGAGGGCGGAAAAATTTACTGCCCCGGAATCGGAGACGACACAGCCAACGCAGTGGCCCTTTTAATGGCGGCAAAATACATTGCGCAGCACCATATGAAGCCCAAAGACTGCGGCCTTCTGCTAGTGATAAACGCCGGGGAAGAGGGGCTTGGAAATCTAAAGGGTGCCAGAAAGATCATTGAGACCTATGGAGATCGAATCAGAGAATTTGTCACCTTTGACAGTGCCAATGACCATGGCGTGAACCGCGCGGTGGGCTCCAGACGCTATCAGGTTGAGGTGGACACAGAGGGCGGCCATTCTCTTTCTGCCTTTGGAAACCGCAATGCCATTGTCTATCTGTCCTCTATGATCAACAGCTTATATACCATGAAGGTGCCACCAAAGGGGAAAAGCACCTATAATGTGGGAACGATTGAGGGCGGCACCTCCGTGAATACCATAGCGCAGCATGCACAGATGCTCTATGAATTTCGCTCGGATGAAAAGGAATCCCTGGATTTCATGGAACAGCACTTCCGGGCCTGCATTGCTTACTATCAGGCAAAGGGCGTTCGTGTGACGGTGACTCAGGTAGGGGATCGGCCCTGCGGAATCCCCGTAGAGCCACAGGCAGAGCAGGCCCTGACAGCCCGCGTGTCGGCGGCCTATGAAACCTACTTCGGCACACCGCTGGTTTATGGGGTTGGCTCCACCGATTGTAATATCCCGTTATCTCAGGGGATTGCCTCCGTTTGTGTCGGCTGCTGCGTTGGGGCGGGTGCGCATACTCGGGAAGAGTGGATTTACAGGGACAGTGTCCTTCCGGGTGTAAAGCTGGCGTGCGCCCTGATTCTCCATCATATGTAAGAAAAGAGCTGTGGCAGAAAGATGGCTGCCGCAGCTCTATTTTGATGATTCAGGGCAATTCGTCCAACTGAGGGGATTGAAAAGAGTCCCAGGCGTTTCCTGCGGGCAGGCAGGAGAAGGTAAGCAGCTCCTTTGTTTTTGGGTGAGGGAAGGTAAGGCGGGTGGACCACAGGGCGGGGGATTTTTCGTCATCCCGGCTTCCGTATTTATGATCCCCGAGGAGCGGCGTGTGCCGTGAGGCAAACTGAACACGAATTTGGTGGCTGCGGCCTGTATGAAGACGAATGTGAACCAAGGTGGTTTCTTTCACCGTCTCGATGCATCGGTAAGTCAGACTGGCCTGCTTCACACCCTTGCGAAGCCGGTTTACCACAAAAACCTTGTTTTTCCTGCTATCCTTCCAGAGCAGGTCCTCATAGGAGCCCTCTGATTGGGCCGGGATACCGTGAAGAATCGCAAGATATTCTTTTACCATGGTGCCTTCCTGGACGGCCTGAGATAGCTTTGCTGCGGCAGCCTTGGTCCTTGCATAGACCATGAGGCCACCTACATTCAAATCCAACCGGTGCACAGGAAAAATCTCTCCCCCCAGCTCCTGCCGCAGCAGGGCGGGCATAGAGCCGGGTCCGTCCTCTGAAGATATACCTACAGGTTTCACACAGACCACATAATCATGCTGCGTTTCCATTCGTTCCATTGTAAGACCTCCGGTCCGTTTTCTACAGTATACACGAAAAAACGAAAACTTACAAGACAGAATGATGCAGACTTGCATATTGCAAGTTTTTGCAAAATAGGTATAATAGTAGGAAATAACAGAGAAAGGAATTGTGTAATGAAGAAAAAAATGACGACTAAGGAGTATAGGACCTGGAATCCGCTGCGGATTTTCTTTTCCTACTTTGGGGCACACAAAAGGCTGTTTGCTTTGGATATCTGCTGTGCCATGCTGATGGCGGGCATCGATCTTGCGTTTCCTCTGATTACCAGAACCGCTCTATACGACTGGCTTCCCGATAAAGCATACAGAACCTTCTTCATTGTGATGGCAGTGGTAGTGGTGTTCTATTTGCTCAGGACCCTTTTGAATTTCGTTGTCTGCTACTGGGGCCACACCTTCGGAATCCGTGTGGAAGCCGATATCCGGCGGGACTTATTCGGCCATATGCAGGAGCTGGGCTATGACTTTTATGACAAAAATCGTACAGGCCAGCTTATGAGCCGCCTGACCTCTGATCTGTTTGATCTGACAGAACTGGCTCACCACGGCCCCGAAGATACCGCCATTGCCTGCATCACCATTGTGGGCGCTCTGGCGGTTCTGTTCCATGTACAGTGGAGACTGGCACTGGTGGTTGCGGTATTGCTTCCGATTTTTGGATTGGTTGTCACATTCCAGAAAAAGCGCATGTCTGCCGCCTCCAAAGAAGTGAAGAAAAAAGTCGGCCATATCAATACGGAAATTGAATCCTCTCTGTCCGGTTTCCGCACGGCAAAAGCGTTTGCCAATGAGAAATGGGAAAGCCAGCGGTTCTCCCGGGCCAATGACAGATACAAAGGTTCAAAGCGTCAGTTCCATAAGGCCATGGCTCGCTTTTCCTCTACCATGGAGTTCTTCCTTGGTATTTTGCAGGTAGTAGTCATCGCCTACGGCGGTTGGCTGATTATGAAGGGCCATATGGATTTGGTGGATCTTCTGACCTTCTCTTTGTATATTGGTACCTTTATCAATCCTCTGCGAAAGCTTGCCAACTTCTCTGAGCTCTTTGCCAGCGGTTTTGCGGGCCTGTCCCGGTTCTGCGACATCATGGCCACAGAACCCAGTCAGCAGGATGCGCCGGATGCAATTTCCATGGAAAAGGTTGAGGGCCGCATTGATGTAAAGGATGTGTCATTTGCCTATGATGCGGATTTGGCAGTGCTTCACAAAGTTGACCTGCATGTGCAGCCCGGTGAAACTGTGGCGATTGTAGGCCCTTCCGGCGGCGGTAAGTCCACATTGTGCCAGCTGATTCCCAGATTTTATGATGTTTCCAGCGGTTCTATCGAAATCGATGGGGTAGACGTGCGGAAAATCAAGCAGCAGTCCATTCATAAGAACATTGGTGTTGTACAGCAGGACGTGTTCCTTTTTGCCGATAGCATTTTTGAAAACATCCGTTATGGCAAACCCGATGCCACACGGGAAGAGGTCATTGAGGCCGCTAAGAAAGCGGAGATCTATGAGGATATTCTGGCGATGCCCGACGGCCTGGATACCTATGTGGGAGAGCGAGGCACGCTTCTGTCCGGCGGCCAGAAGCAGAGAATTTCCATTGCCCGGATTTTCCTCAAGAACCCGCCTATTCTGATTTTGGATGAAGCAACCTCTGCGCTGGATTCCGTGACAGAGGCAAAGATTCAACGAGCATTGGATAATTTGTCCAAGGGGCGTACCACTCTGATTATCGCCCACCGCCTGTCTACCATTCGGGCGGCTTCCCGCATTATCTCCATTGCGGATGGCGTTATCAAGGAAGAAGGCACCCACAAAGAGCTTCTGGAAAAGGGCGGCATGTACGCCGAACTCTACAAAACCCAGAGTGCGCTGATTTAAATGGAAAAAGGGCCGTTTTAGTTTAGACTGAAACGGCCCTTTTAAGATAGGTTCTCTATGTAGGGGATGCGCAAAGGGCTGAAATTTCGTAAGCCGTTCGGATTTCTTCCCCATCGGGTGTTACTTTTCGATATTGCCGGCTCTGCATCCTTCCTGAGAGTGTGATGGAGTCCCCTACCGTAAGCTGAGAAATTTCCTGGGCGGTCCTTCCCCAGAGGATGCAGGGCAGATAGTCTGATCTTCGATATGCTCTGGGTACTGCCAGCATGATATCGCAGATTTCACGCCCCAGAGGGGTTTTGCGAAAAACAGGAGGTTTGCACAGCGCGCCGGTCAGACAAACCTCATTGGCCGGTTCTTCGTCACAAGCCTCAATGGATGTGGCATAAACAAAAATAAGAAGCCTCTGCCCCGTTGGGTTGTGGTTGTTGTGGGAACGGATCTGCCCCTGAACCGTCAGAGACATTCCCCCGGATAAGTCCACTTGGTTTAGCACATCCTCCCGTACCACAACAGGGAGCAGG
This sequence comes from Oscillospiraceae bacterium, assembly GCA_020025515.1. Lineage (GTDB taxonomy): Bacteria > Bacillota > Clostridia > Oscillospirales > Oscillospiraceae > Faecousia. Next base: position 17,183 of record JAHHRZ010000018.1, on the reverse strand, counting down.
TCCACTGTGCCGGAAAGACGGGGGACTTCCAGCAAAAAACGGTAAAACTGCTTGCCGTGATTTTCGTGAGAGAGTTCGGGCAGCCGGAAGAGCGTCCCTCGGATTGTGATTTGGTTGGCCGTGTATTCCATATCTTCCACCTCATATACCAGTTGTATGAAACACTCTATGTGCCTGAAAGGGGTTATATTACCCTTGCGCCAGGGTATAACTTGTGATATACTATACAAAATTAAACTGCGGGGGTTTGCCCTGTCAGCGGATAATGGAGATTGCATATGAATGGTTTTCAGAGCTGGCTGAGCCAGTTGCAGTACGAAAAAATGCTGGAAATCCTCATTGCGGTGGCGGCCAGCCTTATTAGCATCACAGTGCATGAGGTAAGCCATGGGCTTGCCGCATATATGATGGGGGATGACACCGCAAAGCGGTGCGGACGATTGACGCTGAACCCTATTCGCCATCTGGATCTCATGGGTATGCTGTGTATGCTTGTGGTCCACTTCGGATGGGCGAAGCCTGTTCCTGTGAACTTTCAGAGATTCCGCAATGTGAGGGCTGGTACGATTGTGACCTCCTTGGCAGGTCCGGTGTCCAATATTATCCTGTGCTTTTTCTCAATTCTGTTTTTGATGCTCCTGAATCTGGCAGGGATGTCCCATGCTCTGCCGATTTGGGTTGCCTATGTGTCTTATTTTTTATGGTATATGGTGATTCTGAATGCCACCTTGGCAGTGTTCAACCTGATCCCCATTCCACCGCTGGACGGCTCCAAGATCCTTTTTTCCTTCCTTCCCAAGGATAAGTTCTTCTGGATTTTGCAGTATGAGCGGTATGGATTTCTGGTGATGGCCATTCTTCTTTATACCGGAATCCTGGATGGTCCCCTTAGTTGGATGCGCAACGGACTGATTGAACAGCTGCAAACAATCTGTATCTGGCTGTTACCTGGTTAAATTTCCTGAATCTTAGGAGTGTTTCATGAACGAACCCAATTATCATCTGGAAGGTATTATCCGTACCAAGACCCAGGAAATGGAAGATTTCAACGGGCCTCTGGATGTCATATTACTGCTTCTGAACAAAAATAAAATAGAAATTCAGGATGTGAGCATTGCTGCGATTTTGGAGCAGTATCTGGCCTATCTGGAGGAAATGAAGCGTCTGGATATGGAGATCGCCAGCGAGTTTATCACCATGGCATCGCACTTGATGCTCATTAAGACAAAGATGCTCTTGTCAGCCACAGAGCAGGCTGAGGCAGAAAGTGAAATGGAACTGCTGCGTCAGTCTCTGGTGGAGCGCAAACGGAAGGAAGTTCTGGACCAAATCAGAGAAGCGGTGAAGTTTCTGGAAGTCCGCAATGAAATCGGATGCAACCTGTTTATCAAGGACCCGGAGCCGCTGAAAAAGGAGCGGACCTATCAATATAAGCATGAGCCGGAAGATATGCTGAGAGCCCTGGCTGCGGCCGCCGAGCGGAACCGCCGCCAGCTGCCGCCTCCTGCATCCAGTTTCCAGGGCATTGTTGGCAAGGAGCCCTTCCCGGTGACCAAGAAGGCCAAGGAGGTCATAAAACGGCTGGTTCTCAATGGCATGATGCGATTGCGTCAGCTTTTCCGTGGCTGCCGGAGTCGTTCGGAGATTGTGGCAACCTTTCTGGCTGTTTTGGAGCTGTGCCGGACAAGCTCTGTCAGTTTGGATGATGACGGAACTGGTGATAATCCCTCTTTGGAACTGATTAAGACCCCGGAGGAAGCACTGAGAAAGGAGACGGACTAACATGGATTCAGAGGAATTGGAGCGTGCCATAGAGGCGGTATTGTTCGCCGCGGGAGAACCTGTGGAGGTGAAACGATTGAGCCACGCCCTGGGGTGGGACCCCACAGATGTTCGGCAGGCCGCTATTCGGCTGATGGACAGGCTGAGCTTTGAGCGGCGGGGCATCCGGATCGTCCGTTTGGATGATGCGTTTCAGATGTGCTCAGCGGGAGAACAGGGAGAATATGTGGCCCGGGCCCTGGAGACCCGGAAACCGCCCAAGCTCTCCGCTTCCCAGCTGGAGACCCTGACCATCATTGCCTACTACCAGCCCGCCACAAAAGCCATGGTGGAGCAGATTCGTGGTGTGGACAGCGGCTATTCCGTCAACGCCCTGCTGAATAAGAAGCTCATCGAGGAGGCCGGGCGGCTGAATGTGCCGGGCCGACCCATCCAATATAAAACGACGCCGGACTTTCTGAGAACCTTCGGCCTGTCCAGTCTGGACGAGCTTCCTGCGCTTCAGCTGGCAGACCTGGGAGTGCATGAGCAAATGACATTGGAAGAAGCCGTTCCACAGGAGAAGGAACAATGAATGTTCTTCTTATATTTTTATATGTTCTCTTGGCAATTCTGGGACTTTTGATCCTTGTCCTGTTTTTACCAGTGGGGGTCCGTTTGCGGTACAGTGCAGAAGGATTTCTTTTGAAATTGGTTCTGGGGCCGGTTCGCTGGCAGCTGCTTCCGGAGAAGCGCCCTAAAAAAGAAGAAAAAACGGACCCCAATAAACAAACAAAACAGACAGGGAAACAACAAAAGCAGCCGAATGAAAAGTCAGAAACGCACAAAGGCGGGAGCCTTCGTACCTTGCTGCAATACGCCCCTCTGGGAAGGGAATTTCTTGGGGACGTCCGCCGGAGTATTTTGATGCGGAAGCTGGAGCTTTTGGTGAACCTGGCCGGAGATGATCCCTGTGATCTTGCCATTGTGTATGGAAATGCCTGTGGTGTTCTTGAGGCGGTCATGCCCATGATGCGCAATGCTTTCCGAATTCGGAAGGAACATGTGCAAGTGTTCTGCGACTTTTCGGCAGAGTCTACAGAAGTCTATATAGATGGGGAAATCGTTGTTTGTCCTGCCCGTCTGCTGGTTATCATGATCCGATATGGATGGCGGGCGATGAAAATATATCGACAACAAAATGAAAAAGGCGGTGCTGAAGTATGAGCCATAATCTTCCTGATATGCTGCAAGCCACTTTGCAGAAGGTAAAAGAGTTGATGGACGTAAATTCTGTGGTAGGCGATCCCATTACCACGCCGGATGGTGTTACCATTTTGCCGGTTTGTAAAGTCAGCTATGGTGTGGGCGGCGGTGGCTCTGATTTTTCCACCAAGGCCAACAACCGACCCAACTACCCCTTTGGGGGTGGTGCCGGTGTGGGTGCTAAGATTGTGCCCATTGCTTTTTTGATTGTCAAGGGGGAGTCTGTGCGTCTGCTTCCTGTTACGGCAGCGCCCAGCACCACGGCAGACCGGGCATTGGAAATGGTGCCGGATGTCCTGGACCGGATTGTTTCTTACTTTGATAACAAAAAAGTGTAATCAGTTTGTATAATCTGCGGCACGCCGGGGAAACTATCTCCGGTGATGTAAGATGAAAAAAACACACATTCGGGCGGCTGCGGCCCTGGCCGCAGTTGTCCTTTTGTTTTCCAATGCCCCACAGGTGGATGCGATTTCCGCTCGAAGCGCTATTTTGATGGATGCTGATTCGGGGCGGGTCATCTACGAAAAAAGTTCCCATGAAAAGAGTCTGATTGCCAGCACCACCAAAATCATGACGGCCCTTGTGGTCTGTGAACAGAGCAATGTTCTGGATCGGGTCCAGATTATGCCAGAGGCAGTTGGGATTGAAGGCTCCTCCATGTATCTGCGGGAGGGAGAAATTCTCACCGTTCAGGAACTTCTCTATGGCCTTATGCTTCATTCCGGCAATGATGCGGCGGTAGCATTGGCCATATACTGCGGCGGTACGGTGGAAGGGTTTGTGGCCCTTATGAATGATGAGGCCAGACGGCTTGGGCTGAAAAATACCCACTTTGAAAATCCCAATGGTCTGGACAATGAAAATCATTATTCTACCGCTGAGGATTTGGCGAAACTTACAGCTTACGCTATGGAAAATGAGATTTTTGCGAAGACAGTCTCAACGAAGACCATACAGGTGGGGGACCGGCATCTGACGAACCACAATAAGCTTCTGTGGCGATATGAAGGGGCGGACGGCGTAAAAACCGGGTATACCAAAGCCGCAGGACGGATTTTGGTATCTTCGGCCCGGAAAGATGGGCGCCGGCTGGTAGCAGTCACCATCCATGCGCCCGATGACTGGAACGACCATACAGAGCTGTTAAACATGGGCTTCGAGGGGTATGAGACCAAGACCATTGCGAAAAAAGGCGATTGTGTTGGCAATATGATAGTGGTATCGGGTGACGAACAGACCACGCAGATTATATCAGAAGAAGACTTTTGCTATCCTCTGGCAGAGTCGGAGAAGGTCAGCTATTTATTGCCCGGCCCCGGTTTTACCTATGCTCCCGTCCAAGCGGGAGACGACGCAGGATTTGTTCACATTTTGGTGGAAGGAAAGCCTGTTGGAAAAATCAAGGTATCCTACGGAAATACCGTGGAACAAAGCAGGAAGCTGGAAAAATCAAGTTTATTGCATCGTATTTTTGGAGGCGGCCAATGAAAGACCGATTACAGAAAATCCTCTCAGCCCGGGGCGTGGCTTCCCGGCGGAGGGCAGAAGAAATGATTACAGCCGGAAAGGTTCTGGTCAATGGCACGGTTGCCACCTTGGGCCAGTGCGCAGATCCGGATATAGATAAAATTGTTGTGGACGGGAATCCTCTTCCCGCCCACGAAGGGTATGTGTACATTATGCTCCATAAGCCCCGGGGCGTGGTCACTACGTTGTCCGACGAGAAGGGAAGACCCAACGCAGCCCAGCTGGTTGCGGACTGCGGACAGCGTGTGTGGCCCATTGGAAGACTGGACATGGACTCTGAGGGGTTGCTGCTTTTTACCAATGACGGCGCTTTTTCTCAGGATGTGGCCCATCCCAGAAGTCAGGTGGACAAGCGCTATCTGGTTTGGGTTCGGGAGTTTGCGCCGGAGAAGGAAGCGGCGTTGGGAAAGCGGATCACGCTGGACGGCTACACCATTGCCAAACCGGAGATCAAACTGCGCTGGGCAGATGGGCCGAAGGCCTGTATAGAAGTTACCATCCATGAGGGAAGAAATCGACAGGTGCGCCGCATGTGCGTTCAGGCGGGACTGAAAGTGGTGCGCCTTCTTCGGATTGCGGAGGGCAGGCTGGAACTGGGCAAGCTAGCTCCCGGTGCGTGGCGGAATCTGACTCCTGCGGAGATTGAAGCCCTCAAACAGGATGGGAAATAACAAAGAGGTACATAGAAGATGTATGATGTGATTGTGATTGGCGGCGGCCCTGCCGGAATGTTCGCGGCGATTACGGCCGGGAACAAAGGACAGCAGGTGCTTCTGCTGGAACGAAATGACAGGCTTGGGAAAAAACTGCGGATTACCGGAAAAGGTCGCTGCAATGTAACAAACAACTGCACGGCTCAGGAAGTGCTGCAAAATGTCCCCAGAAACGGACGATTTTTATACAGTGCTGTGACTGCCTTTCCGCCGGAACAGACCATGGAGTTTTTTGAGGCCATGGGCTGCCCCTTAAAGACCGAACGGGGAAATCGGGTGTTTCCTCAGTCTGACAGTGCACTGAGCATCCAGGCAGCCTTGGAACATGCTCTGGAAAAAGCAAAGGTCACCATCGTCAGGCAGCGGGTCAAACAGATCTGCTGTGCAGACGGGAAGGTATGTGGGGTGGAAACAGAGCATCAGGCTTTTAAAGCGCCTAAGGTGATATTGGCCACAGGCGGCTGTTCTTATCCTGCAACAGGCTCGACAGGAGATGGCTACGAAATGGCCGCATCCCTGGGGCATACCATCGTGAATCCTGTAGGGTCGCTGGTACCCCTGGAAATAGAAGGGGAGGACTGCCCCAAGATGCAGGGGCTGTCTTTGCGAAATGTGGCGGTGAAGCTTCTGGACCCCAAGGGAAAGTGTGTATACAAGGATTTTGGAGAATTGCTCTTTACGCACTTCGGCGTTTCCGGTCCCACGGTCCTCAGCGCCAGCGCCCATATGGGAAAGCCGGGAAATTATACATTGGTTTTGGACATCAAGCCTGCCTTGGAGGAAGGAAAGCTGGATGATCGGATTCTCAGAGATTTGGAGATGTATAAAAACCGCTCCATGTCCAATGCGATGACAGACCTGCTTCCCCGATCTATGATCCCCGTGGTGTTAGAGCGGGCGCAGATCGATGGAGAAATGGAAGCAAACTCCCTGACCAGGCAGCAGCGGCACAATCTGGTGCAGACCCTCAAAGGGTTCCGGCTAACGGTCACAGGAAAGCGTCCGGTAAAGGAGGCGATCATTACTTCCGGCGGCGTAAAAACAGGGGAAGTCGATCCGAAAACAATGGCATCCAAACTGGTGCCGGGCCTGTATTTTGCAGGTGAGATTCTGGACTGCGACGCCTATACCGGAGGATTTAACCTGCAAATTGCCTGGTCAACGGCCTTTGCGGCTGCGCAGGAAGTTTGACAAATGTCACCAGACGTTATATAATAAAGCATACTTTAATGCAAAAAGGGTGAAATTATGAACGTAAAGCGTGTTTATAGTATAGCCATTGATGGCCCTGCCGGCGCGGGCAAGAGCACCATGGCAAAGCTTCTGGCAAAGAAGCTGGGGTTTGTTTATGTGGACACCGGTGCGATTTATCGCACCGTCGGATATCATATGGATCTTATGGGCATTGGCCCTAAGGATGCGGACGGCGTTCTCCGTCTTCTGGATGATGTAAACCTGGAGATTACATACGATGAAGGCGGCGTGCAGCACATGATCCTCAATGGGCGGGATGTGTCCGGGGAGATTCGTACCCCTGAGATGTCTAAAATTGCCTCTCAGATTTCCGCATTGAGCTGTGTCCGTACCTTCCTTCTGGATATGCAGCGGGATGTTGCAAAAACACACAATGTGATTATGGATGGCCGGGATATTGGTACCGTGGTTCTTCCCAAGGCTGATGTGAAAATCTATCTCACGGCTTCTGCGGAAGTGCGGGCAGAGCGCCGGCTGAAAGAATTGCAGGAAAAGGGAATGGATGTCAAATATGAAACCGTTCTGAAAGAAATCAAAGAGCGGGATCATCAGGATATGACCAGAACCATTGCGCCTTTGAAGCAGGCTAAGGATGCGCTCCTTCTGGATACCTCTGAGCTGAATCTGGAACAGTCTGTGGCAGCGATGGAATCCATTATTCGGGAGCGGATTGTCCTATGAGTATTGTGGTCGGCAAATACGCCGGCTTCTGCTTCGGGGTAGACCGGGCGGTCAAGATGGTAGAGGAGGCCGCGGCCTCCGGTGAGAAGGTCTGTACCCTGGGGCCCATCATCCACAATCGCCATGTGGTGGAGCGGTTTGCATCAATGGGGGTCCGGGTGATTGAGAAGCCGGAGCAGGTGCAGCCCGGTGAAACCGTCATTGTCCGGGCGCATGGTGTACCCAAGGAGATTGAGCTGGCTTTGAAAAATATGCCCATTCAGGTGCAAAACGCCACTTGCCCCTTTGTCGAACGGATCCATGAGTTGGTGCGCAAAGCGGAAGAGGAAGGACGTGTCCCGGTGATCGTGGGAACCAAAAGCCACCCGGAAGTGCAGGGCATTGCCAGCTGGAGCAAGCACAGTGTGGTAGTGGAATCAGGGGAAGAACTTCTTGCGTGGGCCCAAAAACCGGGTGTTTCTCCTGACTTGCCCATTTGTATGGTTTGCCAAACAACCCTCACAGCAAATTTGTGGAATTTTTGTACGGAAATCGCAAAAAAACAGTTTACTAACTTGAAAATATCTGATACAATATGCAGAGCAACAGAATATCGGCAAAAAGAAGCGGCACAAATGTCAGAAGTCTGTCAGGCCATGGTCGTTGTGGGAGATCCGAAAAGTTCCAACACAAGCCGCCTCGCTGCGATTTGCCGGGAACACTGTTCCAGAGTCACTCTGGTGGAGGAAGCGCAGGATCTGGAACCTGACTTTTTCAACGGTGTTTCAAATGTTGGAATCACGGCAGGCGCGTCAACGCCGGCGTGGATAATAAAGGAGGTCAACAACACTATGAGCGAAATTAAGAATGTCGAGGCTGTTCAGGAGCAGTCCTTCGAGGAACTGCTGGAGCAGTCCATCAAGACTTTAAATACAGGAGATAAGGTTATGGGTGTCGTTACCCATATCGGCACCACTGAGGTTCAGGTCGATCTGGGCACCAAGCATGCAGGCTACATTCCCTGTGACGAAGTCAGCAATGATCCTTCCGTAAAGCCCGAGGATGTTCTGAAGGTTGGCGATGAGATCGAGGTTTTCGTGGTTCGTGTCAACGATCAGGAAGGCACCTGCCAGCTGAGCAAGAAGAAGCTGGACGGCCTGAAGGTTTGGGACGACATCAACGAGGCTTGTGAGAACAAGACTGTTGTGGAAGGCAACATCACTGAGGAGAACAAGGGCGGCCTGGTGGCAAATGTCAAGGGCATCCGTGTGTTCATCCCCGCTTCCCAGTCCGGCATTGCCAAGGGCGGCGACATGGCCGGCATGGTTGGCAAGACCGTAAAGATGAAGATTACCGAGGTCAACCGCTCTCGCCGCAGAGTGATCGGCTCCATCCGTGCTGTTACTTCCGAGGCTCGCAAGGCTGCTGCCGAGAAGATCTGGAGCGAGATTGCAGAGGGCAACAAGTACCATGGCGTTGTGAAGTCCCTGACTTCCTACGGTGCTTTTGTTGACATCGGCGGCGTGGACGGCATGGTTCATGTTTCCGAGCTGTCCTGGAACCGCATTAAGAACCCCGCTGAGGTTGTGAAGGTTGGCGACGAGATCGATGTCTATGTCATTTCCTTCGACGCTGAGAAGCGCAAGATCTCTCTGGGCTATAAGACTGCTGAGATGAATCCCTGGAATCAGTTCATGGAGAAGTTCTCCGTGGGCGACGTGGCTCCCGCTAAGATCGTGAAGCTCATGACCTTCGGCGCATTTGCTGAGCTGCTGCCCGGTGTTGACGGCCTGATTCACATTTCTCAGATTGCTGATCGCCGTATCGGCAAGCCCGAGGATGTGCTGAGCGAAGGTCAGGAAGTCACCGTCAAGATCATTGATGTTGACGCTGAGAACAAGCGTATCTCCCTGTCCATTCGTGCTCTTCTGAACGATGAGGAAGAGGCACCTGTTGAGGAGTAATCCCTGCATAGAAACCGGGGCTGACTCACGTTAGCCCCGGTTTTCGCCCGGAGGTATATCATTATTATGGTGAAACATATTGTCATCTATAATCTGCGGGAAGACTGTGACAAGCAGGCTGCCGTCCAGGAAATTGCACAGGCTCTGGAACCTTTAGTGGGTGTGATCCCCGGTCTTCAGTGGTTGGAAGTCTGCCCTACCTATCAGGGGAATGCAGACTATGCGCTGTATTCTGAGTTTGACAGCGCCGAGGCGCTGGAAGCATATCAGGTTCATCCAGACCATGTTGCAGCAAAGGCCATTGTCCAGAAATACGTAACGAACCGTCTTGTCGCTGATTACGAGTATTAAGAAAAAGCTCCTCCTGATTATGCAGGGGGAGCTTTGGTTTTGCTGGAGGATAACTCCATGGAAATCGCGAGAGACATACAGGTTTTATCCGTCGCAGGATCTTTTGCAGTCTCGTTGGCTGTCACATTCAAGGATGCATAGAGTTGATGGTGGGGTGGTGTAGCATACATACTGCACCACCCCACCAAATCCTATATAAAATGATATTATTGAATGTGGGTATGATTGTTGATATGATCTTCGCAGTAGCAATAATACCCTTTGCATTTTGAGCAATAGCGGAACTCCAGCTCCGGGTTGGAAATGTCTGTTCTTCCGCAGATGGTGCACCGGTGATGATAAGGGGCATTGACCGTCGTGTGGCTGGCCTCATAGGAACCGGCTTTGGGAAATTGTATGGTTTTGGCCTTATTACTGGGTTTCGCCTTTCGACGGACTCGGTCGGCATTAACCCGCCAGGACATGGGGAAGAGGTTGAGAAACTCTGATCCAAAATAAAGGAAATAGTTGGCCAGGACAAAAAGAGGCATAAGGTTGGCAGGGAAGGCATTGATTTGCAGCAGGTCATACAGGAAAAATGCCAGAGGCAAGAGTGCCAGGAACCGTGCTTTCACTGGAATGATAAAAAACACCAAGAAAGTGGCATCAGGATACAAAGTTGCATAAGCAAGGAAAAGCGTCAGATGAAGGCTGGCAGGGGAAACGATGGTGTGGAAAAACATACCGGCCAGATCCAGAAAAATGATGCCAGTGAGATAGTAGAGGGTGAACTTACAGCGTCCCCAGGTGTTCTCTACAGCAACACCAAGCTGATAATAGAAGAGGACAAAGAACACCATAAAAATAAAGTTTGGTTCCCCCCAAAGGTCCAGCAATACAAATGAGAATAGTCGCCAAACTTGCCCCTGAAGGATGTAGTAGGGGTTGAAATAAAGCAAATTCACAAGGCTGTGGCTGGGGTCCATCATGTCTACGAAGTAAACAATGATATTGCCCAAAACGATCCAGGTCATCAGATTGGGGATGCCAACATTCCGATTGCGGTAACAGAACCGCTCAAAGGAACGGCGGAGGTTTTTCATTCGGTTCACTCCTTAAGTGTTTATTGCGATTATTTTAACGCTTTTTTATCGGAATGTCTATAGACAAATCGTAAACATTGTACTTCTTACGTCATAACCAAAGACTTAGTGCCTCACAAGCGTGAGCTCGCAGGTTCGAGCTTTGTCACCCGCTGCCAATGAATTCGGAACGCAATGGCGTTGCCGACTGCGGTGTTCCCTTTGAGCATTGGACTCGGAATGGCACAGGAATTTTGTCAGATGAATACAAAAATTTTGGAATGTTATCCAATCAATTCCGGGGATACTCGATGAGTGTTCCCGGTTTTTATGTGCAATGGCAATGTTTCTTGTCCAGCTCTTTTTTGTTGATACAGGCTGTTTATTGATGAAATGATGTATAATATATTTGAATAATAGCATTAATGAATAATTTATGTATCAATATCTATTATAAACAGCTGTGGCTATTTCATGATATTGTGAAACAGCCATTTTTTTAGTTGTGAATAAAAAATACTAAATAGCCGGTAAAACATACATATCTCCGGGAAACAATCCCTGTATTTGCGTGAAAATTACTGACGAAGGAAGATTAACAATTCGGTTACGATTCAACAAAATGAATCGCTTTTATAAAACCGCTTGACAGCGGCAATACAAAAATATATCATATTGACATGGAAATTCTACATGCTAAAAATGTGGATTATGCCATATAGGGATTGAAAAGGGGAGAGTTCAGTCCCTAAAATGTTACCTGTCCCAAATGACAGAGAAAGAAAGGGAGAAGAAAATGATGGAAAAGAGTTTGTTGAACCGAGTATTGTCCCTGATGCTGGTTGCAGCAATCCTGTGTGGATTTGCGATTCCGGTGCGGGCTGCTGAGCAGTCAGATTCTGTACGCTTTCAGCAGGTGGACAACAGCACAGTAACTGCGGTACTTCCCGGTCATGAACCCATTACGCCACAACAGGAAGATGCATATGCCCCTACGGATGTGGTTCGTGTCTCCATTGTTCTGGAGAAAGAATCCACTGTGGCAGCAGGATTTGAAATGAAGAATGTTGCCCAGAATCCTTCGGCTATGGCCTATCGCCAGGAGCTGCAAACCCAGCAAAAACAGGTGACAGCCTCTATCGAAAAGAGCCTGTCACAGAAACTGGATGTAGCATGGAACCTGACTCTGGCGGCAAACCTGATTTCTGCCGATGTGGAATATGGTCAGATTGAGACCATTGAGAAGGTCCCCGGCGTTGAGAAGGTTTTGATTGAAACCAGATATGATCCTGCTGTTGTCAGTCGGGAAGAAACAAGCAATCCCAACATGGCTACCTCCCCAAAGCAGACTGGTTCCGGTGTCGCCTGGGATGCAGGTTATACCGGCGCAGGTGCCCGGATCGCAGTGATCGATACCGGCATCGATACAACCCATCAATCTTTCAGCAATAAAGGCTATCAATACTCCCTGGCCTATCATGCAGGAGAAAGCGGACTCACAATGGAAGAATATGTGGAAAAGCTGAATCTTCTGGATACAGAGGAGGTCACTTCCGTATTGGATCAGCTGCATGTGCAGGTTGATCCTGCCCAGGCCTTTGTCAGCGAGAAAATCCCCTTCGCTTACAACTATGTGGATCACAGCTATTATGTCACCCATGCGGAGGATACCCAATCGGAGCATGGCTCTCATGTCTGTGGCATTGCTGCGGCCAATGCTTACATTCCCGAAGAAGACGGTACTTTCTCCAAGGCGCTGGATTCCGTAAAGGTGCAGGGCGTTGCTCCCGATGCCCAGCTGATTGTGATGAAGGTGTTTGGCAAGCGCGGCGGTGCGTATGATTCCGACTATATGGTCGCCATTGAGGACGCCATTATTTTGGGCTGTGACACCGTAAACTTGTCTTTGGGCGCTGCCAATCCCGGTAACTCCCGTCACGCCAACAAAGAATATCAGGCCATTATGGATAATCTCACCAAGGCAGGCATCGTGGTTTGCATCTCTGCGGGCAACAGCGGAAGCTGGGTCCAGAATGCAGCCGGCACGGGACACCTGTATGCCGATGATGTGAGTATGCAGACCAATGGCAACCCCGGTACTTATACAAACGCTTTGGGCGTGGCTTCTGTAAATAATGACGGTACCACCGGCTTGTTCATTCAGGTGGAGGATGTGCTTGCTGTTTACAATGAAAGCCCGGACAAGCATAAGTCTCTTGCAACTTTAGCCGGTGAGCAGGAATACATCCTCATTGATGGCAACGGTACCCCCGAGGACTGGGCCGCTGTGGGCGATGCATTGAAGGGTAAGATTGCACTGTGCAGCCGCGGCGGAATTGCTTTCTTTGAAAAGGGCAACAATGCAGTGAATGCAGGTGCCACTGCAACCATTATTTATAATAATCAGCCCGGCAGCATTAACATGGATCTGAAGGACTATACCAAGACCGCTCCTTGTGTTTCTATTACGCAGGCGGCGGGAATGGGAATACGTGCAAATTCTGAAGCAGTGAAGGATGAGGAAGGAAACGTCCTGTATTATACCGGTAAAATGACTGTTTCCGAACATGTCGGATCTTCTCAGCTTGACAGCGAATTTTATACCATGAGTGCGTTCTCCTCCTGGGGTGTTCCCGGAAGTCTGGAGATGAAGCCTGAAATCACAGCCCCCGGCGGCGGGATCTATTCTGTCTATGGCACCACCCCCTCCGGCGGCGGTTCTGACATGTACGAGAATATGTCTGGCACCTCCATGGCGTCTCCTCAGGTTGCCGGTATGGCAGCACTGGTGGCACAGCACATCAAAGCCAATCACCTGACGGAAAAAACCGGCATGACAACCCGGCAGCTGATTCAGAGTCTTTTGATGTCCACTGCGGAGCCTGCTGTAAGTGGTGACAGCGGCTGCTATTTCCCCGTTATTCGGCAGGGTGCCGGTCTTGCCAATGTAGGCAATGCCGTCAGCGCAGACAGCTATATCACCATGGATGAGAATGCAACAAAGTCCTTTGCGGACGGCAAGGTGAAGGTGGAACTGGGGGACGATCCCCAGCGAACCGGTGTATACCAGTTTTCCTTTAACCTCCATAATTTGGAATCGACCGATAAGGCGTTCTCTCTGTCCGCTGATTTCTTTACCCAGAAATTATTTGAGGACTACGCAAACGACAAAAAGAACGACAATCAGAAGGCATTCTACATGGATACCGAGACCACTTCACTGCCTGTCAATGTCACTTGGGAAGTAGGCGGCAAGCTTCTTACCCCCAGTGATCTGACCGTGGGTCTGGATTTTGATGGAAATGGCTCTGTCAATGCTGCGGACGGTCAGGTTCTTCTGGATTATGTGGTAGACAATGCAACGGCCATCCAGAATCTGGACAAGGCGGATTTGGACAAAGACGGCGATGTGGATACGTATGATGCATACCTGTTCTTTAAGGAACTGGGGAGCAGTACGGTTTTGGTTCCTGCGGACGGTTCCGTTAAGGTCCATGTGACCGTGGAGCTGACTGACGCCTGGAGAGCATACCTGGAGCGTGCCACCAATGGTGTGTATGTACAAGGCTATGTATTTGCCGAGAGTATGGCAAGTAAGGAAGGGGTCAAGGGCACAACCCACTCCATCCCCGTTTTGGGCTTCTTCGGAAACTGGACCGATCCATCCATGTATGATGTAGGTGCTCTGGCCCAGTATCGGACCGGCGAGGATTACCGTACACCTTACCTGGGAGACATCACTGCCAACACTTATCTGGTGACTTACGCAAATGATCCCAAGAATGAATATGCTATGGGCGGAAATCCTTTGATTCCGGATGCAAAATATATGCCTGAGCGGAACGCCATCAACTCTGTAAATGGCGACACTGTGAGCAAAGTGCAGTTTTCTGCCATTCGGAATGCTGCCGCAGCCCGGTTTACCGCAGAGAATGTAACAAAAGGCAACTCCTTGCAGGATGCACTTTCCGGTGCTGTGGATGCCGCTTTCTACTTCTCCATGACAGGTAAGTGGCAAAAAACAGGATACAGCATCAGGACCAATGTTCTTCCAAAGAATGCAGAGGAAGGCGATCAGCTTCTTCTCAATTTGGCCTTGGCACCTGAATACTATGTGGATGCAGAAGGCAAGATCAACTGGGAGGCTCTGGGCAAGGGTGCCAACTTCAGTCTGCCTCTGGTTGTAGATAACACGGCACCTGTGGTGGAAGAAGTTTCTCACAATGTAATCGGCAATACCCTGGTGGTGACTGCCTCTGATAACCAGTATGTGGCAGCTGTGGCACTATTTAACAAGCAGGGAAGCAAGCTCTATGCCTCTGCCGGTGCTGTGCAGGAGATCGAAGCCGGTGAAAGCGCCCAATTTACCTTGGATCTTACCGATGTGAATGGAGATCGGTTCGCCCTTCAGGTTATGGACTATGCGAAGAATACCACCACCTACATCCTGGAAATGGAAATCGGGGAACAGGAGCCTCTTCCTGAGATGATGGCATTTTCTCTGGATGAGAAGGCTGAATACTGGTTTGCATTTGATAAGGATACCCAATATAATTCTGACGCACCGCATGGCTTGGAACCTTACTGCCAGACCAACCATGTGTTTACCGCGGCTACCATTGCAGACCACGTTGTGATTGCTGCAACAAAGGATGGCAAGCTCTTTGCAATGCCTGAAAATGACCTGAGTGATGAGAATCTGATTGCTGAAGTTGGTATGCTCTTTACCGACATGGCCTATAACAAGGCAGACGGCAAGGTGTATGGTGTCAGTGACAATAAGCTGTATACCATTGACAAGCTGACCGGTGAGACTGCTGAGGTGGGTACCATTGGCGTTACCACCAACACACTGGCCTGTGATGCAGAGGGTACCTTCTATTGCAATGAGTTGGGCACCGATAAAGTTTATAAGTTCACCGTGACTGCCATGGATAAACCTGAACTTCTGGGTGCCGTTGGAAAGTGGGCAAGAATTGAAAGCAAGTTCATCCAGAGTATGGAAATCAATCCGAATACGGGCCGCCTATGTTGGAATTCCTACTATGTGAAGGTATATTTCTATGGGTATGAAGTTGGACGGTCTTACTATGTTGAAATGGATACCAAGACTGGAAAATCTGAGGTTTATAATGACCTGCAAGACGAGATTTCCTGTCTGATTATCCCGGAACGTACCTCTGGAGGCAGTTGGGCAGAACCTACGGATCAGATTTCCAATGTAATTTTGTCCGATGACAGCATCAACATGCTGAAGGGTACTACTCAGGGGTTGTCTGCGCTGGTGCAGCCCTGGACAGCAAAGGATCGCGGTGTCACCTGGAAATCCCAGGATGAAACCGTGGCAAAGGTTGATGAATTCGGCGTTGTGACAGCGGTTGGTGTTGGTACTACCACTGTGACTGCTGCATCGGTTCTGGACCCCAATGTTACTGCAACATGTTCTGTCACGGTAGACGCACTGGATATTACCTTTAAGGGGTTACTTCAGAACAAGGATGGAAAGGCAGAATGTTTCTCTTGGAATATGGCAGAGCAGAATCAATGGGAACCGGGAACTGAAATCGACACAAAGATGATTTCCGCAACGTACGATCCCAATAACAAGTTCTACTATGTTCAGGAGGACACCACCGGCCTTTTGATGCACAAGATCGGTGAAGATGGTGTGACGGCTCAAATTTCTGAGACCAACGGCGCCATGAATCCTTTGTGGGCTATGGCATACAGCCCCTATTTCTCCACCGAAACACCTATGGTTTCTTCCGTTTACGGTTATTATTTCCTGCCGCCCAAGGACCCGATGAACTTGGATATCAGCGCCTTTGAACTCAGCGGCGTTACCGGTTACCTGACGGCCATTGCATCTTTGGGCTATGAGAAATATCGGGACCGGGATACGGGAAAGGAACTGGATGCGGAGCACATTGTTCTGTTGGATAACGACGGTACCATTTCCCACTTCTGGACCTATCGGGATGGGGAGATCTTCAAGGCACGGATGGCCCAGTTCCCCAGTGACCTGGAGCTGGCGTTTGAAGGACATGATAACCTGAGAAAGATGTACTGTTCCATGGTTGCGGACGCAAACGGAGACCTGTATCTGTCCTACTTCAACGGAGCGGAAAATGACCTGTATCGTCTGGTTTTTGATAAGGCCAACGGCGTATATAATGCGGAGCATTTTGGAAACTTCGGTGAGGATGTATGGCCGGTAATCCTCACGGAAGCAATCAATCATACAGAAAATCCTGAGATCGGCAATAATCTTCCTGTTGTCCCCACAGAAGAGTTGGAAGCTGTTAAAGTGACCGCTGAGCAGATGAGGGATGCAGTGGAAGAACTGGAAAAGGATACCTCTGATAAGATTTTCTATATGACAGAAGAGGCCAGACAGTTCCGGGCGGAGATGCAGTCTGATTCCAAGGTAGAGGAAGGGGAAAAAACGGTCACTGTCACCATCACGGCCAAGGACGCTGCCGGTGCGGATTCTGCATCTACCAACGGTCTCATTCGTGCGGCCTATGATGCCTCCAAGCTGGAGCTGGTGGATGTAATCGTCCACGGCGATTACACCTCCAAGGTTCTGGCAGACGGCAAGGTCACCTTTGGCTATGTCTCTC
>JAHHRZ010000017.1 GCA_020025515.1 Oscillospiraceae bacterium | reverse complement strand
CTTCTTCCTCAGAAGCGGCAGCGGAGATCTCCTCCTTGGCAGCCTGCACGATGGCGTCGATCTGCTTCAGGCCTTCCTGGTCATACTGGTCGTGGTTGTAAGAGGTGGTCAGCTCCAGAACGGCCTCACACTTGGCAGCGGCCAGCTTTGCGGCGGCCTCCGCCTTCTGGGCCTCTTCCAGCTGCTGCTGTGTATTCTGTGCATCCAGCAGTGCCTGGGTGATCTCAGCCTGCAGAGCGGCTACGGCCTCATAGCGCTCAGCGGTTTCCTTGGCATACTGGGCAGCCTCAGCAGCGGCACGGGCTGCAACCACGTCGCCGGTTTCGGCGGCCTTCTTGGCGATCTCGGCAGCGGTCTTCGCAGCTTCGGCAGCCTTCTTGGAATCATTTGCAGCGCTCTGAGCAGCCTCGGCGGCAGCCTTGGCCTTCACGGCAGCTTCTTTGTCCTGTGCCGTGGAAGCTTCTGCTTCCTCTGCGGCCTTCTTGGCAGCGTCAGCCTGCTTCTGTGCCTCTGCGGCGGCAGCTTCGGCGGCATCCGCAGAAGCCTTTGCGGCATCGGCGGAAGCCTGCGCCTCTGCCTTCTCCTGCTCTGCCTGAGCGGTCTTTTTCGCCTCGGCAGTATCCAGAGCAGCCTTTGCGGCGGCTTCTGCATCGGCGGCGGTCTTGGCGGCTTCCTCGGCAGCCTTGCGGCCTTCCTTGGCGGCGGCCTCGTTCTTCTCCTCCGCAGCAGCCTTTACTTCCTCAGCGGAAGCCTTTGCAGCCTGGGCGGCAGCCTTTGCGGCATCGGCCTGGGCCTGTGCCTCGTCGGCAGCAGCCTGGGCAGCCTCGGCTGCGGTCTTGTCCCCAGCGGTGGTCTTGGCAGCTTCCTCTGCGGCAGCCTTTGCGGCATCGGCATGCTCCTGCGCCTTTTGGGCGGAAGCCTCAGCGGCATCGGCAGCAGCCTTTGCGGCATTCACATCTTCGGTCAGGTCAATGACCTTTGCAAATTCCGCAGTAATGACCACATCTCCTCTGGGCATTACGAAGGAATTGCCTTCCACGGGAGTGCCATTGAACTTGAGAGACCCTGCAACCAGCTCATAGCCCTGTGCGGGTTCTACGGTCAGGGTGACGGTCTCACCCTCCTTAGCGGTCTGCTTGTCAGCGGTAATGGTACCGTTGGCAATGGACTCGCTGATCCGGACGGAGTAGCTGGGAATCTCAATGGTGACCGTAGCCGAAGCACTCTTGCTGGGATCGGCGTTGGAAGTGGCGGTAACGGTCAGGGTATTTGCGGTCTCATCCTGGCCAAGGAACAGCAGACCGTTGTCTGCACGGGTGTTCTGGCTGGTGTTGCCGGATATGGACCAGGCTACACTCACATCATCGGCACCGCTTACAGTGGCCGTAAACTGCTGCTTCAGGCCGGGGGCATTGTCGATGGTGAGTTCCTTGGGATCAATGGTGATGGTGACTTCCTGGGGAGGCGTCACGGTGCCGCCCTTGCTGCCATAGAGCTCAATCTCATAAATACGGACGGTATCGGTTCCCCTCCACCAGTTGTCGTCACCATCGGTGACCTTCAGGCGGTAGATCCGGCTCTCAATGTCGGTTTGCAGAGCATCATCGGTCACATTCTTGTCGTTGCCCACATAGTCCTTCAGAAGCTTCCAGTTGGAATCTTCGTCCATAACTTTCTTCTGGGCGCTCTGATCCAGAGCCAGGAACTGCTCGTCTGTGTACTTGCCGGGATCCAGAACATACAGTGCAAAGTCGTTGGTGTTCAACCGCTCATCCTCAGGGGAAGTGGCGCCACCGGCATGGGTCACAACCAGACGGTTGGCCACAGCAGGCTCTTTCACATCAAAGACAACATATTGGGGCGTATCCTCCACGCACCACTTGGTGTCCAGCTTTCCGTCGAAGGCCATCCGGGCTTCTTCGTTCGCAAAGGAGGTGTCGCTGGTACCAATGACGGCAGCACCACGGGACAGCAGCTCCGACTCGCCGGGCTGGGGAGGATCAACGGGTTCGCCTTCCTCCGTAACCGTAACGGTGGCAGAACCGCTGAAGCTGGGATCTGCGACGGAAGTTGCGCCAATGTTCAAAGTGGAAGCGGTCTCGTCGTCTGCAACGGTGAGAAGACCATTTTCCAAAGTGGTATTGCTGCTTTCATTGCCGGTCAGGGTCCAGGTAACTTCCTGGCTGGGGCCGCCGGTGCCTTCCACCGTTGCGGTGAACTGCTGGGTAGTCCCCTTCTGGACGGAAACCGTGGCAGGAGCAACGGTCACGCCGGTAATGGTAATCTTCTCCGAAGCCTTGAGGCCACGGACTGCATTTTCCAAGGCAATCCGGATTTGCTCAATTTCATGGTTGCTGAAATCTCTGGTTTCAACCGCATTTTTGGCTGCATCCAGAGCCTTGGTAAATACTTCAAAGGAAGCGGGGGTGTAGTCCTCTGCCTTGTAGGTGCCGTACTGCCGGCACAGCTCGTCCAGTCTCTGGACATTGCCCTTGAAGCGCAGGTTTGCATAGGCCTCATTCAGGTCTGCACGGGCCTGCTCTGCCTGGGCGCCGGTGGCGGTGGTCTTGGCCACTTCCTGGGCCGCCGTCAGAGCGGTCTGGAATGCGGGCCAGGTAGCACTGGTGCAGTCGTCCTGAGAAATGGCGCTGCACTTGGCAATCAGCTCATTCAGACCCGTGAGGTCTGCATTCAGGGTCATGGGATCGCCATAAGTCAGCTCATACATCTGAGAGACCGGCTTGCCTTCCGTGTGCAGCTCATAGAAGATGGAGCCGCCCTCCTTCTTAAGGGGAACACGCTCAATGGAAACCGTGCCGTTTTCGGCAGGCATGGTCCGCAGGACTGCGGTCTTTGCATCGGCTTCGGTGTAGATCCACACGGAGGTGCCGTCTTCCAAACCGGTAGCGGTGAACTTAGCGTACTGGTTGCGAAGCTGGGAGCCTCTGGTGGTGCGCTCCAGCGTAGTGGAGGAAGGTGCCGTGGGGGCGGTGCCCGTCTCGGGAGCATAGTATACGCTGGCCCGGCGGCTGTTCTTGACTTCCGTGCCGGAGCCGTCCAGAACATCATAGTACAGACGGCCGCCCTCGGGGTTCAGGTTCAGATTCTCGAAGGTGGCAACGCCAACGCCTCTCTGCTTGTGACCCTCGGTGGGCTGTACCGCCTTGGAAACGGCGATGGGTTCTTCGGAGGTAAGGTCCGTAAACAGGCGAACCGTACCGGTATTCTCATGGAATGTACCGTTTTGCTGTGCGTAAGAGCCAGAGGAATAAATCATCTGCACATTGTCCACGATCACCTGGTCCTTGGCACCTTCATTGTTGCGAACGGTGACATTCCGCTCATAGGGAGAAGGGGTGTTGTCAATGCCGGCCTTTTCAAAAAGCTGCAGCTCATAGACACGGATGGCAGTCCAGGGGCAGTTATCCGACTGGGTCACATTGAGCTTAATGTAGCGAGCGGTAATCGGCTCTTTCAGGTTGCGATCGGTAATGTCCTGCTTGTTTCCGGTAACCGTATCCGCTACCTTGAAATCCAACTCGTAGATACGATTCCGGCTCTCCTGGGTATCGCCGTTCAGCAGAGGCTTACCGTCATCGGGAGCATACTGCAGATCGAAGCTGACCGTGTTGAAGCTGACGCCTTCACCTGCGCCGGGGCAGTTGGCGTGGTAAGTAACCCATCTCTGGATGTCCTTGTTTTCGCCCAGGTCGATGACCGCAGCGCCATAGCTTACCAGGTCTACGCACCACTTGGAGCCGTTGAGCACGGTGCCGTCGTTGAGCTGATGGACACCGGTCTGGTTGGGGCTGCCGGCCAGGGACACGGCAGGCATCTTCAGGGCCAGGTTGGGGCCTTCGTCGAAGACCGGCACAAAGCCGTCCTTCACTTCTTCGGGCCATGCGATGTCGATGGTGGCAGTGCCGCCCTTCACGCCATTTTTAGAATAGGAAACAATTTCAAAGGTGCAGGCGGTCTCGCCCTCTTCCTTCTCATAGCTGCCCAGATAGAAGGCATCGGAAGGGGTAACGCCTACCAGCTCACGGGTGCCGTCCTGATGAACCCGGTAAATCCGGTTCATGAAGGCATTTTCGCCGTTTTCCCAGTAGATTCTGGCTTCCATGCTCTTATCGGTGGGGTAAATTGCCTCATCCAGGGTCACATTGGAAGCCCCTTCGGGAGCGGTCTTGTCCGTGGTAATGGCCATCTGGCCCACGTTGATGGAATAATCGCTGACACCATCGGCAGCGGTGAACCGCAGGGAGATTGCAATGGCGGTCTTGCCGGCATCGCCGGACAGGTCAATGGTGGTGGTGTTCCAGTTACCGTCGGCCGTGGTGGCCAGGTCATAGAACTTGAAGTTCTGTGCATCATAGGTATCGCCGAAGCACAGGCCCAGCTCCACCTTGACGCCGTCTACCGGGGTCTTGTAGACAAAATCAAACTTGGTCTTGTCGGTAATCTGCATATTGCAGCTGTACAGCTTCACATGGTTGGGCTTGTTGGCATCCATGCTGCCGGACAGCTTCATGGAAGTGCCTGCGTACCATGCATCGGCATAGTCAATGATGGCATTCAGCTTCTGGCCTTCGGACTCGATGATCCAACGCCAGGTAGGCAGCACATCGCCGATGGAACGGTTGTACCAGCCGTCTTCCTTGCCCACGACCTTGCCGTCTTCGTAGAACTTGTGACCATTGCCGGTGGTGAAGTTGGTAACGAAGTCGGTGCCCAGAACGGGGGTACGGTCTGCAACCAGGCTTGCAAAGCCGCAGAACTGATTAGCAGGACGGTAAGTAGAGGAGGGATCAAAGGTGGGGCCCACCCACAGCTTCTGATCCTGCACATTCATGAACTCCTCGGGGGTCTTGGAAGCCATCAGGGAAGCAGTGGGAGCCAGAATGCCCAGGGAGCTGATGACCTTGCCATCCTCACCCAGACGGGACTGGTAGTTGCCACCCTTGGCACCATTGGTCATCGGCCAGTTTTCCCAGGTGGAGTGGATCTTCCAGGGAGATACGCCGGTAGCAATGGCAGATTCCACGCTGCTGGAAGGACCGTATCCACCGCCGCCCATGTCCAGCCACCAGTGGTCAGAGATCCGGGTTTCCCCGTCCTGCATCCAAGATTTAATGCTGCCTTCGCCCAAATTACCGGAACCGTTGTACCAGGAGATGGTGAAGTTATCGGGCTTGTTTTCCTGCAGATAGATCAGGAATTCTCTGAAGCCATCAACGCCGGTGCCGGATTCCGCATTGAAGATATAGCCGTCAAAGCCATAGTACTGGGCAATCTCAATGAGCTTGTCCGCAGCGATAAAGTGGCCTTGCTCATCCTTTTCTACCATTTCCTGCACAAAGCGATTGCCATAGACGCTATCGCCCCAGGGGATGAAGATGGTGCCTGTGACCGGGACACCGTTGCGGTGGGCCGAGTCGATCAGCTCAGGAGAAGGAATGGCAATGGGGCCTTCCGCAGAGGAGCCGCCCCAGAAGTTATACACCTCAACATACTGGAAGTTGTTGAAGGCATAGACCGAGGCGCCGTCGCCGCCCTGAGAGGCACCCTGGCTGGCACGGGCATTGCCCATGGCCAGAGGCATCACGCCTGCATCCCGGGAAGCCAGAGGGTTCACATTGGGGCCCATCCAGCGCTCGGCCAGAGGGATAGAGCCACGGTTGTACCGGGCATCGGGGTCATTGTCCGGGCTCCAGTTTTTCAGTTCATCAATGAGAAAACAGGAACCATAGGGTTGTAAGGTTGTGTTTTCCTGATAATACTCATTGGGGATTTCCAGCGGGTCAGGCCAATATCCCAGTGCTGCAAATGCCGTCTGCGCCAGTCCGGCACACAGACCCACAACCATGGCTGTGGCGCAAAGCAGGGATACAGACCTTTTGAACAACTGCTTTTTCAATTTTCTTTTCCTCCATTTCATTCTCATTTCCCTATGATGTTCCGGCAAATTACATAGAGAAATTCGTTTGATGGGACTATTATAAGCTCTCATTGTGCAAAAAGTCAATAATACCAAAAAGGTATATAGTAGTATCTGTACAGCATGTACAATTTACCGAACGTGGTTTTAATATGTGTTATTTCAATACTTTTTTCCGCAAATAGTTGCACATTTCTCTATATATCTCCGTTATTTCACTCCATTTGCATGTCAAAAAATATCAGGTTTTCCCAATATTTTTACATCTGTCGTGGGAAAAATACAAAATGCGATCATGTTTGCAGGAATTCATTGGTCTGTTTTCCCCCAACTGGTTGCAGGATATTGTGCATATTTAATGACATCTTTGTCTATCCTACAAAAAGCAGTGATTTTCCTTTGACTCCGGCGTGTTTTTCTGTTATAATAAGTTGTTTTATTATAGCTTACAGGAGGAAATTAACATGCGCATGAGAAAAAAGCCCAATCTGGGGCCCCGGATGGAGCGCTGCAGCGACTGGTGGATTCGAGAGCCGGAGCCCATGGCAGGGCGCTGGCGTTCTCTGGCCCCTCAGTGCACACGCCTTTGGGTTGAGGTGGGCTGCGGAAAAGGCCGCTTTACCGTCCAGACCGCCCAGGCCAATCCGGACATGCTTCTCATTGCCATGGAGCGCTGCGCCGATGCCATGGTGGTGGCCATGGAGAAGGCCAAGGAGCTGGGCCTTAAAAATGTGTTTTTTGTGGACATTGATGTGGCCCGGATCGAGGAGTGCTTTACCCCCGGAGAATTGGACGGTATGTTCATCAACTTCTGTGACCCCTGGCCCCGGAAGAAGAATGCAAAGCGCCGCCTGACCCATCGGGGATTCCTGGAAAAATACAGCCGGGTGCTGGCCGACGGCGGTCAGATTCACTTTAAGACCGACAACCGTCCTCTGTTCGAGTTCTCTCTGGAGGAGTTTGCCGCCCTGTCCCTGCCCATGGACCAGACCACTTTTGATCTGCACGCCAACGGCCCTGTGGGCATTATGACCGATTACGAGGAAAAATTCTATGAGATGGGCACCCCCATCAATCGGGTAGAAGTCACCATGCACCCCATCGCCCCCAGTGCGGAAGCTCCCGTCCGGAACGAAACCACCCCAAAGGGCGAAGAATCCGACACAATCTGAGGGGAGTTTTCCCCTCAGAAACCGGAATTCTCCATTTCTGGAGAGAAACATTCGATTTTTCATAAAATTCCTGGTGTTTTGCCCTTGTCAAATCAGAAAAAACAGGATATAGTCAAAGTGCATGGGTCGTTTCTGCACTGTTGTTTTAGGAAGATGGAGGAAGTGTTATTATGAGTAGCGCAAAGAAGCCCGCAAAAACAAACGAAGATTCATATGCCGTATTGCAGTCCCTGATCGCCAAAGGCCGGAAAGACGGGATGTTGCGTGCTTCCGAGTTGAACGCCGAGTTGGAGAAGCTGGACATCTCCCCGGAGAAGATCGAAGAAATCTACGAGAAGTTTGATACCCTGGGAATTCAGATTACAGGTGCAGATCTGGAGCTGGATCTGGACGATGCTCTGCCCCCTCTTGATGATGGTCTTGGCGGGGATGCGGATCTCAGCGATGTGGAAGAGGAGGATCTGGTGGACCCGGTGGATCTTGCCGCCGAGTACAATCTGGACGATCCCGTTCGCATGTATCTAAAGGAAATCGGGCAGGTAAAGCTCCTGTCCGCCGAGGAAGAAATTGAGCTGGCAAAGCGTGTGGCCTCCGGCGACAAGCGTGCCAAGGACAAGCTGACAGAGGCCAACCTGCGTTTGGTGGTCTCCATCGCAAAGAAATATTCCGGCCGCGGCCTGCATATTCTGGACCTCATCCAGGAGGGCAACACAGGCCTCATCCGGGCCGTGGACAAGTTCGACTGGACAAAGGGCAACAAATTCTCTACATATGCAACCTGGTGGATCCGGCAGGCCATCACCCGTGCCATTGCCGACCAGGCCCGGACCATTCGTGTGCCGGTGCATATGGTGGAGGTCATCAACAAGGCCACCCGCTGCAACCGAAAGCTGGTGCAGGAGCTGGGCCGTGAGCCCACCATGGAGGAAATCGCCAAGGAACTGAATCTCCCGGTGGAGAAAATCATCGAGGCCAACCGTACCGCCGCCGATACACTCAGTCTGGACACCCCCGTGGGCGACGAAGAAGATACCACCATCGGCTCTTTCGTGGAGGACGACAACACCCCCGGACCTGCGGATGCCACCTCCAACGCCCTGTTGGCCGAGGCGCTGTCCGAGATTCTGGGCACCCTCACCGAGCGTGAAGCCGATGTGCTGCGGATGCGTTTCGGCATGTATGACGGCCGCACCCACACCCTGGAAGAAGTGGGCCAGATCTTTGGCGTTACCAGAGAGAGAATCCGTCAGATCGAAAACAAAGCCATTCGTAAGCTCCGCCACCCCAGCAGAGCAAAGAAGATCAAGGATTTTTACTGCTAAGCCAGAACAACTGAAACCACCGGTATTCCGCCTCGGATGCCGGTGGTCTTTGCATTGCCCCGGCAGATGGCCCGTTCCTCTTTCCCAGTGGGGGCACACACCATAAGGGAGGATCTATATGATTGAATTCAGCCTGAAACAACTGGAAATCTTTATCGCCATTGTGGAATTCGGCAGCTTCACCCGGGCGGCGGAGGAGCTGTTTTTGAACCAGTCCACAGTCAGTTCCCACCTCATGGCTCTGGAACAGATTCTGGGCAAGCCTCTTTTCATTCGGAATTGCCGCCGCCAAGTCTGCATGACCCCGGCAGGAGAAACGTTATATCCCATTGCAAAGGAAATCATCGCCACCTGCAAATCCATTCCCTCCCTTTTCCGCAATGCCGAGCCATACCGCCCCATTCTTCTGGGCGCTTCCACCGTTCCCGGGCAGTATCTGCTGCCCCAATATCTGTCCGCCTTTCTTGGGGAGCAGAAGAAATTTCGCTATGTGCTCCGCCACGGAGACAGCACCCGCATCCACAAGCTTTTGAAAAGCGGAGAAATCCGGCTTGGGTTCGTCGGGACCATCAGCGAGCCGGAAACCGTGGACTATTTTCCCCTGTCAGAGGATCGGCTGGTGCTGGTGGCGCCCAATCTTCCCCACTATCAAATGCTGAAAGAACGGGGCGCCTTTGGCCGTGACCTGCTGACGGAACCCATGGTGGCCCGCTCCGAAGGCTCCGGCACCGGCCGCACGGCGCACAATTACATAAAAAGTCTGGGGCTCTCCTCCAAAAACCTCTCCGTGGTGGCCCGCATGGATGACCCGGAGGCCATTAAGCATATGGTGATCGGCGGGTTCGGTGTGGCCATTCTCTCTTCTCTGTCCGTTCGGCAGGAGGTTGCCGCGGGAACGGTGCTGTCTTTTGAGATGGACCCCAAGGGCCTGACCCGTGGAATTTATCTCGCCACCATGCGAAATGCCGCATTTACCCCCGCAGAGCAGGAGCTTCTCACCTTTTTGAAGACATATCGCCCCCAGTCAAATGGATAACATCCGAAAGCTCCGGCAGAAACAGGTGGTTCCCGTTTCTGCCGGAGCTTTTTTTGTCGTCAGCAATATTGGTCCCGATGGGATCTGAGCTGTCCTTCCAGAGGGACAATGGCATAATAGGAGGCTTCATGCCGTGCAATGCAGGCTTTGGCTGCCTCCACGTGTTCCGGCAGGAGCATCAGGGACATGCCGCAGGACAATTTCCCCTGAATGGCCCGGGGCGCCGGTGCGATGCGGTTGGGGATCTCCTCTCCGTCCAGAATGTCATGCAGCGCAAGTCCCTCCTCATAGGTTCCAAACAGGATGTAATACCGCACATGGGAATCAGTCATTGAGCATCTCCACAAAGGCGCCGATTCGGGTGCGAAGCTGCTCTGCGTCGGAATCTTCATAGTCCGTTTCCAGAGACAGCACCGGAACCCCGGCCTCCTTCAGGGCGGCACTGACCCCACGCTTTTCCGTGTCGTACAGGCAGCAGAATTTCAGGCTGCAATCGATGACGCCATCCACCTGATATTCCTTGACCATCCGCAAAATGTCCTCAATTCGCCCGGTATTGGGGGTGAAGCAGGCACAGTTGGTTTTCATATACCGCTGAGACAGGGCCAGGAACTGCTCGTCCAGGGTGGTCTTGCTCTCGTCCACCAGGTTTTCAAAGTACCGGGTACCCGTGCACATTTCTTCGCAGACCACCACGGCCCCGCTGGTCTCAATGATATTATGCAGCTTCCAGTTGGGCACCGCCAGGGGGGTGCCGGTCACCAGAATCCGCTTGGTTCCGGCGGGAACAACGCTGATTCCGTCCCGGATGCGCTGCTCCAGCTCGTCCGCCAGACGGTTGCACATCGTGGCGCATCGGGCCGGGTCGTCAAAGAAGGCAATCTGCATCATAAGCAGGGCATCCCGTCCGGAGATGGGCAGACACTTGGACTTTCGGCAATCATACACACGCTGCAAGGCCTTTCGCTTTTCATTCACCAGTTTGATGGCCTCGGAAAGCTTTTCCGGGGTGATTTCGTTCCCGGTGAACCGTTCCACCATCCCCGCAAATTCCGCAATTTCATCCTTCCATTTGAGGATGTCCTTCTCCCGCTTCATTTGGGGTACATCCATCACATACATGGGGACATCCTCCCCCAAGATCTCATAGGCCTTTTTCTTCCCGTCGCAGGTGGTCTCTCCCACATACATGTCTGCAATGCGGAAGAATGGGCAGGTTTTTCCCAGGCGGGCACCCACGGATGCCTTGATGAGGGGGCAGGTGTTCTTGGGCAGAACCTCTTCTCCTCCGGGCACCCAGAACTGAGAGCCGCCGCAAAGGCCGGTCACAATGCCGTTGGCCGCAATCACCACTTCGTCCGGCACATAGACGCAGAAGGTACCAAAGACCTTGCGGCCCTTTTTCTGCTCCTGCACCAGCTCGGCAGGCCGGATTCCGTGGACCTCCGAGATCACAAGATCCCAAAAATCCATGGCTTTCGGCCGATTTTCCTGGGTCAGAAACACATCTCCCACCGCCGTGGGAAGAACCTGACACAACATGTCATGGTTCTCCAAATCCATCCCAAGGTCTTTCCACATTTGCACATAATCAGACATTTTCGTTCCTCCTGATTGTTATTTTTGGCTTTTGGTAAGGGATTGGGTGCTGAATATAGGATCTGCCTGCTTGAGGTCAGGGCTGCGCCAGTTCTCTCACGGCATCAATGGCCGCATCCACTTCCGGCTCCGTATTGAACCAGGAAAAGCTAAAGCGCACCGCTCCTTGTTGGGTGGTGCCTAAGGCTTCGTGCATCCGGGGGGCGCAGTGGGCACCGGGCCGGGTGGAAATGCCATAGGTCTGTTCCAGTTCATCGGACACGCTGCTGGAATCATAATCATAGAGATTGAGACTCACCACAGCGCAGCGTGCAGGCCCCGAAAAATCTCCGTAAACCGTGACCCCCGGTATGGCGCAGACCCCTTGGTAAAAGCGGTTCATAAGCCCCATTTCCTTTTCCGCAATGGTTTCGATGCCCACCTGCCGGATATAATCCACCGCCGCAGAAAGCCCTGCAATTCCATGGGCATTGAGAGTCCCGGCCTCCAGCCGGGTGGGATATGCCATGGGTTGGCGGCGGTCATAGGAGTGGACCCCGGAGCCGCCCCGTTTCCAGGGCCGGATCTCCACCCCCTCCCGGATGCAAAGCCCTCCGGTTCCCTGAGGCCCCATGAGGCCCTTATGGCCCGTGAAGCACAGCACATCAATGTGCATTTTCTCCATGTCAATGGGTATCACCCCAGCAGTCTGGGAGGCATCCACCACAAACAGCACCCCGTGGGCATGGGCAATGGTTCCGATTCGCTCAATGTCCAGTAAATTTCCCGTGAGATTGGAGCCGTGGGTGCAGACAATGGCCTTGGTGTCCGGGCGAATCAGCCGTTCAAACTGCGCATACTCCACGCATCCGTGCCGGTCCGCCGCCACAAAGCTCAGGGCAACCTGGTGGTTCTCCTCCATTTCATACAGAGGCCGCAGAACCGAGTTGTGCTCTAAATCCGTGGTAATCACATGGTCCCCGGGCGAGAGGATTCCGCAGATGGCAATATTCAGGGCCTCTGTGGAATTGGCGGTAAAAATCACATGGTCCGGTCGCTGGCATCCAAAAAAATGAGCCAGCTTCACTCTGGCATCATAAACGGTGCGAGATGCGTTCAGGCAGCTTCCATGGGCGCCCCGGGCGGAATTTCCCATGGTCTGCATGGCCCCCACCACGGCATCGATCACCTGCTGGGGCTTGTGCAGCGTGGTGGCCGCATTGTCCAGATAAATCATCTTTTCATACTCCTTCAAAGTGCCGAAGCCAGCAGTGCCGCTCCGATTGCTCCGGCATACCGCCCGTCGGGCTTTGCCTCCACCTGTGTGTGCAGCACAGAAGCCAGACGCTGACGCAGATAATCAAATTCACAAAGTCCCCCCGTCAGGCAGACCGCTTGTTTGGAAACGCCCAGCCGTTTGGCCTGAGAGGATACCTTTTGCACAATGGAATCCACCACGGCATAGGCGATGTTCTCCCGTTTCTCTCCCCGTCCAATGAGGCTGATGACCTCCGACTCTGCAAACACCGTGCACAAAGAGCTGATGGTCGTGTTGCCTCCCTCTGCCGCCATGCGGCACAGCTCCTCGGGGGAGACCCCCAGGGTATTGGCCATCACCTCCAAAAACCGCCCGGTACCTGCGGAGCATTTGTCGTTCATCAGGAAATCCGAAACCGTCCCTTTGGTCACGGCGATGATTTTGGTATCCTGCCCCCCAATGTCAATGGCGGCCAGATCCCCGGTTCCGTGGATGTAGCAGGCCCCTTTGGCGTGGCAGGTGATCTCCGTAACGGTCTTGTGGGCATAGGGCACCGAAATTCTGCCATAGCCTGTGGCCACCACACAGGCCCGGTCCATGTCCACCCCCAGATCGCACAGGCTGCTGCGAATCTCCCGGGCCGTGTCTACGCTGCTCCAGCCCGTGGGCCGAAGCAGCCGGTGGAGGATCTTCTTTTCTTCATCCAAAACAATGGTCTTTGCACAGGTGGAGCCGATGTCGATTCCGATACCGCACTTCATATTCCTACACCTCCAACACATAAAACCGGCAGTTTCCCAGAGAAAGCGCCTCCAACGCCTCCTTCAGGCATTGCTGATCCTGAGGGGCGGCCTTCCAGGCAAGGCCGCAGCCCGCCGTAATTTCACGGGGAATGGGGATCAAACGCCCGGGCAGGCCCCTGTCCTGAAAGCACCGCTCCGCTCCCATGGCCTGGGCGGTCTCATCGAATGCAACGATCAGTGATAATTCTTTTTTTCTCATACTATGGCTTCACTACGGTATCCGCATGGGTCATTTTCTCGCAGATGACATACATGTTGGTCACTTCTCCCACGGCCAAACGGTCAGAAAGACCGTAATAGTTCAGGCAGGTGCCGCAAGTCAGCAGCTCCACCCCCTGCTCCTGCAAGCCCCGCAGGTCCTCCAGCGCCGGGGAGCCTTGGCAGCTCATCTGTGCGCCTTTGTTGTAAAAAAGAATGGTGTCAGGAAGAGTTTCCTGCTGGGTCAGGGCATAGAAAAATCCCTTTAGCAGGGTTTTTCCCAATTCCTCAGAGCCCTCCCCCATCCGATCCGATGCAATGACCACCACCGTGTTCTTTCGGCTCTTCTGTTGAGTAGGGCAGGTGGCCTCCGTCTGCTGTGGAGTGGACTCCTGAGGCCCCGTGGTGATGACCACCCGATACTCTCCCTGCGCCACCTGTTCCCACTGGGCGGCATGGCCCTTTTCTCTGGCCATTTTCAAAAGGTTCTGGACGGCGATTTCGTTATCCACCCGGGTTTCTACCGTTCCCCCCTGCTCCAGAGTCTTTAAGGCATTCATGGTTTTAATCACCGGCATTGGGCATGCATCGCCCATTGCATTGACTTCCAGCATTGACTGATCCTCCATTTTTGATCGATTCGTGATTTTTCCTGTTTCTTCCTGTGATTTTTTGTTTATAATAGCACAGATTCCACAGGCCAGCAATTCCGATATCCTATGGAATCCCCGGGTATCATTGATATTTTCAATAACAGAAATTCTCTCCAAAAAGGAAAAAATCCCCCGCAAAAAGCCGGTGCGCTGCTGCTTTTTGCGGAGGATCTATGTTGGATTGTCAAAACAGGGGGTCTTACTCTTCCTCTTCGTCGTTGAAGAAAATCTGCTCAAAGCCTCCGTCTTTCACTGCGTAGACCCCTTCCAGGTCTTCGTCCACCCACCCCTCTTCAAAGGGGCGGCTGAACTTCACACAGGTGCCGCAGGAGGCGGACAGCTTCCGGGGAACCGGCATCATCACCGCAGGATCTCCCAGCTCCTTGAGGATCTTATGAAAGCGAATGGCTCCTAAATGGGTGTGAAAGGTTGCGATCTGTTCGTTCATCGGATGGTGACCTCGAAATCTTCTCCCAGTTCTTTCCACTCCACCTGATATCCCAGGTTGGTGGCAAAGCGCCGAATATTTTCCAGAGGGGTCTCGTTGTCTACCAGCACCACCAGAGGGGTTCCCTTCTCCAGGGCTCTTTTGGTCATCAAAACCGGTTCGGGACAGGAATATCCCCGTGCATCAATCTGATTCATTTTCTTACACCTCAAACTTTCTTTGTGTTTACAAATCCAATGACGGCAACCACCACAAGACCTACGCCCACGGCAATCTTACCGGCCATGGTGGGGCCGGCGGCAGAAGAAGCCAGACCAA
Organism: Oscillospiraceae bacterium; assembly: GCA_020025515.1. Classification (GTDB taxonomy): domain Bacteria; phylum Bacillota; class Clostridia; order Oscillospirales; family Oscillospiraceae; genus Faecousia. The sequence continues at coordinate 37,223 of JAHHRZ010000017.1, read as the reverse complement.
AGTTGTGGCAAATGGCAGCGCCTGCCACCATGCCCAGCACCGTAACGGTGGAATCGCTGTTGCCGCTGCCGGCCAAAACCAGCTGCCGCATGGGGCAGCCACCCAGCAGAACGGCGGTAAAACCCACCAGAACCATGCCCAGGGCATTCCACAGACCGTCGGTGTGGGCAATGGGCTGATCTGCAAAGCCCACCTTGAGGCCCCGACCCAAATCAAATCCGCTCACAATCAGGTTTCCAACCAAAATGGTGACCAGAAGGGCCACAAAACCCAGAAGCAGATGGAAGTCTTTGAGCATGATGGAATCCCGGATGCCGCCAGCCATGCAGAACCGGGTTTTCTGTGCCAGGGCACCTACCACCAGACCTGCGATGAGGGCAACGGCAATGGGGGCGTGCATGGAGCCGGGGCCTTCCTTGGAGAAGAACACAAATGCAGGAGCCGCAATCAGCAGAGCCAGAAGCCCTACATTGACCACGCCAATGGCGAGACCTTCCACCTTGGTCTGGCTGTAGGATTTTTTCAGGGTAAAGCCCTTTTTCAGGAACAGGGTGCCAACAAAGATGCCCAGTGCAAAGCCCACCAGACCGAAGATGGCGTTCAGGTCGCCGCCGCCCAGACGGATGACCATTCGCAGGGGGCAGCCCAGGAACATCAATGCGCCCACCATCATAAACCCGCCCAGAAGGAACCGGGTCACGGGAGACGAACCGCCCCGCACCTTAAATTCTTTGTTCATCATTGCCATAATCATGGAGCCAAGAACCAGACCGATGATTTCCGGACGGATGTACTGCACCGCCTCTGCCCGGTGCATGCCCAGTGCGCCCGCAATGTCACGGAGGAAACAGGCAATGCAGAAGCCCATGTTTGCGGGATTGCCCCACAGCACCAACAGGATGGATATGACACCAACCAACGAGCCGGTTATCAGGATGGGCAAATGGGTACGAAATTTTTTCATTTTTTCTCTCTCCTATCCAATTTTGTAGTCGGGTTTCAGCAGGATTCTGTGGTCGCCTACCATTTTGGAAATCTTCAAGCGGTCGAAGAAATCCAAATACATCTGGGCGTACTTTCGGGAAACGCCCAGCTGGGTACGAAATTCCGCCAGTGTCACCTGGTCGCTGTTCTGGAACATTCCAAGGAATTCGTCCAGCGCTTTCTGACACATGGCTTTGTGGGCATAGGTCTGGGGGGTCAGAGGAAGGAGGGTTCCTTCCTTCTGCATTTTCACCAGAACCTGCTGGAAGGGTTTCTGCCGATTGGCAAACTGGGCCGCCACCTCCGTGGTGAGGGGGGCTTCAAAGCCCGCCTCCCGATACAGGGTGTCCAGCTTTTCCTGCATGGCCTTTTGTTCCGGGGAGAAAGCACACTTAAAGGTGGAAAGTGCCGCACAGCTTCCCACAAGGCGGAGTTTTTTCGTCTTTACAAAGTAATTGAGAATGGAATCCAGAGTTTTGGAGGAGGAGGCAAAGAGCTTTTCTCTCAGCTCGCCCAGAGGCAGACCGTCTTGCAGAGAATTTTCCTTGTGGAACTTGCCCAGAAGCTCCTCCGCTCTGGCCCAAATAGCGTCCATGGTTTCTTTTGCAATCAGGCCGTTTTCGATCTGCAAAATGGTCCCCTCTTCCAGATGCCGCTGCAAAACCTCTTTTACCACAGCAGCAGACAGACCACTGCGCTTGAGCAGGGCGTTTTCGTTGGTAAGGGCGGCTCCCGCATCCATCACCATCTGCTGAATCCGGAAGTCCGGGGAGTCATTGAGACGCTTGAGCCGCTCCAGAACGGCCTCATCCTTCCGTTTCAGCCGGGGAGAGTCCATATCCAGCACCATGCCGCCGCCAACCGTGGTCATGGGAGAGAAGAACCGGACAATAAACCGATCCAGATTCCGGGCCACCAGTTCCTCCGGGAAGGTAAGAACGGCATAGCCGCTCTGCCCCGGCTCCAGCTGGTCGGCATCCAGCAGACGAACCTTGCACACCATTTCCTGAGTACCCAGATGGAAATGGAGTTTGGAGGAATTCTTGATTCCAAAGGGAGAATCCGGGGTCATTTGCAGGTGCACCGCAATCTGCTTGGACAGCTCCATGGAATCCGGCTCTGCAATGGTGCAGCCCCGCACCAGCTCCTGCCGCTCCACGCCGGTCAGGTTCACCGCCACACGCATACCGGCCTGCACCTCATTCTGGCTTTCATCGTGGTTCTGCAATTCCCGGACACGGGCCAGCTTCTGCTGGGGATAGACCATGACGGAATCACCGGTCTGAATGGTGCCGTCCACCAAGGTGCCGGTAATAACCGTACCGAAGCCCTTGATGGAGAAGGCCCGGTCCACAGGCAGGCGGAAGGGTCGGTCGGATTTCCGGGACTCGGTTCGCTCCACCAGAGAGACAATCTCGTTTTTCAGTTCCTCAATGCCCTGCCCCGTATAGGCGGAAACCGTCCGCATGGGGGCGTTTTCCAAGAAGGTGCCTTTGACCCGTTCTCTGGTGTCGTCTTTCACCACTTCCAGCCAGTCCTCGTCCACCATGTCCGCTTTGGTCAGGACAATGATACCGTTCTTTACATCCAGAAGGGACAAAATATCCAAATGCTCCTGGGTCTGGGGCATGAAGCCCTCGTCTGCCGCCACCACCAAAAGCACCACATCGATGCCCGTGGCTCCCACCAGCATATTGCGCACAAACTTTTCATGGCCCGGAACATCCACAATACTGGCCTGCTGTCCGTTGGGCAGGGTCAACTGGGCAAAGCCGATCTCGATGGTAATGCCCCGCTTTTGTTCTTCCTTCAAACGGTCCGTGTCCGTGCCCGTAAGGGCCTTGGTCAGACAGGTTTTGCCGTGGTCCACATGGCCCGCCGTGCCGATTACCAGATGTTTCATTTTGTGTCTCTCTCCTCTTTGATCTGCTGTTCCAGCTCACTGAATGCCTGAATCAGCTCCTGTTGGTCTCCGTCGCAAAGGGTCCGGGGGGAAATCAGAACCTGATCCTTCCATACCCGGGTAATAATCGGGGTTTTTCGCAGCCTCAGCCGCCGCTCCATTCCCTGGGCACTGACGGCGCAGGAAGAAACTGCAACGGCACATCCGGGCAGCAGAACCCCAGGCAGAGAGCCGCCGCCTACCTCATCTTCCGTGAGAATGGTTTCAATGTGCAAAGACGGTGCCGCCCCGGACAATTCCTTTTGCAAAGCCTCTGCCTTTTGGGTGCAGGTTTCCCGGCTCATGGACAGCATTTTTAATGTGGGAATCCTTTCGCAGGCCTCCCTGGGGTCCAGACAGTGCCGCAGGGTCAGCTCCAATGCAGCCAGAGAAAGCTTGTCCACACGGAGCATTCGGGTCAGGTGGTTTTTCCGCATTTTTTCAATCAGGTCTTTCTTGCCCACCAGAATCCCACCCTGGGTAGAGCCCATGAGCTTGTCCCCGGAGAAGCACACCACATCCGCCCCGTCCTGCAGGGCCTTGGTCACGGTCTCGCCGTGGTGCAGACCCACATACTCCCGGGGAAACAGGAAGCAGGAACCCACATCATACAGAACCAGAGATCCATTTTCCTTTGCGATTTCCGCCATCTGCTTGATGCCCACAGACTCCGTAAAGCCCACAATGGCAAAGTTGCTGGTATGCACCTTCAAAAGGACGGATGCACCCTGCTGCACGGCGTTTTCATAATCTTCCGGGTGGGTTTTGTTGGTGGTGCCCACCTCCACCAGGTCTGCGCCGCTTTGCTCCATGATTTCCGGCACCCGGAAGGAACCGCCGATTTCCACCAGTTCCCCCCGGGAAATGGCAACCTTTTTCCCTTTTGCCAGGGTGTTCAGCATGAGAAACACAGCGCCTGCATTGTTGTTGACCACCATGGCGGCCTCTGCTCCTGTGAGCTCACAGATGAGATCCTCCACATGGCTGTATCGGCTGCCCCGTTTTCCGGCATCAATGTCGTATTCCAGATTGCAATATCCCTGGGCAATTTCCGCAATGCGGGCAGCCGCCTCCGCTCCCAGAGGGGCCCGACCCAGATTGGTGTGCAGCACCACGCCGGTGGCATTCACCACCCGCTTAAGGTGGAATGGTTCCGTTTCTTCTAAACGGCGCAAAATCTCCTGTTCCACCTGCTCCGGGGTGGGAACTTCCGTCCTCTCTCCCGCCAAAATGGCAGAACGCAGCTCCTGCAAATAGTCCTGAACGGCCTTTTTCAGTCCGTTTCTGGAAACCGACTCCATCTGTGCCAGAGCCGGACGGTCCAGAAGGAGGTCCATTTTGGGAATCCTTCGTAATAACTCTTGATTCATATGTGATACCCCTTTATAATTGCAAAAAAATAAAACCTGTGCAAGAACCTAAGTTCCGGCACAGGTTTCAGCTTGGCGGAAGCAGGTGGGAATCGAACCCACCCGAGCAGTCAATGCTCATACTGGTTTTGAAGACCAGAGGGCACACCAGTTACCCGACTGCTTCCATATTTCGGCGTACACAAACAGGATACCCCAACACTCCTATTATAATCTGGATTATAAAAAAGTCAAGAGGTATTTTAGGCGTTACCGACTGGGCCAGAACATCAATATGTGGGGCAGGCGACACCGACCGATTTCATCGGTGCCTCCTGCCATCTGCTACACAACATGTACAGAAATTCCATCAAATGTACTGGCATAGCCAATCACCGCCGCGGGGACATTGGCATCCTGAAGCCGGGCCAAAAGGTCCTTTGCTTCCGGTTCCGGTAACGAGAACAGCAAACCGCCGGAGGTCTGGGGGTCAAATACGGCATCGGAAAGCTCCGTGGGAACGGTATCTGCCACCTTCACTCTGGGTCCAAAATACTTCCGGTTCCGGTAAGCTCCCGCCGGAATCATTCCCATTCTGGCCCATTGCAATACACCGGGCAAAACCGGAACCGTCCCCGCCTCCAGATAAATACTGGTTTGGCTGCCCTGGGCCATCTCGCACAGATGTCCGGCCAGACCGAAGCCCGTAATATCCGTACAGGCGTGGACCGGAAGCCCCTGGGCGCACAGACTGGCTGCCCGGTTCAAGGTGCGCATGGTGTCCACCATGGATCTCTCCTCCTCTGGGGTCAGCAGCCCGCCTTTGGCTGCGGTGGTGAGAATTCCCGTTCCGATGGGTTTTGTAAGGACCAAGCAATCTCCGGGTTTTACCGCACTGTTGGTAAGCATCTTTCTGGGGTCTACAAAACCGCTTACACACAGGCCGTATTTGGGTTCCTTGTCGTTGATGGAATGTCCTCCCGCAATGGTGCATCCTGCCTCCCGAACCTTATCCGCACCGCCCGCCAAAATCTCGGCGGCGATTTCCAGGTCTAAACATTCCGGGAAACACAGAAGATTCATTGCATGGGTGGGCTGACCGCCCATGGCGTAAACATCCGACAAGGCATTTGCTGCGGCAATCTGACCAAACTGGAAGGGATCGTCCACCATAGGCGGGAAGAAGTCCACCGTCTGAACCAGCGCCAACTCGTCACTAATTCGGTATACACAGGCATCATCTGATGTGTCGTAACCAACTAGCAGATTTTCATTTGGTAAATTTGGAATCTTACGCAAAACCTGCGCAAGGGCCCCGGGGGCCAATTTCGCTGCTCATCCGGCGGAGGAAGTAAGCTCCGTCAGTCTGACTTTCTTGGCATCCATAACCTTCACCTTCCTTTCAGTATGGCTCGAATTCCCTCCAGGGCATAGGCCACTTCCTCCGGTGTGGTCTCGTGACCAAAGGAGAAGCGGACCGTTCCCTGGGGAAAGGTCTGTAATGTTTTATGTGCATTTGGCGCACAGTGCAGGCCGCACCGTGTCTGGATTCCGAATTGCTGTTCCAATGCAAAGGAAACCTCTGCATTGTCCAGCCCTTCAAAGTCCAGTGACACCACGCCTACCTGCAATTCCGGGTCTGCGGGGCCTGCCACTCGCAGGGGCAGGTCCTGAACCCCCTGTAAAAACTGCCGGGTACATTGCTTGATATGCGCCCGCCCCGATTCTACCCCCTGGGTCAGGACATAGTCCAGAGCCGCATGGAGGCCGAAAATACCGGGCAGATTCATGGTGCCGGATTCAAAGCGATCCGGCAGATAGCCTGGCTGAATTTCGCTGTCGGAGGCACTTCCCGTGCCGCCGGTGGTCACCGGCTCCATGGCTTTGGCAAATTCCGGCGCCAAAAGCATGGCTCCAATGCCCTGAGGGCCTAACAGCCCCTTATGCCCCGGCACCGACAGGGCCGAAAGTCCCAGCTTTTCAAAATCTATGGGCAGATACCCGGCGGTCTGGGCCCCGTCCACTGCCAGAGGGATTCCCCTCTCCCGGCAGATTCGGGCCACCTCTTCCAAGGGGAAAATGGTGCCAGACACATTGGACGCATGGTTCACCAGAACCAGCCTGGTATTTTCCCGGAGCAGCGGCAGAAGGTCTTCTGCCTTGGTACGTCCTTCCCGATCCGCAGGAATCCGGGAAAACGTTACTCCTAAAGCCTGCAAATCCGTCAGGGGCCGCATGACGGCGTTGTGCTCCAGACTGCTGACCACCACATGATCCCCCGGCTTCAAATAGCCCCGGAGGATCTGGTTCAGGCTGTAGGTGGCACCGGGGGTAAAAATCACATGTTTTACCTTTCCGGGAAAATGAAACAGGGTTTTGAGCTGCTGTCTGGTTTCCAGTACCACAAGTCCGGCCTCCGATGCCTGTTCATAGGTGCCTCTTCCTACATTCACGCCCATTTTTTCGATGTAATGGGCCATGGCCTGCCCCACGCCGGGAGCCTTGGGAAATGAGGTAGCGGCATTGTCCATATAATGGTATTCCATCTTGGGGTTCCATTCCTTTCTGTTGAGAACATCGGAGGCCGGGGATTTTTAGCCTACATAGCCAGCCTTCTTCAAAAGCTCCAAAGCCTTCTCATAGTTGGCCTGGCTCATCATGACCAGAGGGCCGGTGCAGCCCATTCCGGTCTCGGCATAGATGCCGTTTTTCCACAGAACCTTTGCTGCGTCCTCCAGATCCATAACCTCAATGCCGGGGATGCTGGCTGTGCAGGGTTCTGCGGGAGGTGCCTTGACCTCCTCTTCCTCCTGTGCGGGCTTGGCGGCAGCCTTCCGGGCGGCCAGAATCTTCTCCAGACCTGCCTTTTCCGCTGCGGCAAACTCCTTGTCTGCCACCTCAAAGACCTTGCCCTTTACCATCTCGGCAGCATAGATCAGAGCGTTGGCAATGAGAGGCGCGCCGGAAGCACGGGAGACAATGTGGATCAGCTTGTGATAGCCCTTGCCAATGCCGGGGCCATAGCCATAGCCCGTGGCCTCGAAGCTGCCGCCGGTGGTGTAGGCGCTCATCATCTTAATGAGCACATTGCCGGTGAGAGAGTCGCAGACCAGAACATCGGGGGTGCCTTGCAGCACATCGTTGCCACGCATCACAGCGCCGCCGTCTGCCCGGGCAGAGTTGGCCCAGGTAAAGGCATAGCCCCCCTCTTTCAGCTGATTGAGAGCCATTTCGGTCTGACGGGCGCCGTCCACATTCAAAATGCCCACGGTCGGCTCCTTGATACCGGCAGCCTTGGCGGTAATGATGCCGTAAATGGCATTTTTGATCATGCCCTCGATGCGGTCGGCACTGGAAGTACCGGTGGTGGTGGCCACGAACATCTCCCGGCCTCTGGCGGGAGTGACCACACGGCCCACGGTAGAAACACCGATGGGGAAGGGGAAGTGCATGGTAACGGCACCGTCCACCTCGCCGGACTCCACCATCTGCTCCATCTTCTTGTGGCCCTCGTCCTCGTTGGCCACCTCGATGGTGGTGACGCCCTCTGCCTTTAATGTGCCGATGTAGTACACATCCACACCCTTGGCGGCTGCCATCTGGGCCGCTTCCATGGCGTTCTTCTCGCCGTGCTCACTGCCCATTCCGGTCAGTGCAATCTTGGGCTTGGGGCCAAAGGAGCCGCTCTCCAGGCCCTCTGCCATCTGCAAAAATGCATTGGCAATGGTTTGTTCCAGATTCTTCATGGCTGTCACCGCCTTATTCAGCCTGCGCCAGCAGAGTGGCAGCAAACTCCTTCATGGCCTTGGCGATCATGCCCTTGACCTCATCCTCGGAAACGCCGGCTTCTGCCTTCTCGGCACCGGTGTTGGCCTGAATGACGAAGGAAACACCGTCAAACAGGTTGGTCATACGGCCCAGGAACAAAGAGCCCTTGCCGATGATCATAACACGCTGCATCTTGCCGGCCATAATGTCATTGCGGGCAAAGCCCATGTAAGGTACGCCGGAGGGAATGTGACCCTGGGTGGGAGCCCAGCCGGTGAGACCGTGCTTCACAGGGAAGGTGGCCAGATCGGCACGCTGCAGCTCGCCCCGCTTTACAGCCAGAGCCGCAATCATCTTGTAGTTTGCCAGAGGCACATCACCGGCGCCTGCGGGCTTGGTGATGTCGGGGTTCTGCATCTCGGGGGAGTATTTGTCGATATCGGTGATCTTCAGGCCCACACGGTCCAGAGGATCGGTGACCAGAGAAGAAATAACAGCCTGAGGAGCGGAGCCGGTGCCAACGGTGTGGCGGCCCAGAATGGACAGGTTGAACTCGGGGCTGACGCCGTCGTCCTGGGTGATGACCAGAGCAAAGCCGCCGATCATGTCCTCCAGAGCGGGCAGACCCTTCTTCACATGGTCCTTGCCGTTCATACCCAGCTTTGCGGTGCAGCCGCCGGCGGTAATCATAACGGTCTTGTAAGCGCCGGAAGCCACCAGAGCAGCACCTTCCACAATGGCGTGAGCAGGACCGGCACAGAAGCCACGGGCATCGGAGCCGGTAGCACCGGAAAGACCGGCAATCTCAGCCGCAGCCTTTGCGAAGTTGCCGCCGCCTCTCTGGTTCATGTCGCCGCAGGCTTCCTCGCAGCAGTCGATGACATATTCCACTTCGCTCTTTTCAATGCCGGCGTTCTTGACCGCATGGAGCATGGACAGAACGGAAGAGGCCTTGGACACCAGATTCTCGTGCATCACATGGGCGGACAGGTTCACATCAATGTCGTGGGCCCGCTTCACGCAGCCAACCAGAACATTGTTGTGGTACAGGCCCTCGGCGTGCTCGTCGCTCACCAGATGGGCCACCTCTGCGGCCTCCACGCCCTCGGGGATGCGGGCCATAATGGTCTCGTCCATGATCTCATTGGCAGCCAGAGCTTCCTTATGAGCGGCCACAAAGTCCTTGTCCAGCTTCACCAGGTCGAACACATCGCAGGCCTGCATCAGCAGCAGGAACTCTTCCTGGGGCATGATCTGGCCGAACTGGCCGTACCGGGCGTTTACATCGCACTCCTTGTCGCACCAGGGCTGTGCCACTTCAGCCAGCTCATCGGGGGTCTTGTTGCCGATGTAGACCTGGTTGGGCCAGTAAGCCAGCACCTGCTCATAGGTACGCAGGTGGTTGGGCAGCTCCTTGAGGTATTCACTGTCGGGGTTTACGATCCGCTCTGTGGTCTGAGTTGTACCATTGTGCAGCACCATGTCGGGGGTATGGGCCAGGATGTAGCCTGTGCCCTTAATTACGCTTTTCATATGTAATTCCACCTTTATTGTAATTCAAAATATATATTTAGAACCTACTGAACTCTGTTCCAGGAGAATATTGCAGCGATTGCAAAAAAGAAGGGGCGGCAGCCGAAGCCACCGCCCCTCGTGTGCAACAATTCACAGGCTTGAATCACCCGACGGGGATCAATACTTGCAGAACTGCTCGCGGATGGCAGTCATTTCCTGGACGATATCGTCAACGTCAAGAACCATTTCCATCATGCTGACCTGCTCCTCATAAACAGCAGCGTCAAACTCCTGCTTAATCTCAGGCTCGCACACATGATACACCTTGAGTCCCAACTGGACTCCTGTCAACGGACCGGCGAAAGTGGGGTCACCATTGGTAACCGTCTCAGCAGCAAGACCGGAAGCCTCACCCTCAGCAGCACCCAGAAGAACAACAACGTTCTCGGGGCCATACTGCTCAGCGAAGTCCTTTACTCGCTTCTGATTTTCCAGATCCATTGCACCAGCGGCGGTTCACACGAAGCACTCAGTCGAGGAAAACACAACTTCAGCACCAGCGCTCTCGGCGCAGGCAGCAATCGCCTGACCGGGAATGCCGTCGCGGTCGCCGATAATAACAACCTTCTTATTAGCCAAAATGCTCATAACTATGTCTCCTTTCATCAGTTTTATAGAAAGCCGGAACACGGCAATCTAGCAAGGGGGGATTACACAATTAAATGTGCTTCTTGATCATAGCCTCTACGTTCTCGGGGGTAGCGTCGTCCTTGACACACTCGTCAATCTTGACACCATTTTCGTAGACAGCCACAACGGGCAGGCCCAGGATCTTCTGACCGATGGCCAGACGACGAGCCTTGGTGGTGTTCAGAGCGCAGAACTTCAGCTTATCGCCGTACTGCTCTGCAAAGCCATGAACATGGGGCATGAGAGCCGCACAGGGAACGCAGCCGTCACCATAGAAGTCCACAACGACCTTACCTTCAGCCTGCAGAACCTCTGCCTCAAACGTATTCTTATCGAGTTCCAGCATTTCATTCACCTCCATTAAATTAACCTAAGTTTGCAAGGTAGTGCTCCGCCTGCATGGCAGCGATTGCGCCGTCAGCAGCAGCGGTAACAACCTGACGCAGAGACTTGACACGCATATCACCGGCAGCATAGACACCGGGGATATTGGTGTGCATATTCTCGTCTGTCTTAATGTAGCCATTCTCCATATCGAGAATGCCTTCAAACAGCTTGGTGTTGGGCAGCAGGCCGATGAAGCCGAACAGACCGAACAGGCCGTCCTCTTCGTCTGCCTCAATGAGAGTCTTTTCACCGGTCTTGGTGTTTCTCACCACCATACTGGTGAGGATCTCGTCGCCGTCCACCTTCTCCACAACGGTGTCCCACATAAAGGACAACTTGGGGTTGGCGAAGGCCTTCTCCTGAATGGACTTAGCGGCTCTGAGCTCGTCTCTGCGGTGGATGATGGTGACCTTTCTTGCAAACTTCGTCAGGTACATAGCCTCTTCCACAGCAGCGTCGCCGCCGCCAACCACATAGACCTCAAAATCTTCAAAGAAGGAAGCGTCACAGGTGGCGCAGAAGGAAATGCCCTTGCCCACGAACTTGCCTTCGTTCTCGCAGCCAATGGGGCGGGGGAATGCGCCGGTGGCCACGATGACGGTCTTAGCCAGATAAGTACCCTTGTTGCCGATCAGCTTCTTCACATCGCCGACCAGCTCCACTTCCTTAATCACGTCGCCTGCACGCTCCACGCCGAACTTCTCGGCCTGAGCGGTCATACGGGCGATGAGGCTGGGGCCGGACTCGCCCTCCACCTCCTGACCGGGATAGTTCTCGATCTCGTCGGTAATGGCGATCTGGCCGCCATCTTTGCCCTTCTCAACGATCAAAGTGGACAGTCTGCTCCGTCCGGCATACAGGCCGGCGGTAAGGCCGGCAGGACCGGCGCCGAGGATGACTACATCATAAATCTTTTCCACTTGTTTACACTCCCTATTAAATATTTATCTGAACGTCTGCCTTGCGGCACAGGATGCTCCATGACTGGTGGACAAATCGCCTTGCATGCAACGGTGCGGTTTCCCTCTGTCTCGCCGGATTTTTCAAGCCGGGGGGAGAAAATCCATTCCTGTGGTTTCGACGATTCACCCACTTCTTACTAACCGCGATTGTAATATAGATTCGGTCTCCTGTCAATAGCTCAGTAAATATTTATGATATTTCAACATAACTACCCCATGCATCTTGTACATTTATAACAGCATTAGAAAACCAGTTGACTCGATATTATAATATATAATATCATTATAAGAAATTTATAATCTCTCGTTTTGCAGCCTTTATTTTTTCTCTTGCAAGCCCTCCGGTGAGAAACACTTTCCCGAAAACCGCCTAAGTGTCTACCGCCGACTGACTATGGGGTGGTCCGGGATGCGGGATTCTCCGCCGTCAGCAAACGCTCCTGTTTCGCCGCGCTCCACAGTTTTGTATTCTTTTTTCACCCGCTTTTTGCAATTTAACCGCAAAATTCCTACCATTTTAAGGAAAATGTACCGGGAGTCCCCCAGGTGAGACTGCCCACATACGGGACGGGGAGCGGCCGGAACAATCCCCAAATCTCTCCCATAACGCCATAAAACAAGGCCCTCAGGCAGGGATCACCAACCTGAGGGCCGGGCAATGCCTCCTATGGCACTGCGGAAAGCGGGCAGGAAGGTGGGGAGTCTGTCTTCTTCCTGCCCCCGAAGTATTATTTTGTAACGGTCCCTAAAAACCGCATGAGCAGAACCACCTGTTCCCGGGTGATCCGAGAATCGGGAGCAAACCGATTCTTGCCCAGGCCTCAATCATTTCCCGCTCCCACAGTGGAGTGCCTGTCTCCCGGCGCCTCCTATATTTTGGTTGTTCCGATTTTCAAGGCAGCGGCCGCCTGAGATTTCCACAGCCCCCTTGAAAAAAACCATAAAAAAACGCACCTACACAAAAAACCGTGCAGGCGCAATGATCCCTCAAGTAAAACGCCCAGTGACGGCAGACGCTTTCAAGCAGCGATGCGTATCTGACTTACCCTTTCAAAGAAGGGATCACAGTGACCCACTCGCGGGGAATCTCACCCCATTCCGCCTTCAGTTCCTCTGAGGACGCTGCTTGCAGTGATTCAGTTCCCGTTCAGCATAACACACCCCCCTTGCTTTTGCAAGTGATTTCCTGTATTTTCCGAAATTTCTTTGAGAAACCATCCATTTTATCCCATATCTGTTCTGGACTTTTTCAAAAAGATAGGATATACTATACAGTACTATTTTCACAGGAGCACCATTATGAGCCTATTACAACAGATTTTCTCTGTGATTAAATACATCATTCTTTTGGGTATTTTATCTCATCTTGCGGGGGAAGCCCTGCCCCGGCGGTGGTTCCACTGGGACCGATTCCCTTACCGGGCTTATCTCTGGGAACAGGACGGCCGATTCTATGAAAAGCTCCACATCCGCAAGTGGAAGGACCGTCTGCCCGACAAGAGCAAATACACCCGGAACACCTTTACCAAGGAAATGAACGGTCACGAGGACCAAGGCAATCTGGTCCGCTTTCTTCAGGAGACCTGTGTGGCGGAGCTGGTGCACTGGGTTCTCGCGGCATTGTGTATTCCGCTGTATTGGTATGTCCCCACCCCCTTCGGCGCCGTTGCCGCCACTTTGTACGCCCTGTCCAACATTCCCTTTATTATCATTCAGCGATACAACCGGCCCCGTCTGTACCGGGTCTACATAAAAAAGCAAGTGCACTGATGCAGGCAGGCCGCCGTTTCCAAGGAAACAGCGGCCTGTGTTCTTTCTTTCATCAGAGGCCCCGAAGAAACTTCCGGGATGCGCCCCATTTGCGGTCTCTATGTATAAATCCCCGTTACTTTTCTTCCTGCTCCAGACTGTGCAAGGTCTCTACCCCGGAAGAGAGAATATTTTTTGCCCCGTCCAGGGCGGTCTGGAGCTCCTCCAGGGCCTTTCCCATGGACTCCGTGGCTGCATCGATTGCAAGCCCGCTTCCCTCCAGACGGTTGGTAAGCTCCTCCATGAGGATGTTGATCTTCTCGTTGAGGTGGGCCGCTCTGGTGCGGGCCTGCCGTTCCACATTCTCCGCCCGGCGATAGGCCGCCAGCTCCTCTGCCTCCCACTGCTGATCCTGCTGAGGCTCCGGCTCCGGGTCGGTCAGCTGGTTTTCCAGCTCCTCCACCTGCTTTTTCAGCGCATCGTTTTCCTTGCGCAGTGCATCCAGCTCCTCCGGCATTTGGGGGTTCTCCTTCTGACGGGCCTGCTCCAGCTCCCCCTCCAGCCGTTTGATCTCATCTTCCAGCTCACGAACCTGCGCGCCATGCTTTGCCACTGTTGTCTCCAGAAACCGGACCACATCTTCCCGATTGAAGCCATGAAAGGCAGAACGGAAACTTTGAGCAGAATCTGTCATATATACTCCTCCATTGTAATAAAACCGCAGCTTTCGCCGCTATTGATACAAAACTTCATGTTTTACCCCTATGATACCATAGTTTCCATAGAAAAACAACCAATTTTCAAATTCTACGGAGTATCCCCCCGGAATTTATTTCAAAATTAGGACTTTACAAACCGGACTTCCTTTGATATAATAGTGGGGCTTGGTTGATATGCGCCGGTGGCTCAATGGATAGAGCATCGGATTCCGGTTCCGAGGGTTGGGGGTTCGAGTCCCTTCCGGCGTACCAAAAAGCTGCGTGTCGGATTTGATATAGGCAATTAAATCTCAACACAAAAGAAGACGAGTAAGCGGCCCCCTTTGGGGAAAGCTTCCTCGTCTTTTTTCATGACCTGTTTTGCAACGGGACCTTTTGTTTTCCACTCCTCTTCCCCTGCCTTCCCTCTGCAATCTCTGTGTACAATCAATTTTGCAGACTCAATCCACCCCCACCATTGACAAGCCCCCGATTTCACTTTATCGTGAAATCGGGGGTGTTTTCTTTAGGAGGTAACCGGGATCAATTACCGAACCAATGCCCCGTTATTGACATGGAAGGTCAGATCCTCATAGCCGTCGGCGGAAATCACAATGGTCTTTTCGCCGGCGAAGCAATCCTGAGTGAAATGGAGGTACTGGTAAGCACCGCCGTTGACAGGATCATTGCCGGATTTGTAGCTCATGGTATCTTGGAAGAAGGTGTTTACCCGCTGGAGCTTCTGATCGCCTGCGGTAACGGTGTGGATGGCTGCGACAAAAGCGGCCGCTTCCTCTTCGGTGCCTTCAAAGCTGAGCACATAATATTTACCGCTCAGAATGGAGCTTTCAAGGGTGATATTGGCCACAGCAGGGGCTTGGGGCTTGGCAGGCTCGGTAGGCTCCGTAGGAGCCAAGGCCCCATCTGTCACATGAAAGGTCAGAGGCTCATAGCCCTCTGCGGTAATGGTCACAGTGACCTGTCCTTTGCCGAAGCAGTCCTGGGAAAAATCAATGCTGTCATAGTCATAGACGCTCTGGCTGCTGTTGACCACGGACAACGCATACGACTTCTGACTGTTCCACAGGGTTGTCGTTTTTGTTACTTCGGTACCATCAATGGTGATGCCGGTAACTGCGTTCAGATAGGCCGTAATGTTTTCATACTGCTCAAAAGCCAGCTTGTGGTATTTGCCGGGGCCAAATCCATGCTGCGTGATGGTTTTCACCACGGGAGCGGCTGCCGCTGTGTCGGGTTCGCCGGGCTCCGTGGGCTCTGATGGCTTCAGCGTG
Organism: Oscillospiraceae bacterium; assembly: GCA_020025515.1. Lineage (GTDB taxonomy): Bacteria > Bacillota > Clostridia > Oscillospirales > Oscillospiraceae > Faecousia. The sequence continues at coordinate 21,887 of JAHHRZ010000017.1, read as the reverse complement.
GGTTGGCCCTTGGCGTCCAGAACAACGGTGAAAACCAGATCCTGATAACCCTCTGCGGAAATTGCCACCATGTTTTCCGCATCCTTCTTCATGGCTGCTGCGGAAATTGTCAGTAAGCCATCGGTGACATTGTTCACTGTATATTCCGTCTTCTCATCATTGACCGTCACATTGGAGATCGCCTGCATGTACTGGTCCTGACCCATGCCGAAGACAATCTCATAATCGCCGGTATAGAAGTGTTTTCTGATTTCCCGGGGCGCCGGTGCATCCTGCCCCTCGGAGGGATCGATGGGTTCCTGTGTATCCGTCACCTGGAATGTGACCGTCTTTTCTCCATAGTAGGAAGCGGTGAGAACCGCCTTGTATGTGCCGGTCTGGAAGGTGCCGTCTTGGTTCTGCGCAAAGGGCTCCTGGAAGATGTCTTTTCCGATGGTGAGGACGGAGCCCTCCACCGTATAGCCCATTTGAGAGAAGCTGCTTTCGCTTCCCTCACGCAGAACCACTCGTTCTGCATGGTTGGGAGCAATCAGCTTTACAGCGGTGATATTGGCGAAGAAGTCGCAGGTGTCGTGCTCTACGCCGCAGGTAATCACCACAGGATTGCCCTTGGCAATATCCCCGGCGGTGAGCGTCACCTCTTCCAGTACCTTTCCGATTTCAAAGACCACTTCCTTGGTCTTGTAACCGGGGACACGGAAATTCAGGGTGTTTCTGCCCACCTTCACGGTGTTCAGCGTCAGGGTGCCTGCCTCGGCATTCACCACATACGCAGAAGCAGGCAGGGCCGGATAAGTCGTGTTCAGGAACAGCTCGCCCTCTGCCAGCTTAGACAGATACTCCCGATCCTCACAGGTAAAGGTAGCGGTTTTCTCCGTCTGAGCAGTCAAAACCAGTGCGGGCGCAGCCTTGCCCACTGCCTCCTGGAAGCTGGAGACGCTGCCAAGAAGGTTGTCTTCCAGAACATGCTTCACTGCATAGGGACGGTTTTGGGTGGTCACGGCAGACTGGGATTCCGTATACTGTGCAAAACTCAGGTGCTTGCCCTGGGTCTTTGCGGTGTTCACCGCATCATAGTAGCTTTCATAGGGATACACCTTTTCTGCCCCGTCGTGAAAAACATACAGAGGCTCCATGGTCTCCCACCGCTTGGCGATGCCCAGAGCGGCCGCATTGTCAAAGCCCATGACCTTCACAATCTCAGCGTTTACCAAAAGATCCGTATTGAGAATCAGATTGGCATTCATCACATTGGAGCCGCCGCCTTCTCCGCCGCCGGAGGAACCACCGCCGCCCACACTGGCAGTGGAGATGGCATCCACGGCAGCCGCCTTAGGTGCTTGCTTGGCAAAGGCCGTCTGATGGAAGGTCTTCTCGAAGGGCTGGAAGCCGTCGGCCCAGACCTTGACCGTATAGTTGCCGGTGACAGGGAAATAGTTGGTATGATCGTTATACAGCACCAGAATATCCCCGTGCAGGAACCAGTCATCAAACTTTGCCAGCTGAGAGGTCTCTCCGGCCGGGTTGGTCAGCTCCACCCGGTAGACGGGGGAGGTGATGCCGTAGGTCATATTGTTGATGCGGAAGTGGACTTCCTTTCCGCTGTTGCCGCTGTCACTGGTGATGGTCATGGTAGGCACCACCTCATTGACCAGATGGATGGGGAACAGATAGGCAGTGCCGTTGGAGGTCACACGCAGTCTGTAGCGGCCATTGGAAGAGAAGTTTTTCTGGCCAATGGGCACCTTGATGCAGGCAACGGTGTGATCGCCGTGAACAAATTCCTTTTCCAGAGTATACTCCAATTCGTCATTGAGGGTCTGCTTGTACTCCTGGAAGGAGACCAGATCTACATCGGTGATCCCGTCAACAAACGCTTTCTCCGCTTCGGTGCCTTCGGTATAGTTGAACATCAGCTCCACCGTGCCGGTGACCTTGCCGAAGTGGTCGGGGTCCTCATGGATGATGGCATCGGGACTGTAGTGTGCAATGGTGTGATTGTCTTCCCCGTGCAGCGCAAAGGTGGTTTTGGCAGGCTCTACACGAATGTTGCCGGCATCGTCATAGTTGGTCAGGTGGTAGTCCCACACATAGACGGGACCATTCAGAAGGAAGAAGTGGGGGGCAGTATCTTTCACTACCTGAGGTGCCGCACCCTGCCCTTCTCCCAGAGCGACGGTCTGGGAATCCTCGCCATTGGAAATCACCAGCTGGGCATGACCCGGATCGGTGATTTCCCACTTAACAATAGAGCCGTCATCGGAAACGGGGGTGACCGCCTCATTGATCTCCACACCGTCTACCCGCAGGGTGCAGGTATCCAGGCTGTTGCCCTTGGCAAACTGAATGGCAACAAACTGAGACCAGCCCATGTCCACCAGCTGGACCTGCTCCACCAGCTTGGCAGGCTCCGGGGTAATGGTGTCATCTTCAATGAGATGACCGCCTTCTTCCACCACATTGTCCAGTGCGCCCTTAACCATCACATCGCTGCGCAGACGGACGGCGCCCAGCCGGCAGTCAGAAACAGTGAGGCGGGTCAAATCGTTGGGATTGTCAATGACGGTTTCTTTCGCCTGAACGCCGCTGAGGTTCAGATTGTTACTTCCCCCACGAATCACCAGTCGGCCTTCAATGGTGACATTGGTAAGATCGGCAGAGGCCACAGAATCCGCCAGAAGCAAATCACCGTGGATGGTGAGATCCTTCAAAGCTTTGCCGTCAGAGCGAACCATCACATTGCCGTTTACAGGAGATTCCAGCACAGTATCCCCATCTGCATAGGAAGATACCATGTTGTCCATGACCTGGGCAAATTCAGCACGAGTGATGCTGCTGGTGGGCTTCAGCTTCTTCTGATGGTTGCCCTCAACGTAACCGGCCTCCACCAGAGCCGCCACGCCCTCTTCGGCCCAGGCAGCGGTCTGACTGCCATCGGTAAACCGGTCGAGCGCAGAGGTGTCTTTGCTGCTCAGCACAAACAGGCGGGACAGAACAAGAAATGCCTCCTGACGGGTGATGGGGGCATTGGGACGCATGGTGTCTCCATAGCCTTCCATGGCACCCATTTGAACGGCGCAGGAAAGCTCCTCATAGTACCAGGCATCCTCCCGGACATCGTGATACTGATCCAGAGGGGCAGTGGCCGTGGCACCAAATGCACGGGCCATAATCGCCGCCATCTGTGCACGGGTCAACTTTCCCGAGGGATTGATTTTGTTGTCGCTGCCTTCCAGCAACCCGTTTTCCACGGCGTGTTCCATGGCTTCTGCGGACCAGTCTGACGGAAAATCCGTGAAGTCTGACACAGAAGCTGCGAAGGCCGTGGTCACCAGCATGGCTGCGACCAACATGATTGTTAGCATACGTTTCAGCAATCTGAATTCCTCCTTTTTCTTTTCCTAAAAGCGTTTAAAAAGTCCCCTTTCCATATGGCATTGTTCTCCAATCCAGGAAAAAGGTGTTTTTTGCAAGTTAGTATATACTAACTTTTCCCATGGATTATATCATTTGCCTAAAAAATAGTCAATCAATCAGGAAGGGGAATGTTTCATAAAGTTTTTTCTCATTTTTCAGTTAGTTTAGACAAACTGCATAAGTCTCGCAAATTGCCTTGACAAACGCCGTCCGGGGCGATATCCTAGGCAGCATCGGAGATGCTGGCATCTCCAAATATACCATTGTACGATTTTCATAAAATAAATATGGGGAGGACTTCTATGTTTCGTAAGCTACTGTTGCCCCTTTGCATAGCCCTGACATTCAGCGCCTGTGCCAAGGCTCCCACCACCCCGGAGGCCAAAACCTCAAAACTCTTTGCCATGGACACGGTAATGGATCTATCCGTCTACACCGAAGACGATGGCCTCATGGAGGAGGCCGCTCAGCTGGTGTCTCAGCTGGAGAGCAGCCTGTCCACGACGGATTCCGGCAGCGAAATCTATAAAGCCAATGCCACTGGCTCCGCGGCCCTGTCTCACAGCACTGCGGAGCTTCTGGAACAGGCTCTGGCGCTCTGTGAAAAAACCGACGGCGCTCTGGATCTGTCCATTTATCCCGTTGTGCAGGCCTGGGGCTTCACCACAGGCACCCATAAAGTGCCCACCGGGGAGGAGCTTGCTTCCCTATTGGAACAGGTGGACTATTCCAGGATTTCCTATTCTGCCCCCAGCCGGACCGTGACCCTGCCGGAGGGGATGAAAATTGACCTGGGAAGCGTGGCCAAAGGCTACACCAGCGACCGTCTGATCCAGCTGCTGGAGGAAAACGGTGTCCGCTCTGCCGTTCTCAATCTGGGGGGCAATGTGCACATTCTGGGTGCCAAGCCTGACGGAAGCCTCTGGCGCATCGGCATCAAGGACCCCCAGGGCGAGAGCTACTTCGGCATTCTTTCCACAGCCAATCAGGCGGTGATTACCTCCGGGGGCTATGAGCGGTTCTTTGAGGGGGAGGATGGTACGGTCTACTGGCATATCATCGATCCGAAAACCGGATATCCGGCAAAAAACGGTCTGATTTCTGCCACTGCCATCGGGTCGCAGGGAGTCTACTGCGATGCGTTATCCACAGCCCTTTTCATTATGGGCCCGGAAAAAGCCGCAGACTTCTGGCGGGAGCACCGGGATTTTGACGCCATTCTGGTGACGGATCACAACGAGGTGCTGATTACCCCCGGTCTGGTGGATTCTTTTCAGCTGGTGGAGGGCAGCCCCTATACACTGACCGTGATTGCAGAGCATGGCTGATTGCCTCCATCTGCCTGCCGGGAATCTCTCAGCAAACGGCCCAGACATCGCCTGAATGTCTGGGCCGTTTGTCATATTTCTCATCGTGTCTTCCCACTTCTTTCCCTGTAAAACACATGAGGTGCTGTTTCAATCAACAGCACCTCATAAATGTATTTCATTTGTTCTTCAAGAAAGCCGCCAAGCTTACTTCTTGCTGCCCTTCTTCTTGAGAACCACAACCACAACGACGATCAGAACCAGAACGCCGCAGCCGATGGCAATGGGCAGAACCATATCGTTCTTCTCCTCGGTGGTGGTCTCAGCAGCCTGATTGGCCTGGGTCTCGGCGGTAGCCTCGGTGGCCTCTGTCTCACCAGCGGGCTCTTCCTTGGCACCAAACACGGCGCTGTCCACAACGCTGCGCACCATCAGCTCATCATCGGTGACGATCTCACCATTCTTTTCCAGAATAATCTCGTACTGCTTGCCGTCCAAAACGGTGTAATACTTCAGGCCGAACAGAGTCTTGTCTGCGTTGTTATAGAACGCACGGATGAATGAGGTGGTCTTGTTGTTGTACAGATTGTACTTGCTGACGGTCAGGCCCTGCTCTTCATAAGCGCTGTACATACCGGAAGCCACCTGTGCCTGCTCCTTGCGGTTCATATCCTGCAGGTCAGCAGCCTCAGAAGCAATCATGGTGACAGTGATCTTTGCGTCACCCTCTTTGGCCGTTGCCACCAGATAGGTATTCTCATCCTCGGACTCGGTCACAACCTCAAAGGTGTCCGGAATCTCAATGGACATGCCCAGCTTCTCCATCTCATAGGGGATGGAAGCAGCCTGTGCTACGACAGCGATGGAGAAAACCATGGCTGCACACATCAAAAGCGCAAAAAACTTTTTCATTTTAATACCCTCCCAAAATATAACGATACTCTGTGCAAGGTCAGCCCCTGCACACGCCCGCCACTATACCATATTTAGTGGTACCCGTCAACCCCATTTTTTCCTAAATTTCGCCATGCATCTTAGGCGTGTTTTGTCCATATTGGAAGGACATTTCCCCAAAAACCCCGTGGAATCCCATATCTGTCCTCAGTGTATGGACTTTACTCCGCCCAGAAAATAACCGCTGCCATCCGGCAGCGGTCGTTTTTGCATAATTATTCACTTTCCATGCTCTTCTGGATCTCATGGAGTTCCCCTGAAGCCTCCTGGGTGCAGCCGGGTTCCTTCCAAAACCGCCGCCCGATGATCAATGACAAGCATGCGCCCAAGCTGCCAGCCAAGGCCCCTGCCAGCACATCCGTGGGATAGTGCACCCCTACATACAGGCGGGACAGGCCCATGAGCACCGCCTGCACCACTGCCGCTTTCCGCATCCATCCCTTGGGAAGGGTTCTGGCCCATACCATACCGGCGGCAAAGGCAGCGCAGGTATGGCCGGACGGGAAGGAATTGGGGTCCGAAGAAGTCAGAAGGGGCACCAACTGCTCCATGGTCACATAGGGACGGGGTCTGGCCACCAGGGGCTTCAGGCCCAGATTCACAAAGAACAGCCCAAAAATCAGAGCCAATCCCGACAGGAGCCCTGCCTTCCGGGTAGATTTTTTACACACCAGCACAACAGACAGCACAATCCACCCAATTCCCGCATTGCCCAATGTGGTAAAAAACTCCACCAATGGGTCAAAGGTAATCAGTCGGACATGGTCCTGAATCCATAAAAGGACGTTTTCGTCCAAAGTTTGTATGGCAGACAGCATAAATTTCTTCCTTTCTTCCACACAGGGACAGACCGCCCCGCTCCCTCTATAGGATGCCACCGGGCAGTCAAAATAAACCGTTTCTCTTCCATTTTATGGCATACACTATCAAAAAGTCAAGTGCTTTTCCTTCTTCGGCATTTCAGGGCAGAACAAAGGGCCGTCTCAGGTTCATTGAGACGGCCCCGGTTTCCTTATTCCACAGATTTTAAGGCCTCTGCCATATTGATTTTCTCCAATTTGAAGTATAGCAGCACATCCACCAGGGCAAAAAATACAAAGGTGAGCACCGCAGCCAGCAAATAAGTAACGGCAGATGCCTGGGGGGTAAAATAGACCATATCCACCTGAATGCGGCTGATGACGAAGTTCAGCAGGAGCTTACCGGCGCCCAGGCCCACAACACAGCCCATGGCTGTGAGGGCCAGCCCTTCCCGGAACACATAGGAAGCCGATTCCATGGGATAGAAGCCCAGCACCTTAATGGTGGCGATCTCCCGTACCCGCTCCGTAATGTTGATATTCGTCAGGTTGTAAATGACCACAAAGGCCAGCGCCGCCGCGCACAGCACAATAAGCGCCACAATATAGTTCATGCTGGTCATCATGGTCTCAATGCGGTTGTTCATATCCAGGCTGACCAGGGTGGACACCACATCCGCCTGTGTCCCCGCCAGCGCACCGGCTTCATAGGGGTCCTTCTCCGGCAGCAGGGTCACATAGGCCGTATTCTTTTCCGCTTCATGGCCCCATTGCTGAGCCGCCGTGTCCTGAGACAGGATGACATAGTTATTGATGATGTTGTCATAGACGCCCCCTACCACAAGGGTCAGCTCCTCCATATCCGTGGTGCGCAGGGTCAAGGGATCTCCCACCTCCAGCCCCAGATTGCGGGCCAGGCCGTTGCTGATCAGCGCCTCCCCACGCTGGGGCATGGGGACCGGTTCCCCGTCCCGGTGGAGATTCACAAAGCCCTCCAGAGTGTCCTGTGTCACCAGCATCTGCACGGTCTTGCTTTTCCCCCCGGCGGTCAGGTCTGCCATGCTCTCGTGGAGAAACAGAGCATCTTCGCAGCTTTCCTCCATGGCCGTTCGGAAGGCCTCCTGTTTGCTCTCTTCCTGCCCATGGGCGAAGGTCACCGCCATATCATAGAGGGTAACTTCGCTGAACTGCTGAGAGGCAATATCCACAATGGAGTCCCGGAAGCCCAGGCCCGTCACCAGCAGGGCCGTGCAGCCGCCTACGCCCACCAGCATCATAATCAGCCGCTTTTTATACCGGAAGATATTCCGAATGGCGACCTTTCTCAAAAAGCTCAGATGCTTCCAAATGGGCAGCCGCTCCAACAGCAGCCGTTTTCCCGCCTTGGGACTCTTGGGACGAATCAGCTCCGCAGGGACCTCCTTCAGCTCTTTCCGGCAGCAAAGCCAGCTCACCAGAAGCATACACAGGGTAAAGCCGCCGCAAATCCAGACGCACTGCCACAGATCCAGGGTCAGCTTTACCTGACCGCTGAACTGGTACATAATCTGATATCCCTTAAAGATCACCGTGGGGAACACCACGGAGCCAAAGGCCACACCGATGACACAGCCAATCAAAGAGGCACTGCCCGCATAAAACAGATATTTTTTGCTGATGTCCCAGCCGCTGTAGCCCAGGGCCTTCATGACACCCATCTGGGTCCGCTCCTCGTCCACCATTTTGCTCATGGTGGTGAGACACACCAGAGCCGCCACCGCAAAGAAGAACAAGGGAAATACCCGGCCTACACTTTCCACAATGGAGCTGTCACTTTCATAACAGACATAAGCCACATTGGTATTCCGATCCAGAAGGAAGACCTCCGGCGACTCCATGGCTTGCAGCTTCCGGGCCCCGGTTTCCAGAAGGAATTGGCTTCCCTCCAGCTTCCGCTTCCCCTGGCCCAGCTGCTCCATAGCCTGGGTGAGGCCCTCCCGGAATTCCAGATAGCCCTCCTGCCACTGCTCCCGGCCCTCTTTCAGCTGGGCCTCTCCGGAGGCCAGCTTGGCCCGGTTGCTTTCCAGCTCTTTTTTCCCGTTTTCCAGCTCCATCTGGGCCGCGGTTATGGTGGCCTCCGCCGCTGCAAAGCGGTCGTCTGCCTGATTGCGGGCAGATTGGAGACTCAAAAACCCGTCTTCAATCTTAGCAAGGCCGCTTTCCGCCTCCTGCTTCTTATGAAGCAGATCCTGATACTGGGCCTCCAGCTCCGCCTTTTGGGACTCCAGTTCCTGCTTTTTTTCTGTAAGCTGGGCCTGCTTGGCCTCCAGATCGGCCACCTGGGTTTCCAGCTCCGGAATTTTGGCTTCCAGTTCTGCCTTGGTCAACAAAAGCGTTTGATCCTCCGGATTCTCCTCCAGTGCCTGCTCTACTTGTTCCAGAAGCTCCCGGGCGCTGCTGAGGGCGGCATTTGCCAGATTCAGGCTCATTTCCAGAGAGCCCTGAGCCCGATCCATCTGCTGTAAGCCATCGTCAACCTGAGAAATGCCCGTTTCCAGCTTGGGAAGGCCTTCTTCCAGCTGCCGCAGTCCCTCCTGAATCTGCGTTCGGTTCTCCGTCAGCGTGGCCTCATGATTTGCCAGCTCTTCATAGGCCTTGGCCTTTTGCTGCTGTAACTGCACCCGGCTGTCTGCCAGGGTCTTTTCCCCTTCTGCCAGCTTGGCCTCGGCCTCTTCTATGGCCTTGTACCCTTCCGGCAGGTTTTTTTCCTGTTCATCCAGAAGCTCTTTGCTTTCTTGCAGGCTGCGCCATCCATGACGCAGCTGTGAGACCGCTTGATAATGCCCCGCTTCGTATTCATTCATTCCTTTGGTATACTCTGCCCAGCCCTCTTCCAGATCCCGGGCGGCATCCTGTACCAGAGTATCATAGCGCTTGTCGGCCAGCTCCTGGACCTGAGGCTCCAGTTCCTTCTCCCAGTCCTCCAAAAACGCCTGATACTCCGGAGCATATACGGTGTGATCCTGAGCCAGCTTCAGGTAGACATCCGTGTAAACGCCGCCGGTATCCAGAGTTCCCTCTGCCACATAGAGATAGGCCGAGAGGGCACCGCTGCCCACCGTGGTGCTGCCCCGTTCAAAGTTCATAAACAGAGGGGAGGTGCACAAGCCCACAATGGTCAGCTCCCGCTCCTTCACCCAGTCCAGCGATTCCGTTTCATTGGACGGACACACCGAAATGGTGGTTCCCAGTGCTTTTTCCGTAAAATACAGGCTGTCCGCCAGACATTCTCCCGGTTTCTGGGGAAGCCGCCCCTTCGTGACCATGGGCACATTGATGCGTTCCGGCATGGACATGACCCGAACGGCGATTTCTTTTTCCGCATCCTGAGGCAGCATCAGCAAATCCATGGATACCGCCCCTTCGGCGCTTCTCAGTTCCGGCCTTCGCCCAAGGGCCTCCACTTCCTCCTGGGTAAAGCCATATGGATTTAACACCCGAAGATCAAACATGGCCTGGCTGTCTACATACTCCTGCAAAGTAGAAAGCATGGCCGGGGTAGTCACCTGCAATCCCACCAGAAAGCCCGCCCCCAGGGCAATGATGGCCATGATTGCCAGAAAACGGCCCATTGATTTTCGGATGGAACGGCGCAAATCACGCCCCATCGCCGTCTTTTTCACCATTCAATCTCCGCAACAGGCTTGGGATTGGGATTCACTGCGGTGGAGGCCACAGTTCCATTTTTTACATGGATCACCCGGTCTGCCATATCGGTCAGGGCGGAATTGTGGGTAATGATGATAATGGTCATCCCTGTGGAACGTCCCGTATCCTGCAAAAGCTTCAAAATGGCTTTGCCGGTGTGATAGTCCAGAGCGCCCGTGGGTTCATCGCAGAGCAGAAGCTTGGGATTCTTTGCCAAGGCTCTGGCGATTGCCACTCTCTGCTGTTCCCCGCCGGAAAGCTGGGCCGGGAAGTTCTTCATCCGGTCCTGAAGGCCCACATCCTTCAGAACCTGGGCCGGGTCTAGAGGATTTTTGCAGATCTGGCTGGCCAGCTCTACATTTTCCAGAGCGGTCAAATTCTGGACCAGATTATAAAACTGGAACACAAAGCCCACATCCTGCCGCCGATAGGTGGTAAGCTGCCGCTTCTGATAGTTGGAAATCTCCTGCCCGTCCAGAAACACCTGCCCGGTGGTCAGGGTATCCATACCGCCCAAAATATTCAACAGTGTGGTTTTTCCTGCACCGGAGGGGCCTACAATCACGCAAAGCTCCCCCTTTTCCACCGCAAAGCTGGCGTTTTTCAGGGCCTGTACCTGAACCTGCCCGGTGCCATAGGTCTTTCCCACATTCCGAAACTCTACAAATGCCATCTTCTATCATCTCCCATGGAGTTATAATATGAGTATACAATACCCCGTCTCTTTTTTTATCAACATTCTGTAAAGACCGCTGCAAAAAGATCTGATTTATCATTCCCCATGAAGTGGAAATTTTCTGCAGGATGTGATATAATACCCAAACAAATCAGCCTTGGTATAAAAATCCGGCTGAACAGGAGGGGTATTATGAAAACAGCATTGGTCATCTTAGCCGCCGGGATCGGCGCCCGCTATGGAAAGGGAATCAAGCAGCTGGAACCTGTAGGCCCAACAGGGGAACTTATCATCGATTATTCCATCCACGACGCAATCGAAGCAGGATTTAACAAAATCGTCTTTATCATCCGCCGGGACATTGAGGCGGACTTCCGGGAGGTCATCGGCAACCGGATCGAAACCATCTGTCAAAAACTTGGGGTTGAGGTGGCCTATGCCTATCAGGACCTTCATGACCTGCCGGAGGGATTCCAGGCACCTAATGACCGGGTGAAGCCCTGGGGCACGGGACATGCCCTGCTTGCCTGCCGGGAAGTGCTTCACGAGCCCTTTGCCGTCATCAACGCCGATGACTACTATGGAAAGGAAGCCATGGTGCAGCTCTACCGCTTCCTGCAAAACTACGACGAAAGCCGTGCCTTTGACTTTGCTCTGGCCGGTTTTGTCCTGCGCAACACCCTGTCCGATTTTGGCGGCGTGACCCGTGGTGTGTGTCAGGTGGATGCCCATGGCTATCTGGAGGGGGTCAACGAGACCCGCAACATTATGAAGCTTCCCCAGGGCCCCGGTGCCAAGCAGGCCGACGGCAGCTTCCTGCCTCTGGATCCAGAATGTTATGTATCCATGAATATGTGGGCCATGACACCGGCCTTCCTCCATGAACTGGAGCAGGGCTTTTGTGCCTTCCTGAAAAATCCCGATCTGAACCCGTGCAAGGATGAGTTCCTGATTCCCATTTTTGTGGACCAGCTTCTCAAGGCCGGAAAAGTTCGGGTGCAGGTTCTGCCCACCCAGGACAAGTGGTTCGGTGTCACCTACCACGAGGATCAGCCCGCTGTGGCTGAGGCCTTCCGCCGTCTCATTGCCCAGGGGGTCTATGGGTCGAATCTCTTTGCGGATCTGCTCTCCAGCGCTACTTAAGTCTAACATTTACGGCGGGGTCTGCCTCTTTTCCTGGCACACCCCGCCGTTTTTCTCTTTTTATCCCTTCGGTTCCTCTTTGGCCTCTGCCCATCCTCTGGGCTTCTGGCAGACCGGGCAATGCTCCGCCGGGCTTGTGGCCGTATAGGTATAGCCGCAGTTGAGGCACTTCCATTGCACTGCTTTGGGCTTGTCATAGATGGTTCCCTGATTGAGCTGGAACTCATACTGCAAGAAGGTCTTGTGATGCTCCTGCTCCACCGATGCAATCATGGTGAAAAGCTGCGCCACCTGAGGAAATCCCTCCTGCCGGGCCGTTTGGGTGAATGCGGGATAGATTCTCGTAAACTCCTCTTCCTCCCCGTGGGCGGCAAATCCCAGATTTTCCACTGTATTTCCCAGAGGGAAGGGATAGCCTGCATCCAGATTCACATTTTCCTGGGCCGGATGGCCCAGCTCCTTCAGAGCCTCCAGAAATTCCTCTGCATGAGCCCGTTCGTTGTCTGCGGTCTGTTCAAAAATCCGGGCCAAGTGCTCCTGTCCCTGCTTTCGGGCCACCTGCGCATAGATGGTATACCGGTTTCTTGCCTGGGATTCTCCGGCAAAGGCCCGGGCCAGATTGGTTCTGGTCTCCGATTTCAAAAAATCCATAAAAATCGCCTCCAAAACATTCTCATATTCAGAATGTCCAGAGGCGACTCTTTTTATCCGCTAATCACGAAGCATACAAGCGTTTTTTCATTTTTCAATGCAAACACCCGGCACGCAGGAAGACTTCCTGCATGCCGGGTTTTCATCTCATGGAACGGGTGGTTTTTCCTTACTCTTCCACATTGATCTTGATGTGGACATCATCCAGCTGCTTCTGCTCGACGCAGCCGGGAGCACCCATCATCAGGTCCTGAGCATTCTTGTTCATGGGGAAGGTAATGACCTCACGGATGGACTCCTCTCCGGTGAGCAGCATCACGATCCGGTCGATTCCGGGGGCTGCACCGGCATGGGGGGGAGCGCCATAGGTAAAGGCGTTGTACATGGCGGGGAACTTGGCCTTCACATCCTCTTCGCCCAGACCCACCTGCTGGAAGGCCTTGACCATGATCTCCGGGTCATGGTTCCGGACTGCGCCGGAAGCGGTCTCATAGCCGTTGCACACCAGATCATACTGGTTTGCATTGATTTGCAGCAGCTTTTCCACATCTCCCTGGGCATCCTCCAGGGCCTTCACGCCGCCCTGGGGCATGGAGAAGGGGTTGTGGCAGAACTCCAGCTGGCCGGACTCTTCGCCCAGCTCATACATGGGGAAGTCCACGATCCAGCACAGAGCGTACTGATTCTCGTCAAAGTGGCCGGGAATCCGGGTACCCATCAGCTTGCGGATCACACCGGCGGTCTTCTGGGCAGCGGACTTCTTGCCGGCCGCCATGCAGACAAAGGAACCGGGCTTCAGATTCAGCTTGGCCGTCATGGCATCCTTACAGTCTGCCAGGAACTTGGACACACCGCCGGTAAAGCTGCCGTTCTCGTCCACCTTGACCCAGCAGGCCTTGTTGCCGGTGGTCATTTCTACATCGGCCAGGAGCTTATCGATCCACTTTCTGCCCTGATCGAAGTTGTCCACCGCCACAGCCTTGACGGTGGCATTCTCAAAGGGGCCGAAGCCGCAGCCCTGCACTTCCTTGGTGATGTCCTGAATTTCCAGATCAATCCGCAGGTCGGGCTTGTCGGAGCCGTAGCGCTCCATGGCCTCGTTGAAGGGAATGTGGCGGAAGGGAGCCTCAGAGACCCGCTCATACTTGCCGAACTTCTGGAACACAGGCCGCAGAACCTCTTCCAGAGTGGTGAGCACATCATCCTGAGAAGCGAAGGCCATTTCCATATCCAGCTGATAGAACTCGCCGGGGGTACGGTCGGCACGGGCATCTTCATCCCGGAAGCAGGGCGCAATCTGGAAATAACGGTCAAAGCCGGAGGTCATGAGCAGCTGCTTAAACTGCTGAGGAGCCTGGGGCAGGGCGTAGAACTTGCCGGGATGGTTCCGGGCAGGCACCAGATAGTCACGGGCGCCCTCGGGGGAGGAGCTGGTGAGGATGGGGGTGGTGATTTCCAAGAACCCATGCTCGGTCATGGCCTGGCGAATGGCGGCAACCACATTGCACCGCAGAATGATATTATTCTTGACGGCAGGGTTCCGCAGATCCAGATAGCGGTACTTAAGACGGGTATTTTCGTCGGCCTCTCTGGACTTGTTGATCTCAAAGGGCAGCTGATTGTGGTGGCACTTGCCCAGCACGGTAATCTCGGTGGGGGCAACCTCAATGTCACCGGTGGGGAGCTTGGGGTTCTTGCTGGCTCTCTCCCGGACGGTGCCGGTGACGGAAATGGTGGATTCCTTATTGATGGACTTGATTACCTTCATCATGTCCTCGGTCTCCACCACCACCTGGGTGGTACCGTAGAAGTCCCGCAGGACCAGGAATGCAAAGTTGGCGCCCACTTCCCGGACATTTTCCAGCCAGCCGGTGAGGGTCACCTGCTTGCCGGCGTCGGAAAGGCGCAGCTCGCCGCAGTTATGGGTTCTGGATTGGAACATATGGATTCCTTCCTCCTGTAAAACTGGCCCCGCAGGGCCCAAATTTTGATTTATTGTCTCACAAATCGGGGCGGTTGTCAATCATTTTAGGCAGAAACGATTCTTGAATCGGCTGCCTTCCCACACAATTCCTACTCTCTTTCAGAACTTGCTCATTTTCCACATTGTGTTGACTTTCCCATACCTGTTTTGATATAATGGAACCACCGAGTTAGTTTAGAATAACTATCTTGATAAAACCAGGTATTCTTTTCAGCGCTGCAACCATTTGTGATGTGAAAAACCATGAAATGTGAGGGTTTGCCCTATAGAAAAGAAAAAACTTTTGGGGAACAATTTGCTGGCTGGCCGGGGCTGTGATTTGGGCGGTGGTCGCCGGAATAAGCTTCAGGGAAGGAAACATCGGCTTTGCCTGGGTGCAGGTAGTACTGTCCGTGGCATTTATGATAGGCGCCATGGTATGTCATTTCCGGCATAATAAGAAAGAGCAGACTGCCGCCTGAACTGCCCTTGTAACGGTCTGTGATTTCAAAAACCGGGGGGCCGTATGGGTACGCCACATACGGTACAACTCTATTTCGGGTCATACCGTATTTTTTGTAGGATAAAACAGCAGATACCGAAAATATTCCGATACCTGCTGACTTTTCTTTATAGGACTTCCTCCATAGATTTCCTAAGGATTGCACCGTTTTACGGCCCTTGGGGGTATAAATGGTATGCTTGTTAAGATGACACGGGCACTCTTTCTACTTCTCATTCTTTCAGATTCTATGGTTGTTACACTTATGACCGTGTACCCCAATTCCCTATTTGTATTGAGATAACAGTTTTAATTTTACAATGGGAGCCGATATCTTTCAGATGCAATTTGCTTAAAGCCAACAGATGTAAACATTTTCTGGCTCTGCTTATTAAAAGAATAAATTTCTGCATCGACTTCAGTCCACCCAACTTGTTTGGCCCGATTTATGATGGCTTCTACCGCTTTCCTGCCAAGATGACGATTCTGATATTCCTTACAGATCACAATGGCGATTTCTCCGTTATACAGGGTAATGTCTCCCACCAGGCGGCTTCTTCCATTTTCACGGAATTTGATATAATAACATTCGCCTGCCTTTGCCAAATATCGATACATTTGACTGAGTAGCTTCAGATCATAAGGACTGTCCCGGTTGTCCACCTGCTTGCATACTCCTAAATCCTGATACCAAGAAAAGGTTCTTTTATAGTTCGGATAGTATTTCACGAGTGAAAGGGTGGAATCAATTACAATTTCTTTAGGCTGTATATAATGATCGATCATATCAAATTGCCTCACTTTCGTATCTCGTGTTTTTACAATTACTTCCTTATCTGACGCATACAAAGGAATCCCCGGTTTTTCTCATATGTTTCGCTGCTGCCACAAGCAACCTGCAAAACGGATGTTCCCGCCACTCAGCGAATGATCTTGGAGGCCTTGAGATACCGCTCCTCCTCGGAAAAGACACAGCCGCAGTACTTCTGGATATAAAAGCCCAGTTCTCTGGCTTTTTCCTGCCCGGCCCGGAAATAGGGTCGGAAGTCCCGATAGACAAACTCCACCCCATAGGTGTCTGCCGCCTCCTGGGCCACCTGGGCCATAAGCTCATGCTTCTGATAGGGACTGATAAACAGAGAGGAAGTAAAGCCGTCAAAGCCCCCTTCTTTTGCCTGTTTTGCCGCTTCAAAGAGGCGCATCCGATAGCATTCCACACACCGGTTCTCAATGTCCGGCGCCACCGCCCGGACGAAGGGCCGCAGACCATAGTCATTTTTTTCAATCACAGGCAGAGAAATGGTCTCGGCGTACTCTCTGAGGCAGTTCCGCCGGGCACGATATTCCGTGAAGGGATGGATATTGGGGTTGTACCAGAAGCCTGTGACATTCTGGCCCTCTCCTTGTAAGACCTCGATGCACTGATTGGCGCAGGGGGCGCAGCAAATATGGAGCAATGTGTTCATAATGTCCTCCTAGTTGGGCTTTCAGCCGGATTCCCTCTATTATACGATACTTTTTGGAAAAAAGCCAGCCCATAAGCCGTTGACAACGGGCCGAAAAAATGATACCATAATGAATATTGGGAAAGGCAGAGATGGGAAGAGTACTTTACCCACGGCCCGTTCAGAGAGCCCCGGCTTGGTGGAAAGGGGTACGGCGCAAGGTGGAGGAACATGGCCCCGGAGCCGTCCGGCTGAATGGTTAGGCCGGGCCGGATGCGTCCGTTATCATACGCAGGAAGTCTCCGGACTTCATAAGGTTCCGTTCCGTGAGGGCGGAGCAAAACAAGGTGGTACCGCGGTCTTTTTCCGCCCTTGAGAGGATTCTCAAGGGTGTTTTTTATTCCCTTTTCCCCTATTTTTTAAGGAGGTATTTTTCATGTGCGACAAATGCAAAGAGCGTTTCTTTATCACAACGCCCATCTATTATCCGTCGGATAAGCTCCACATCGGCCACACCTACTGCACCGTGGCCACCGATGCCATGGCCCGCTACAAGCGGATGCGCGGCTTTGATGTGTGCTTCCTCACCGGCACCGACGAGCACGGTCAGAAAATCGAAACCAAGGCCAAAGAGGCCAACACCACCCCCAAAGCCTTTGTGGACAACATTGTAGAAGGCGAAAAGGGGGTCAAGGATCTGTGGAAGCTCATGAACATTTCCTATGATCGCTTCATCCGCACCACAGACCCCTACCATATGGAAACCGTCCAGAAGGTTTTCAAGAAGATGTACGAAAAGGGCGACATCTACAAAGGAACCTATGAGGGAATGTACTGCACTCCCTGTGAGTCCTTCTGGACTGCCAGCCAGCTCAAGGACGGCAAGTGCCCCGACTGCGGCCGGGAGGTTCAGCCCGCCCAGGAGGAAGCCTACTTCTTCCGTCTTTCCAAGTACGCCCAGCAGATCCGGAATCTTCTGGTAAACACCGACTTTTTGGAGCCTCGCAGCCGTGTCAATGAGATGGTGCACAACTTCCTGGACCCCGGTCTGGAGGATCTGTGCGTGTCCCGTACTTCCTTCACCTGGGGCATTCCCGTAGACTTTGACCCCGGTCATGTGGTCTATGTGTGGCTGGATGCTCTGTTTAACTACACCTCTGCTCTGGGCTTTTTGAATGACCACTGCAACGATTACGAGAAGTACTGGCCCGCCGACGTCCACTTTGTGGGAAAGGAGATTGTCCGGTTCCACTCCATCATCTGGCCCGCCATGCTTATGTCCATGGAGATGCCTCTGCCCAAGAAGGTCTTTGGTCACGGCTGGCTGCTGCTGGACGGCGGCAAGATGTCCAAGTCCAAGGGCAATGTGGTTGACCCCTATCTGCTGGCAGAGCGTTACGGCACCGATGCCCTGCGGTTCTTCCTGCTGCGGACCTTCCCCTTCGGCTCCGACGGCAACTTCTCCAACGAGGCTCTGATCTCCTGCATCAACACCGACCTTGCCAACGACCTGGGCAACCTGGTTTCCAGAACCATTGCCATGGCCCAGAAGTATTTCGGCGCTTCCCTGTGTGCCAATCAGGTAGAGGATGCCGAAAAGGATACGGAGCTGGTTGAGCTGGTCTCCGGTCTGGCCGGACGCTATGAGGAGCAGATGGAGAAATTCGCATTCCAGAACGCCCTCAGCGAGATTTTCAAGGTCATTGGCCGTGCCAACAAATATATTGACGAGAATGAACCCTGGCGGCTTGCCAAGGACGAGGCCAACTTCCCCCGTCTGGCCCGTGTCCTGTACAACCTGCTGGAGACCGTCCGCATCTGTGCCGGTCTGCTGCGGCCCTTTATGCCCGGCACGGCCGACGAGATTGCCGCCCGTCTGGGCGGTGCCAGAACCGATTGGGACAGCCTGACCACCTTTGGCCTTCTGCCCAGAGATGTGGCCACCGTTGCCGGCCCTGTGATGTTCCCCCGAATCGACATAGACAAGGAGCTGAAGGAGCTGGAGGCCGCCATTGCCGCCCAGGCCGCTCCCCAGGAAGATCCCCTGCCCGAACCTCTGCCCGAAATCACCTTTGATGCCTTTGAAAAGGTGGAAATGACCGTGGTGAAGGTTCTCGGCTGTGAAAAGGTGAAAAAGAGCGAAAAGCTGCTGAAATTCACGCTGGACGACGGCACCGGCACCCCCCGGCAGATTCTCTCCGGCATTGCCAAGTACTATCAGCCCGAGGAGCTGCTGGGCAAGACTCTGGTGGCTGTGACCAACCTGGCCCCCCGGAAGATGATGGGGCAGCTGAGCTGCGGTATGCTGCTCAGTGCCGAGCGTGGCGACAAGCTGAATCTGATTATGCTGGATGACAGCATCGCCGCCGGCAGCCGTCTGGTATAAAGAGCAAGAGAACCAGGTCTGCGGTCCAGGGCATATTTTACTCAATAAATAGTGAATAGTAAGAAACGCCGCCAAAATCGAGGAATATCCCGATTTTGGCGGCGTTCATATTGGGCTGTCTTTTGAAAAAACGATTTCGTGACAGTCCCTTTCTTTTCCTCTCTTTTAAAGCAGACCATCTACCATTCACGGGACTTGGTCCCATTGTTCTCCTTGCCGTGTCCCCATACCTATGCCATTTTTCCGGAATGTGCCCTTACCGGAAAAACACCCCCACCTCAGGGGTGCTGCATTGCCACAAGTCAGGACAGAGGCAGGCGCAATCATTGTGTAAATTTAGTCCTGATCTTCTCCCGTCCCTCCCTTTCTCATGTTTCTTCTTTGTTTTGAACAAAAGGAATCAATCACTTTTTGCCTGTTTCTATTTTACCACAGTTTCATTCCTTTTTTTCTGTAATTTGTGTGTAAAAAGATGAAAAGTATGTCCAAGATTACACATTTTTCCTCTTGCCATATCAGAAAATATCGGATATACTCGAAGCTGAATGTATTAAACAACAAAGTGAGGACCGTATCCATGCTCTATCCCCTATTGATGCTGTTAATTTCTTTCCCGTCTGCATACCTCTGTCACGCTTGCGTAAATATGGTCGTTCCTCTGAAGCATCTTCGGTTGTATTCTATAGCCGGCACCATGGGTATGTTTGTGTTTTTTCTCATTCGCAGCTACTTCTTTCCAGAATACTCCATTTTTTGGGAACTTAGCACCTATTTACCCACATTCTTTCTGTTGTTCTTCTTTACCTCGCCCACACAGCGGTTTCGGGCATTTCTCGCCCAGAGTATGCTGCTGCTTACCGAGCTATTTTCAATGTATCTTCTGGCCTCAGTCGCTTTACCCATTGCCCCTACTTTCGGCATTGCCGCAGAACGCCTAACCGACCCGGAAGATCCACTCTACCTGGTTATGAGTGTGCTCTTGGGGATTATCAGCTCTTTGTCCATGTATGGCTGCGGCCTGCTTCTCAGACAGTTCCTCTCGCCTGTGAAAGAGTTCAGGAGTCTGATGTGGTTCCTTACCATCCCCCTGAGTCAGATCATCCTGATTAGTCTTTCCACCCGCCTTGTCATAACCGGATCAGAGTTTCATGGCATTCCTGTGAGCATGGTATTCGGAATTCTTCTTTCTGTTGCCGCAGATGTTGCCTGTGTTCTGGGTTACCGTAAATTTCGGGAGTTAGAACAGCTGCGTGCTCAAGTTCAGCAGGCTGAGCAGCAGCTCAACATCCAGACCACCTATTATCAGGAACTGCAATCCAATATCCTGACAGTGAATCAAATCCGTCACGATCTCAACAACCAACTCCAATCTGCATATTATCTGCTGGAGCATGGGCAGGAGACTGAGGTGCGGCAGCAGCTGAATCTGCTTCGGGGCTACATCCAGGATAAGGTTGGAACGGCCTATTGTGAAAATCTCATGGTAGATGCGGTCTTAACCGAAAAAGCGCGGCGTTGTGCGGATTGCGGCATTTCCCTGGAGATCTCCGTCTTCGCTCCTTCTCAACTGAGCATAGAAAACGCCCACCTTTGCAGTGCTTTTTCAAACATTCTGGACAACGGGATTCATGGCACATTGGAAAAGGGTGCCGATGCCGGACCTCTTCAGCTGTATTCAGACATTCACAGCGGATTTTTTACCATTCAATGCAGCAATCCCGCAGTAAAGCCCAAAAAGGACACCAATCAAGATCCTCTTCGCTCCCATGGTCTTGGGCTTGAAATTCTGGGGCAGCTGGCAAAGCACTATCACGGGCATCTGCAAACAAGCTTTGACAACGACCGGTTTACCACAACGCTCATTCTACAGCTTCCCCCTGCCGGGGAGACCCTTGAGTGATGCAAATGCACGGCATGGATGTTCATGCCGTGCGTTTTGTTTAATGAATGTGATCCTTTATATACCGAAAAAATGCTTCTCTGGCCGCTTGTTCATTTGGCCGACTGATGGGAATTTTCTCACCAGTGGTCATGACAAAGGTTCGCAGCTCCAATGTCTGGACATGACGCAGGTTCACGGCATAGCTGATATGGCAGCGGCAGAAATTAGCAGCGGACATACGGCGAAGCAGGTCGCCAAGTTTTTCTTTGGTCTTGATTTCCCGCCCCCCGGAAGCTGTAATATACGTCCAATGTCCACGCCGCTCCAGAAGGGATATATCCGCCAAAGCCCATTTTTCGGTCTGCTTTCCGCTTTGGATGAGAAGCGTCTGTCCCGCCTCCACCACGGCCTCCTGAGCCGCTCTTTTCAAAAAGCGTGGAAATTGCTGCGCCAGCTGATCCTTCAGGATAAAACAAAAGTGAGGAACCTCATAGACCTCACTGACTGCATGTAAAAACCCACTGACAAAAATCACCCGGCAGCCTGGATTTCTCAGAAATATTGCCCGCGCCAGTTCAATGCCATTACTTTCCATCAACTGCACATCCAGAATCGCAATGTGGAACGGTATGTCCACGGTAAGCAGCTCCCCCGGAGATTGCGCCGTACAAATCTTCGCAGCGCAGACTTCCTCCAGCGTTGAGTTGCATAGTGCCACCAACTGCTCCACCATTATGGGCTCATCATCACATATGACTATGTTTAATTGGATATTCTCAGTTGATTCCATACCCTATACCAATCTTTCCTGACTCTCTTCATTTCTATTGTACAATGGATTTATAAAAAAATCAAGTATGTCGAAACGTAGTATAATGTTTTTTGTTCAAAGTTAGTCCTAACTATCCATTTAATGAACACAAACATTGCAAGCCGCAGATCGTTTTTCCTTATAAACGCAAAAAAGAGAACACTCCAATGGAATGTTCTCTCGTTATGTTGGAATTTCCCATCTTCCTGACTAGGGTAAGTATTGCCGCCCAAGGGGCGGCCTTTTTATATAGACGTAAAAAA
>JAHHRZ010000016.1 GCA_020025515.1 Oscillospiraceae bacterium | reverse complement strand
TTATCCTACACTAGGGGGCGTTTTGTCCATTGTCCGTTTTTACTGGACCTGTTCAACCTGTTTGCCGTGGTGGGCTTTTTCTTTTAGGTCCATTGCGGCGGGCCTCCTTGAAGTTCACTTTTCAAATAGTATAACATACCAAAAGGAAAAAGGACAGTTTTCACTGTCTTCATTTTTGTAATAGCCGTTTTGTAATGGAGAGCGTCAATTCAAGATCTTCTTCATTTAGTTGTCCTATAGTGGAAAGCACATTTTGAGATAGCTTCGGATTGCTAGTTTTTGTGTCAAAAAATTCTATAGGGGATATTTCAAAATAATCACAAATTGCGAAAAATTCGCTCATGGACGGAAGGGTTTTTCCAGAAGAAATATTATTGATATAGCCCCGGCTGTGTCCTAAATCATAACTCATTTTGTATTCTGAGATACCTTTTTGAAGTCTTAACTGCGTAATACGTTCTCTTACAAAATCTATATCCATATCAACCGCCTCCTTATGTTATAGGATAGAACATAGATTTTAGTAATTAGTGATTTTAAAAATGTTGATATTATTGACACGCACTTTTAAAAATGTTATTATAGTTTTTGAAATGTTGCAGATTTAATAACAACATTTTTTACAATAATCAATCAAAAGAGAGGGATAAGACATGGAAGAAAAGACTTTATTAGAGGGCGAAAAGAAAAGTGCGATTATAGTGAGCCTCACAGCGGGTGTCGGTGTTGCAATTGTTATTTTTGCAATTTGCATGTGTATTTGGGAACCTAAATATTATTGGGACACCTCATTGTTTGGTGCAGCTGTAAGCGGTGCTGTAATATTCCTGATTGTTTTTTTCTGGATTGGACGGACAGAACTTGTTGTTACCGATAAAAGGGTCTATGGAAGAGCAGCATTTGGAAAAAGAGTTGATTTACCAATCGACTCTATCGCCGCAGTTGGTATGAGTGCTTTGAACGGCGTAATGGTAACAACTGCTTCTGGTATGCTTTCCTTTAAATTGATGGCAAACAATAAGGAACTCCATAAATGTATCAGTAACCTTCTGATCGAACGGCAAAATCGCACAACACTTCCTACTACGATTAAGCAGGAAGTGTCACATAGTGACGCAGATGAACTAAAAAAATTCAAAGAACTGCTGGATTCCGGTGTAATTACACAGGAAGAATTTGAAGCAAAGAAAAACAAGATTCTAGCAAACTAAGGAGATTTTTTACTAAGAAATAAAAAATAGAGGTAATTAAGTATGAAAAAGATTTTTTCTCTCGGATTAATTGTAATTTTAGTATTTTCCCTTTGTGCCTGCGGCTCTTCTAAGACTGAAAAAGTTGATGTTAAAGAGAACATCCGGATTGCTGTGCAAGGAAAAGCAACAGTGGAGTGCATGTTCTCTTTTGAAAATGTTAAAACTGTTTTGGCCTCTTGTTCCACAATTGATGATAATGGTGATGGCACATATGACGTTTTTGGAAAAATCACCGTTATTGATGATTTTGGTGACAAATATGACGCAAAGTATGAAGCAAAGGTGTCGGTTGATGAATCTGGATCGGCTACTTGTAAAGACTTTAAAATGGATACACCCAGGAAAAAGTAAATTAATGGCTTCTTTTACTCATTAACAAGAAGCCTCAAGTTACAACGTAAAAAGCAGAGAATCTTATGATTCTCTGCTTTTTAAACATATTTTGCTCTAATCAATGTACTCTTGCTGATCCCGGTCAATGCGGTTACCTGTTTGTATGTCTTGCCGCTCTCCAAAAGATCCAGAGCCAGCTGGAGTTGTTCCGGCATGTATTTCTTTGGTCTTCCGTCCCGGAAGTTTGGATCTTGTCGGGCCACAGCTTTTCCGGTCTGGGTACGCTCCACAATCATGCCCCTTTCGTATTCTGCAAAGGCCAGCATCACAGTTAAAATTAGATTTCCGGTTAGAGTATTTTCAATCAATCCCATATTGAGAATATGAACCCGCACACCTCTTTCAAATAAATCCCGCACAGTCTGAACGCCTTCAATTGCGGTTCGGGCGAATCGATCCAGCTTACAGACTACCAATGTATCTCCCTCATGGAGCGTTTCCAGAAGAGATTGAAACTTGGGGCGTTCCATGGTTTTTCCTGAGAATGCCTCTTGGACAATACTCTGGCAGCCGTATTTTTCTAGGGCCGCCACCTGATCCTCCAGACTGTTTCCGTCCCGTCCCTGTGTGGCGGTGGATACTCTGGCATAGCCGTAAATCATGGCTATTTCCTCCTTAATTCTGACACTAAGTTCTGACACCGATTTTTGACTTTTGGTGCTATCTTTTGAAACCTTCTGCCGGCGGTGTCAGAACTTTTAAGTTATGGTACTTTGTCATCTGGATAGGATCTTTGAATCAAGAACCTATCCAGATTTAACATCTTTTTAGCCAACCAAAAGCAACTGGGTATCACAATCCATGCAACTTACTCTCACCTCTTTGGTGGCTCTTACGATCATTCCACAGCAAGGGCAAACATACTTGCGGCTGCTGGACTTCTTAGTAGCAGAGGGGCCAGAAGTAAAGGACCCATCATGAGTGCCGGAACCGCCCATTCTGGCAAAAAATCCATCAATGCGGTTTAGGCGAATGTCCCGCAGATCGTTGTCTAGGCACAGCTGAAGCAGTTCGTCACCGGGCCGGGTGATTGACCAGCCGTAGGTGGAGTGGTGTTCAATCTGAAGGCCACGGGCCTCCGCAGCGTTGCGGAAGTTCTTGTTGTGGTAGGTGTTGCCACGGCTGCAATCCTTGACCCCGTGGAGATCGTTGAAGTAATGAACCATTTCATGGAGCAGCGTGGCAGCAACCTCTTCAATGGGACGGGCCAGCGTACCGGCTCCCAGGTTGATCTCCCGCATACCCTTTTCCCCGTCCACACTCCAAGCATCATAAAGGGTGTAGTGTCCGTAGGCTCTTGGAGTGGACTGGATGGTGATGACGGGCTTTGAAAGTTCATTTTCAAAGAACCGTTCATTCAGAAGGTCGAAGATCTGGTTGAGATAGCCAGCAGCACGATTATAAGTAGTCAGTTCTTTCATGATGTACTCCTTTGTATTTGACAGGGAGGAGCGGACACTTTATAATATTGGTGTCCGCTCCCGGATTGGTGGCGGTCAAGCTCTTTGCCTGTTGCTTTGGTCGGCTGTCAGGCAAGGGGCTTTTTTTATGCGATAGAGAAGCGGCGGCTGGAAACCTGCTTGGTATAAGCCTTGTAGACTTCCTCACCGAAGTTCTCCTTGAAACGCTTGGTATCAAAGCGGGAGGATAGAACCGGAGTAAAGCGGACGATGTACTGCCCGGCGGTCATCTCTTCGGTTTCCTGTCGCATCATCTCAGCCTTAATGTCATCCCGAAGGGCTTCGGCTTCGGCCTTGGCTTCCTCAATCAGGGCTTCCAGTTCCTTCAGTTCATCGATTTTAGAGGTGATTTCCATAGTAGACATTGTTTTGATCTCCTTTGTTTTTTGTGATGTCTCTCCATCCGCCGCAGCTCTTTTGTGTTTGTTTTAGGACTTACAACAGGCTGTGTTGAAATTGGGCTGTCCTTAACTTCTGGCCTTATTATACACTATTATCTGTGTAATGTCTATTCGCATAATACACAATAAACTGTGTAATACTCTGTTCAACTTTTACATTGATTTCCGTGTAATCCTATGATAGAATAAGGACAATGGAGAAGGGCCGCTTTTATAATGGCCTCCAGCAGAAAGGAGATCATACTATGCCAATTATCTATAAAATCGACATCCTTGCCGCATTGAAGGAAGCCGGATACAATACCACCCGCCTAAGAAAAGAAAAGCTGCTCTCCGAAGGCGTTATTCAGTCCCTTCGAGAGAATAAGTATATTGCTTTGCAGAATATCTCGAAGATCTGTGAAATCCTTGACTGCCAGCCTGGTGATCTTATGGAGTATGTAAAAGAAAATAATCCAGAAGAGAAATAACATAGGTGGTGGGGACTACATTTCGGGAAGAATATTTTTTGAAGTTCACGATTCAAATAGGCGTGGGCTTTCCTCCCACGAAGTGTGATTTTTAATCCAGAAGACGGTTTTCCCGCCTGTGTGCGGCAGAATCTAAATATTACCGCCAGACGGCCCATAACGCAAAAAAACGGCAAGCAGCTCCATTTCGGAACTACTTGCCGTTCATTTATTTCCAGTCCTTAAAAATATCATCCAGAGCCGCATCCATTGCGACCTTCAGACTTTTCTGCATAATCAAGAAAATCTCTGCTTCCAACGTAGATTTATCATTCTTTTTCTTCTTATTCTTTTTGTTCTGACTCATTTGATCTTCACCTCACTGGTAATGTGAAGACTGGAGAATTCGCAATCTCTATCCAAGAGAGCATCATAAATTTGCTGTCCCTGCTCTTCAAAGTTTTCCTGTGCGCTTTTTCCGTTTAGTTGTGCCCAGAATAGGTCAGGCAATGTCCCTCGCTGTCTGGATAGCAGAGTGGCTCTATCAGGTTTCATACAATAACCTCCTTATATTTTTTTACGCTTGCGCTATTTTGCACGAATGCCGCTGTTGCGGCTTCGTAGCAAAATAACGAAGCGTTCATTTCTCTAATATTTATGATAATTAGGAGATATAAACGAAAGAAAATTGGTTAAAGAGTTACTTTTTCCTCATTAAAAAATATATTTTCTTATTAAGGAAAAAGTAACTCTTTTAGACGTTGTTCCACCACGCAGTAGCCGCAAGCTCTTGCCCCAGTGTACGGAAAGAGTCGTCACCGATTTTTTCAGATACATTTTTGCGGGTGATTGCATTGTACTCGGCTTCTAAAACATTTTTAGCACTGATAACCGTTGATACTGAAATGTGGAGATCTGCCGCAATCATATCATTTGTAACGGTTGACTTTTGGTTGTGGCAGATCCACAAGTAGACCTTCAGAACCTGCTCCCACGCAACATTCTCTGAAGAATAGCGGTGATTTCTTAATGCGGTGATAGCCTCCGGCGGCACGGGGATTGGTTGCTTTTGGGGAACTGGTGAGATGTGATAGGTTCTTCCAGTCATTTGATAGGTCAGGAAGCCAAGCCGGGACAGCTCCTCTATTGATTCTTTGAGCCGTGCCCGTTGCTTGGTCTGTACATTTTGTACTTCTAGCACCAGATAGCGGTAGATGTCGGACAAATTACCTTGGAACTCCCCCAGATCCGCAAGCATGCCAAGAATACGGAACAGGCGTTTATCCAGAGGGATCCATTCGGCATAGAAGGTTCGGGGCTGGTTCATCATGCTACACTATCCTTCTGGGTGGCGGAGTGAATTTCCAAAGAGGGATTCTCTTTTCCATCTATAGTCACCTTCAGCATACCAAATTCGGTGATCTCAGGATATTTGGCAAGGAACCATTTTTTGATGGTGGGATAGCGGCGGCCCTTGCTGTGACATTCTGCCACCAGCCGCAGCTGCTCATACTCATCCATGACTTTCTGACGATCATCACCAGTCTCATGGGTGATGATATAGTCCTCCATGTAAGCATAGGTGAGACCAGCGTAGGTTTCCTTCTTGGTGCTCTTCTTGATGTGTCGGGTGGATACGGCGAAATCAGGATAATCCTGCCGCACACGCTGAAGCTGGGCATATTCCGGACTGTTGGTGTTAGAGCAGTTTTTGGCAAAAGTACGGTCCATGATAATTAAACCGTGTGCAAAATCAACCTTCAGAGTGTTCTTCATTTTTAGTTCCTCCTTCTCAATTAGGCTGCCTGCTTAGCAGCCTGACGCTTAGCTTCACGGCTCTTCTTGGAGCGGGCGATGATGTTGTTAACCGTAGAGTTCAGATTCTCAATTTCGGGGTACTGATCCAGGAACCACATCTTCAGTTCGCCGTAGCTAGCGACGAAAGCCAGCTCGATGGGCTTGCCGTTTTCATCCAGACCACGCAGCTGGTGGAATTCCTTCATAATGGACTTCTCCTCGTTGTCGTGAGCCTCAATGTAGGTCTTCATGTAAGCGACAGTCAGACCCTTCAGATGATCCTTGCTCTTGGGTGTGGACTTAACCACGATCTTAAAGCCAGGGAAGTCCGCCCGTAGTTCCTTCAGCTGCCGGAACTTTTCGCTGCCCACCTTGCCAGCAAGCTTAGCCTCAGTCTTGGTCATCTCAATGGTGTTGTTTTCAAAGTTGATAGTCATGGTAATAATCTCCTTTAATTATGTGTTTTTATTTTTTGTGGGATGTGTTCCCCTTGTTTATGTCTTAATTATATCAGATTCAGAATTTGGTGGGTCGTTATATTGGTACACTAGAAGTCCAGAAGGATGATCTGGAAGTCAGGGTACATACTGCGGAACTGATTTACCAGACGGGACTCAGGTCTTGTCATGCAGTAAGCGTATTTCCATACGCTTCTGGGGATTCTCAGTTTCTTGTTTCGAATGTCGGCACATACCATGGAAACGGTGAACTCTCTCATTTTTATGATCTCCTTTATTCGTTGTGAGGCTTTGTGTTCCTCTCTCTTTGTGCCCTTATTATATAATATCTAAGTTATTGACAAGTCGTTATATTGGTACGGATAAAAGAAAAACTCCAAGCCATTACAGCTTGGAGTAAAGTTGTGGCGGGCTGGCTTAGATGCTGCTTAGAGGCCAGCTTCCGCAGTTGATTCAAAGATGTTTGCAAATTGAATTAATGTTTCAATTATCATGTTTTCTTTTGGACTAAAAGATGATATAAACTTGATAAAATATAGATAATTTAATTGTTTTTAGCGTGGAAATGTTGTATTATGTTAGTAACAGATGTGTACCATTCTGAGTGTACCATTTTGAAGATCGTAAATCCACAAAAAAGGGTAGGTGTACCATTTCTGTACCATCGAAAATGTCAAAAGCATTAAAAAAGAGAGACCGGGAAATCCCGATCTCTCTTACAAATCGCTTGAGTCTTACTTGAAGTAACGCTCCAGCAGGCCCTTGAAAGCCTTGCCGTGGCGAGCCTCGTCCTTTGCCATCTCGTGAACGGTGTCGTGGATAGCGTCCAGGCCGTTCTTCTTAGCGCAGGCAGCCAGATCGAACTTGCCCTGAGTTGCGCCGAACTCGCAGTCTACACGCCATGCCAGGTTGTCCTTGGTGGTAGCCTTCATGTTGGGCTCCAGGGTCTGACCCAGGATCTCTGCAAACTTGGAAGCGTGCTCAGCCTCTTCATAGGCAGCCTTCTCCCAGTACAGGCCGATCTCAGGATAGCCTTCCCGGTGAGCGATACGAGCCATGCACAGGTACATACCAACCTCAGAGCACTCGCCGTTGAAGTTTGCCTTCAGCTGATCCAGGATGAAAGCCTTGTCCTCAGCGGAGATGTCAGGGTTATTGGCAACGGTCTTCTCATAGATGCCGTACTCGTGCTCAGCTGCCAGCTTGGTGGTGTCCATGACCTTGAACTTGGAGCCGTCAACCTTGCAGACAGGGCACTTGAAATCGGCGGGCATAGCCTCGCCTTCGTAGACGTAACCACAAACAGGGCAAACAAACTTCTTCATAATAATGTCCTCCAAATATTTTAATAAAATTTTTAACAGATTAAGCCTTTTAGGCGGTGATGTCTTCTTGTTCTTGCTTTAGAAGACACTGTTCACAGGTTCCCTCGAAACATAGGGAATACCCTGCAATGATGCCATTGATTTTTTCAGATACGGTTGATTCTAAATCTTCCAAAACGGAGATATGCGGAAGATCGATAATAGCGCCACATTGCGAACAGATGAAATGCACATGGGGGTCCGTTGTGCCGTCAAATCTCTCCAGACCGTTTACAACACCCAGGGACTGAATGAGCCCCTCCTGTTTGAATAGTGTCAGATTTCGGTATACCGTGGCCAGAGAGAGATCCGGGAACTGGGGTTTCAGCTGACTATACACCCATTCGGCACTGGGGTGGACCTTTGTGCTTTGAATGCATCTGAGAATGGCGTCCCGCTTTTTGCTGTGTTTACGGGTTTGCTCCATTGGTCTCGCCCCTTTTTGAAAATGATTATCATTTGCATAATTAAGATACCACATATTAACCCGTTTGTAAAGGGGTTTTTTAAAATTTTTCAAAAAAATTTTCTGAGGGAAAATCAAATGAAAAACGAAGTCTTGGGGTTTCGTCAGTTTGTACAAAGATCCCTGCAAATTCGCTAATTTGCCAAGGGGTTGTTTGCAGGGTTGCACAAAAAAAGTTTCGGAAAATCCGGGATTGGAGGTTGCAATCCAAGAATTGTTCGGCTATAATGGTATGCATCAAAGTGTAGAGTGGGAGGGAAGTCCATGGGGACAGTGATTGCTGTGCTCTCCGGAAAGGGCGGCACGGGCAAAACCACCGTTTGTGCGGGGCTGGCAACGAGTTTGGCATCCCTGGGGAAAAGCGTCTTGTGCGTGGATCTGGATGTGGGCCTTCGGAATTTGGATATTGCTCTTGGAATGTCCAAGGTTCCGGCTCTCTCTTTTACGGAGGTCGTTCAGGGAAATGCATCCCTGACAGATGGAGCCAGGCACCCGGACTATCCTTCCTTGCAGTTTTTTACCGCCCCTGTGGGAAGAGACAGTGAACCCCAGAACGAAGAAGCCTTCCATAAGCTCATGTATCAGGCACGGGATCAATTTGATTTCTGCCTC
The DNA here is from genome assembly GCA_020025515.1 of Oscillospiraceae bacterium. Classification (GTDB taxonomy): domain Bacteria; phylum Bacillota; class Clostridia; order Oscillospirales; family Oscillospiraceae; genus Faecousia. Next base: position 46,561 of record JAHHRZ010000016.1, on the reverse strand, counting down.
TTGGATGCACCGGCAGGACTGGGGGAGGGATTTCGTATGGCGGCGGGGGCTGCTTCTCGTCAAATTATGGTAACAGGTCCGGATCCGGCTGCTATGCGGGATGGAGCCCGAACCGGAGAGCTGCTGGAGCTTATGGGAAAGGACAATGTGCGCCTTGTAGTAAACCGTGTCAATCCCAGGCTCTATACCGCTATGGGCATTACCGTAGACGATATTATGGATCTGGTGGGATATCCTTTGCTGGGATTGGTGCCGGAGGATCGGAATGTGCCTTTAGCGGCGGTTCTGGACAAGCCCCTGATCCAATACAAAAGAAGCGGCGCAAGTACGGCCTGCCGCCGGATCGCCCGGCGGATTTTAGGGGAATCTGTTCCTCTTGCAAAGCTAAAGTAATACCGGATGGAGTGAAAAAATATGAATATTGCATTTTTGGCCCACGACAAGAAAAAAGAACTCATGGTTCAGTTCTGCACTGCTTATAAAAGCATCCTATCTAAGCATAGCCTCTATGCCACTGCAACAACAGGCCGTCTGGTTGCCGATGCTACCGGTCTGCCCATTGCCCTGCTCCTGTCCCATAAGCAGGGCGGCCACCAGCAGGTAAATGCCCGTATCGCCTATAATGAAATTGATCTGGTTCTGCTGTTTACCAACCCCGACAGCATCGACCCCTGGGATGGGCAGCAGATGCTGGAAACCATCCGCTTCTGCGATAAGCACAATGTCCCTGTGGCAACCAATCTGGCAAGTGCGGAAATGCTGATTTTGGGTCTCCAGAGAGGAGATCTGGATTGGCGTGAGATGCTCCGCAGTAAAAATACCCTGCGCTAACATTCTCGCAACCCTGTAAGCATCTATGGGGCGCACTGGGCTTTGTCCCGGTGCGCTTCTTAAATATCCATATGAAAGAAGGATGAACACGATGGAACGGATTAAGCCCCGGACATTGTCCGGGTTTATGGAGCTTCTGCCTGCACCTCAGATGCAGATGGAGCGTTTTATGGAGACCCTGCGCAAAACCTACAGCCTCTACGGCTTTACCCCTCTGGACACCCCTGCCATTGAGTCTGCCGAGGTTCTGCTGGCAAAGGGCGGCGGCGATACCGAAAAGCAGATTTACCGTTTTAATAAGGGAGACGCAGACCTTGCCCTTCGTTTCGACCTGACGGTGCCCCTTGCCAAGTATGTGGCGCTGCATGCCAATGAGCTGTCTTTCCCCTTCCGCCGGTATCAGATCGGAAAGGTTTATCGTGGTGAGCGTGCCCAGAGAGGCCGCTTCCGTGAGTTCTATCAGGCAGATATTGACATCATCGGGGACGGTAAGCTGGACATTCTTAATGAGGCGGAAATCCCTGCCATTATCTATAAGACATTCCAGACCCTGGGCCTCAGCCGGTTCCAGATTCGGGTGAATAACCGGAAAATTCTCAATGGCTTCTACGCCATGCAGGGCCTGACCGAGAAATCCGGGGATATCATGCGCTCTGTGGATAAGCTGGACAAGATCGGCCCTGAAAAAGTGGGGCTTATTTTGATGGAGGACTGCGGTCTGACCCAGGAGCAGAAGGACGAAATCCTGAAGTTCATTGCCATTTCCGGAACCAATGAGGAGGTCCTCACGGCCCTGGAAGGCTACCGGGGCAGAAACGAGATATTCGATCAGGGTCTGGAGGAGCTGAAGGCAGTCACCGCATATCTGTCTCAGTTCGGCGTCCCTCAGGAAAACTTTGCGGTGGATCTCACCATTGCTCGGGGACTGGACTACTATACCGGCACGGTCTATGAAACCACCCTGCTGGATCATCCGGAGATCGGGTCTGTATGCTCCGGCGGCCGATATGACAATCTGGCGGAATATTACACGGATCGTCAGCTTCCCGGCGTGGGCATTTCCATTGGTCTCACGCGTCTGTTCTATGTACTGGGCGAGCAGAAGCTTTTGAATCCTGCGCTGCCTACCGCTCCGGCGGATGCCCTGGTGCTGCCTATGACCAGTGATCCCGGCCCTGCCATTGCGGTTGCAACCTCTCTTCGTGAAGCAGGAATCCGCACTCAGGTCTATATGGAGCAGAAGAAGTTCAAACAGAAGATGAGTTATGCCGACAAGCTGGGCATTCCTTATGCGGTTCTTCTGGGTGAGGACGAGATAGCCGCAGGAAAGTGCTCTGTGAAGGATCTTACCACCGGTCAGCAGGTGACGGTTTCTTATGAGGAAGCCGCTGAGCTGATCCAGCAGGGGATTCGGGAGAAGAACAGCGGAGCTGTCATTCTGGAAAACTAACGGCATTATGATTGATACACAGCAAAACGGCTGCACCCTCTTTGAAGGATGCAGCCGTTCTTCTTATTCGTTCAGAGTTACAGAGTGGGAAATACATGGTCGATGAGATGGGCGATGGCATGGTGATTGTTGGAGGGAAGGAGAATTTTTGCTTTTGCCTTTACTTCCGGCAACGCATTTTCTACGGCAGCCGGGATGTCAGCTTCCTCCAAAAGCTCCAGATCATTGGACCAGTCTCCCACGGCCACAATGGTTCTGTCCTTCAGTTCCTCCACAGAGCGCAGATCGTGGAGGCAGCGGCCCTTGTGGACACCTTTGGGAAGAAATTCCAGATAGTTGATAGAGGTATAAACACGGTCGGCGACCTCTAAGATCCCCCACTGCAAGGCAATATCTTCCAGGTGTTCCAAAACGGGTCTGGGACCATAAAACAGGATCTTCAGCCAGGGATGCGTCATGGTCTGCTCCAGACTGGCAAAGGCGGCCGGCTGATGTGTGCGAACAAAGTGATCGTCTGCCTGCTCCATAGGGGTAAGGAAGAGCAAAGAGCCTTCGGTATAAAGCACCACATTGATTTCGGGATATTTTTCCAGAACCCAGCTCATAAAGGGTGCTGCGGAGATTTTAGAGATCACATGGGGGAACGCCACGCAGCCGCTGGAAAAGTCATAGGCCTCTGCGCCGTTGAGTACCACAGACCAGGTATTGGTGGAAATGCCGGGCAAAAGGTCCGATGCATTTAAGGGAGCACGGCCTGTGGATATGGCAAAAAGTCCACCGCCTGCTTGAAAGCGAGCCAAAGCAGCCCGCGTCTCGGGGGAAACGCAGCAGTTGCTGTCAAACAAGGTCCCGTCCAAATCTGTGAACAGGGCCAGTTTACGATAATCCATAGGGAGCCTCCTTATATAAAATGTAATCATTGCCCGAACTCCTGTAGATTATACACGAAAAACTAAAAAATTACAATAGTAATCTGTGCAATTTTCAAACACACAGAAGTGCCACGCAGCCATGGCCATGGGGATTGGTTTTCAAGGCACAAAATGCTGTTTTGAAGAGGCACAGAAATAAACAGGGGGTGTGGATAACTTTTTGCGATAGATACGGCAAAGAATGTTGACAAACCTTGGTTTTTATAACAGATTTGGAAATACCCTGTGGAAAAATATAAATTATAATCGGAAAGAAGGTAAAAAATTCCCTCCCCGGTTTTTCGGGGAGGGAATGAATTGGATTACAGACCGGTGTAGACAGCGTCCATGGCCTTCATGGTCATGTAGCAGTCGTACTTGCTGACGATCTCGTAAGGAGCATGCATGCACAGAACGGGAACGCCTGCGTCAACGGTGACAATGTTGCGGTTTGCCATGTAGGCAGCCACGGTGCCGCCGCCGCCCTGGTCAACCTTGCCCAGAGTAGCAGCCTGCCATACAACGCTGTTCTTCTGGAACAGGGTGCGCAGATACCCCATGGCCTCTGCGGCAGCATCGGAAGCGCCGCCCTTGCCGCGGGAACCGGTGTACTTGCAGATGCCAACACCGTAGTTCAGCTTGGAATTGTTGCGCTTGTCGCAGGTGTCGGGGAAGTTGGGGTCAAAGGCGTTGGTTACATCAGCGGACAGGCAGAAGGAGTTGGCGAAGCAGTGCAGCAGGGATGCGCCCTGAGCAGCACACAGATCAGCCATGAAGTTCTCAAAGCACTGAGACTGCATGCCGGAAATACCAACGGAGCCAATCTCTTCCTTGTCAGCCAGCACGCAGACAGCGGTCTTAGCGGGGGTGCCCAGCTTCAGCAGGGGAGCCAGTGCAGCGTAGGAGCAGACACGGTCATCATGGCCGTAGGCAGCCAGCAGGGAGCGATCCAGACCCACCTCACGGCACTTGCCGGCAGGTACAATGGTAAGCTCTGCAGACAGGAAGTCCTCCTCAATCAGGCCGTACTTTTCGTTCAGCAGGGCCATGGCAGCCAGCTTCACACGGTCTGCGCCGTCATCATCGGCCATGGGAACGGTGCCCAGGATCAAGTTCAGCTGCTCGCCGGTAATGCCTTCTGCCAGAGTCTTCTTCATCTGGTCGGCAGACAGGTGAATCAGCAGGTCGGAGATGAAGAATACGGGATCGGAGTCGTCCTCACCGATGGTGATGGTGATGACCTCACCGTTCTTCTTGTACACAACGCCGTGGATGGCGAGGGGAATGGTGGTCCACTGATACTTCTTGATGCCGCCGTAGTAGTGGGTCTTGAGGTAAGCAATCTCAGAATCCTCATACAGGGGATTGGGCTTCACATCCATACGGGGGCTGTCGATGTGGGCAGCGGTGATGTTGGCGCCCTCTTCCAGGCTCTTCTCACCGATGACGGCCAGCATAATGCTCTTGCCACGGTTGTTGCAGTAGACACGGTCACCGAGCTTCAGCTCCATACCGGGAACCATGGGCTTAAAACCAGCCTTTTCAGCAGCCGCTACAGCGTATGTTACAGCCTCACGCTCGGTCTTGGCAGCGTCCATGAACGCAGTGTAGTCCTTGCAGTAAGCTTCCATTTCGGCCTTCTGAGCCTCAGTAATGAGGTCATAGCCGTTCTTTGCCTTAAACAGCAGATTTTCACGCAGAGTTTCGTTGCTCATATGAAATTCCTCCTATAAATAATATACTTTCCTTAGACAATGGGATATTGTAAGTATCTCTGAAATAAATTCAGAGCTTGCTGATAAAATTCTTCCCTGGTGCCCAAATTTTCCAGGGTATCGTCACACAGGGCACGGAAATAGGAATCCGGCTTCTGGGCACCGATGCGGGCCAGGGCGTAGTCCCTGGAAATACCTTCCCGGGCTATGAGGCGGCAGACCCGGCTTTCCAGCGGCGCTGAAATTGCTACGGTCTTCTGACACAGGCCGCTCAGTCCCCCTTCAAACAGTGCAATGGCATCAATGGCAGCCAGAGGACCATCCCAGGAGGACAGCCTCTTTTGCACTTCCTCACGGACAGCTCCATGTGCGATGCGGTTCAAATCCAAAAGGGCCTCAGGGTCATGAAATACCATATTTCCCAGGGCCTTCCGATCCAGTCTGCCCTCATTTACCACGCCGGAAAACCGCCGGGAGATGGCATCGAGAAGGGCAGGGGAGGTTTCCAGAAGCTGATGGTAGATTTCGTCACAGTCCAGCACCAGTCCCCCTAAGTCAGAAACTGCCATAAGAGCCGTTGTCTTGCCGCAGCCGGAGCCGCCGGTGATTCCGATAATCATGCTTCAGCCTCCGCATCGATGATATGGAAGGCCGCCGCCTTTTTCAGACGGTTCTGCACGGCATAGGCCACACCGCCCCCAACCGGGCACCGGGCATAGACCTGATGAATGGAAGGATCGTCCAGCTCCCGCAGGGCTGCAAACAGGCCTGCGGAAAGGGTCTGCACGTCGTCTTCCCGGCCATAGGCCAGGGGGTTACAGTCCTGATAAAGAGAGAGCTCCTCTTCAAAGCACAAGACCCGGTCGCCGGGTACAAAGTGGCGACGGATATAAGCTGCCGCTTTTTCTCTGGAACCGGAAACAATGACCACAGGTTCCTGGGGGGCATAGTGCCGATATTTCATCCCGGGAGCCTTGACCACTGCATCCTTGTCAATTTGGGCGGTTACCGCCTTATCAATGACCAGATCTCCTAGCACCTCCAGAAGCTGCTCCGGGGTGATACCGCCGGGACGCAGCAGGCGGGGGCGTGGCTCCGTCAGATCCACAATGGTGGATTCCACCCCCACGGCACAGGGGCCGCCGTCTACAATGGCATCAATATTGCCGTTGTGGTCGTGGAGCACATGCTCTGCGGTGGTGGTAGAGGGTTTGCCTGAGAGATTGGCAGAGGGGGCCGCAATGGGAACCTCGGCCAAGGCAATGATCTTTCTGGTGACCTCGGTTTTGGGGCAGCGCATGGCCACTGTAGAAAGTCCGGCGGTTGTGCACCTGGGAACATTGTCCCGGGCGGGTAGAACCATGGTCAGAGGGCCGGGCCAGAAACGCTCCGCCAGACGATACGCAGATTCCGGGATACTGTGGCAGAACAGAGGAAGCTGCTCTGGGCCGGTGACATGAAGAATCAGCGGGTTGTCATTGGGGCGGCCTTTGGCCTGAAAAATTTTTGCAACGGCCTCCGGGTTCAGACCGTCGGCACCCAGACCGTAAACCGTTTCGGTGGGAATGGCCACCAATCCCCCGCGGCGCACAATGGCCGCCGCCAGCTCCGGCGTTTTGGGGTCAGAGGCAGAAAATACTTGGGTATTCATATGGTATCCTTCTTTAAGATCGTGAGATCGTGCATATGGATGAAAAAATTCATCCGCTGGGGCAATGCATAGAGATCCCCAACAAATTCAGTATAGCAGATTTTAGTTGGGAAAGCAACAGATGGAGTTGTAGAATATTGCGAAGAAACCTTGTACATAGTGAAAAAACAGGGAGCCATGTCTGCTCCCTGTTTGTAATAAGTTTCTAAGACTGTGCGTTTTTCAGCTTTTCCGCCTGATCGGCTGTGGCCAGGGCATCCATAAGCTCGTCCAGGCCGCCATCCATAATGGAGTCGATTTTATACAGAGTCAGGCCGATTCGATGGTCAGTGACTCTGCCCTGAGGAAAGTTATAGGTGCGGATGCGCTCATTGCGCATACCGGTGCCCACCTGAGACTTTCTCAGACCGGTGATCTCCCCGGAGACTCTGGCCTGCTCGATTTCATAGAGCTTGGAGGCCAGCATCCGCATACATTTTTCCCGGTTCTGTACCTGGCTTCGTTCCTCCTGGCAGGCTACCACAATGCCTGTGGGCTTGTGGATCAGGCGGACGGCAGAAGAGGTCTTGTTGACGTGCTGACCGCCGGCACCGGAGGCCCGATAGACCTGCATTTCAATGTCCTCGGGACGAATCTCCACATCCACCTCTGCCATTTCGGGCAGAACTGCCACGGTGGCAGTGGAGGTGTGGACTCGCCCGCCGGATTCGGTTTCCGGCACCCGCTGCACCCGATGGACGCCGCTTTCAAACTTCATCCGGGACCAGGCGCCCTTGCCGTTAATAAGGAAGTCCGCTTCCTTCACGCCGCCAAGTTCTGTTTCATTGTAATTGAGAAGCTCAATGTTCCAACCACGGCTGGCGGCATACATGGAATACATTCGGAACAGACTGTGGGCGAACAGGGCGCTTTCCTCGCCGCCGACACCGCCGCGGATTTCCACAATAACATTTTTGTCATCGTTGGGGTCCTTGGGCAGCAGTAAAATCGTCAGCTCCTGCTCCAGCCGGGCTTCTTCCTCTTTTGCTTCTTTGAATTGTTCCTGACACAGCTCCCGCATGTCCGGGTCGGTTTCGCCCACCAGAAGTTCTTTTGCGTCTTCCTGGGCTTTTTTGGCATTGACAAGGGCCTGATAGGCCTCCACAATGGGCTCCAGCTCGTTTCGTTCTTTCAGAAGCTTTGCGGCCTTCACAGGATCGGCGTAAAAATCCGGCTGCTCTGACTTTGCGCACAGCTCTTCAAAGCGGTTTGCCACCGCTTGCAATTTATCCAGCATATTGTCTCCTTTTTCACCATAACTTTCCTGTATTGTACCAGAAATACAGGGAAAAGTAAAGAAAAACCCCTGTAGTTTTGAAAGATATCCCTGATTCACACAGATGCTCGAAGCATAACAAAGAGGACCCTTTTGTGCTATGGTTCCCAAGAGGGGCGGTAGACATTCACCACGGCACTGGCGGTGTCTTCCAGGGCGTCCAGCTCCTCCAGGCGCTTCGCCCCTTCCTTGGAGATGCGGAACAGATGAGGCGTCATGGACAGTAGATTCTGAATCTGGCTCCCCTCTGCACGGAAGGAAAACCGCACCCTGCGAGATTCCTCCAGGGTAAAGCCCGGAAGTTCAGGAACAGAGTCTTTCTCCCGGTGTAAAAGCTCCGGATAGATCACAGATTTCAGACCCAGCAGGTGATCTTCTGCGGCCAAAACCTGAATATAAATGCCGTCTTTTGTTAAGACCCGGCGAAATTCCTGGGCAACGGTGAGGGCAAACATACTCAGAACCACAGGAAAGGTGTGGTCCCGAAAGGGCAGGTGAGAGGCGGTGCCGCACAGCCAGGTGCTGTCTTTGTACCGTCCGGCAGCCAGACGGACCGCATCCTTGGAAATATCCAGACCAACCAGAGAGCCTTGTGTGGCCTGCGCCACCTGGGCCCCGTAATATCCCTCACCACAGCCCACATCCAGGATCTGCGGATGGGAAACACCGTGATTTTTTGCAGCTTCACAGACTGCATGGGCGATGGGGGCATAATATCCGGCCTCCAAAAAGGTGCGCCGGGCGGCTACCTGCTCTTTGGTGTCTCCGGGATGGAGGGAATGTTTCTGGGTCACGGGGAGAAGATTCACATGGCCCTGCCGCCCCACATCAAAGGCATGGCGATTTTGACATTGCCACACTGGCTTTTCCTGATGCAAAGGCGCACCACACAGGGGACATAGAATTTCGATCATGGTATCACATCCTTTTCTTCATCTTACCTGAATTTCGCCATCCCGTCAAGGGACAGTACGGAAGGAGATTGCAATGAAACGTTTACTTCGGTTACTCGTTAGCCTGTGCATAATTGGTGGGTTGTCCACAGTTTCCACAGGGGCTGTGGATAAAAAAGTGGCATTCACCTTTGACGATGGCCCCTCCGGCCGGTTCACCAGACAGCTTTTGGAGGGGTTACAGGAGCGGGAGGCCAAGGCGACCTTCTTTTTATGCGGCTATCGGATGGAGCTATACCCGGAGTTACCGGCTGAAATTTTGGAAGCGGGTCACGAAGTGGGGCTGCATGGCTACAGCCACAACTCCATGATTCAAATGTCCAGAGAAACATTAGAGACGGAATTGGACAAAACACAGGAGTTTCTGTATGAACTTACCGGAAAACGAGTCAAACTCCTGCGGCCTCCCGGAGGTGAGGACAGCGAGCTTCTGCGGCAGGTGGCCCAGGAAAAGGGACTTTCTCTGATTCATTGGTCTGTAGATCCGCGAGACTGGGCAACCCACGATTGTCAACAGGTGAAGAACAACCTGTTGACAGAAATAGAAGACGGGGACATCATATTGATGCATGATATGTCACAAAGTTCTGTGGATGCAGCGCTGGAGGTCATGGATGAACTGGGAAAAGAGGGATATCGGTTTGTTACCGTCAGTGAGCTGCTTTTTGAAAAAGGAGAGGCCATGGAGCCGGGACGTTGGTATCGTAAAAGGGACGCTGTGGAGTAAAAAATAGTAACGGGCATTGGGGACGGCTTGGGATAGAAATGCGCACAGATGCCCGGGAGAGCCTTAAAAAACAGAAAAATACCCAATATGTAAGGGGGACAGCAGAGCTGCCCCCCTAATTGCTATGTTGGATCAATCAATAATTTGTGCTGTGTACTTCAAAATAGCTCTGGGGATGATTGCACACGGGGCAAATTTCCGGAGCCTTTGTGCCCACCATGATGTGTCCGCAGTTTCTGCACTCCCAGACCTTTACTTCGCTCTTTTCAAAAACCTGTGCGGTTTCCACATTGTGGAGCAGCGCACGATAGCGTTCTTCATGTTCCTTTTCGATTGCTGCAACCATGCGGAACCTGGCAGCAAGCTCGGGGAAGCCTTCTTCTTCTGCGGTCTTGGCAAACTCGGAATACATATCGGTCCACTCGTAGTTTTCACCATCTGCGGCCTGCTTCAGATTGGAAGCGGTATCCCCAATGCCGTTCAGTTCCTTAAACCAGAGCTTTGCATGCTCTTTCTCATTGTCTGCCGTTTTCAGGAACAGTGCGGCAATTTGCTCATAGCCTTCTTTTTTTGCTTTGGATGCGAAATAGGTGTATTTGTTGCGGGCCTGAGATTCGCCGGCAAAGGCAGCCTCCAGATTCTTTTCGGTTTGGGTGCCACTGTATTTGGTTTTCATAGACATACACTCTCTTTCTGTTTGGGAATAAGGATTTCACTGCTGTTAAAAGTGGGTGATGCATCCACGGACAATATCTGACTGCCGCTGCGTTCATTATAACATATTGAACGGAAAATACAATAGTTTTTTGCTTGTTTAAAGTACAATCTGCCTTATAAACATGGGGATTTTCGGTATCAACTCTGATAAAAGGAAGATTCGGCCCATGGGTGCAAAGAAAGAAAAACGGTGCAGCCCAGCGGGCTGCACCGTATCCTACTGCTGATTCCGTGGGGCCTAAATAGGCCGTGGAGACAGTATTTTTAATCGACAATATCCACAGTGACCCTCTGACCGTTGCGCTGGGCAACAGATTTCATGATGGTCCGGATTTCCTTCGCGATCCGGCCCTGACGGCCGATGACCTTGCCCATATCCTCGGAAGCCACATGGAGCTCCAGGATGGTGCCTTCTTCATCCTCGGTCTGGGTAACACGAACTGCATCGGGGTTATCGACAAGGTTCTTTGCTATATACAGCAAAAGGTCCTTCATGACGAACACTCCTTCAGGAAATTACAGTACGCCAGCCTTCTTGAGCAGGCCGCGGACGGTATCGGTGGGCTGAGCGCCGTTCTTGATCCAGGTCTTAGCCTTCTCGCAGTCCACATTGACAACGGCGGGCTGGGTCAGGGGGTTGTAGGTGCCGATTTCCTCGATGCAACGGCCGTCACGGGGGGAGCGGGCATCAGCAACAACAATACGGTAGAAAGGAGCCTTCTTTGCACCCATTCTTCTCAGTCTGATCTTAACCATGGGGTTTCACCTCCAAATATAATATAAAAAATTTATATCGTAAAGCCCATATAGGGGCTTGTTACGAACGAATTACATGCCGGGAAATCCGCCCATGCCTTTCAGGCGGCCCAGACGCTTCATCTTTTTGCCGGCACCGGGGCCGGAGAACTGCTTTACCATGGCCCGCATGGACTCAAACTGCTTTAAAAGACGGTTGACATCCTGAATCTGGACACCGGCACCTTTGGCAATTCGCTGGCGGCGGCTGGAGTTGATGATAGAGGGGTTGTCCCGTTCCTTAGGGGTCATGGACAGGATGATGGCTTCGGTTCTGGTCATGGCTTTTTCGTCCACTTTCAGATCCTTCATATTGCCCGCGCCGGGAAGCTGGGCTAAAAGATCCTGCATGGAACCCATGGATTTGAGCTGCACCAGCTGGTCGTAGAAATCCTGAAGAGTGAACTTATTGGATTTCAGCCGTTCCTCCAGCTCGGCGGCTTTCTTGGCATCGAAGGCCTTCTCTGCCTTTTCAATGAGGCTGAGCACATCGCCCATGCCCAGAATACGGGAGGCCATACGGTCGGGGTGGAAGGCCTCAATATCACTGAGCTTTTCGCCCATACCCACAAATTTGATGGGCTTTCCTGTGGTGGCCCGGACAGACAGGGCCGCACCGCCTCTGGCATCGCCGTCCAGCTTGGTCAGCATAACAGAGTCGATATTGAGCCACTCATTAAAACTCTGGGCGGCATTGACGGCGTCCTGACCGGTCATGGCATCCACCACCAGCATGATTTCCTGGGGATTTACGGCGGCCTTGACGGCTTTCAGCTCTTCCATCAGCTTTTCATCCACATGGAGACGACCGGCAGTATCCAGAAAGACCATGTCGTTGCCGTGACGGATGGCGTGCTGCACAGCGGCTTTCGCAATGTCCACGGGATTGGTCTGCCCCATCTGGAACACAGGCAGATTCAGCTTTTCGCCGCAGACCTCCAGCTGGCGGATGGCCGCAGGACGGTAGATATCGCAGGCGACCAGCAGAGGGTTTTTGCCCTGCTTTTTCATAAGGCCTGCCAGCTTGGAGCCGTTGGTGGTTTTACCGGCACCTTGCAGACCCACCAGCATCACAACCGTGGGGCCTTTGGGATTGATAGTAATATGTTGGGTTTCGCTGCCCATGAGACGGGTCAGCTCTTCATTGACGATCTTCACGATCATCTGGGCAGGAGTCAAAGACTCCAGGACATCCACGCCGATACAGCGTTCTGTCACAGATTTGGTGAAATCCTTCACAACCTTGTAGCTGACGTCCGCTTCCAAAAGGGCAAGACGGATTTCACGCATGGCCTCCTTCACATCAGCCTCTTTGAGGCGGCCTTTGCCGCGGAGCTTTTTGAAGGTGGCGGATAATTTTTCAGTTAAGCCTTCAAACGCCATTGCTTACTCCTTCATGGTGTCGGCAGCTTCCAGAATCTCCAGGGCCAGTGCGTTGGCCTGGGGGTCGGGATGCTCCAATAGCTTTCTGGCTGCCAGTCGAATCCGATTCATGGCCTGGCGGCACTGAGTGTCCCGGGCGGCCGCTCCGGTTTTTGCTTCCATGGTTCTCAAGGCGGCCTCCGCCCGGCTCAGAGAGTCGTGCACTCCCTGGCGGCTGATCCCGGCTTCCTGAGCGATTTCGCTCAGGGACAGGTCTTGGTTGTAGTACAAGTCGAAACAGGTCCGCTGTTTCTCGGTCAGCAGATCTCCGTAATAATCAAAGAGCAGTGACAGGCCCAATTCTTCCAGTTTCATGGGCTTCCTCCTTGTATCAAGGCAATTCCCTTGACAGCTTCACCAGTATACACGATTTTTCCGTAGTTGTCAAGGAAAAAACCTTGCCACCCATGATTTTTTCATAAATTAAAAACGGAGCGGAATTATGAGGCGACTAAAAAGCGAGAACAAACGGCAATTTGGCAGGAATACTTGCGGCCGCTTCGTGCCTGGTATACGCAGGGAATCAAGTCAAGTTATCGCTTTTCAGAAAACCCTATTCCGCATTTTTGTTTGTGTCCATGGCATTGCGTTCCTTTTCCAGCAGCTTATCATAGGTCAAATCCATTCCCAATGCTCCCAGAGGTGCTGTGATCAGAATGGCCAGTACTGCTACCGACAGAACGATCTGTCCGCAGGGCAAGCCCAGAGTCAAGGGGACCGAACCGATGGCAGCCTGCACCGTGGCTTTTGGCAAATAGGCAATCACGCAAAACAGTCGTTCCTTTCCATTCAGCGGCGTACCCAGCAGACAGAGAAATACACCGAAGGCCCGAAACATCAGTGCAATCAGAATCATCACAACGGCGGCAATTCCGGCGCCTAGGGTATAACGAATGTCAACCGCTGCACCTACCAGCACAAACAATATGACTTCTGTGGCAATCCATAATTTTCCGAACTTTTCAGAAAGTCGTTTCCATACAAACGCAACACTTTTCATTTTGATGACACATGCCATGCTGACCACTGCCAGCAGGCCGGAAACGGAAACCACATTCTTTGACCAGTCTTCAATGGCCATAAGCAGGAAGGAAATCCCAAGCACAATCATGACCTTCATACTGTTGCGAATGCAGCGCCCGTGTGTATATGCCGTTTCAAAGAACAGGCTCAGGAAATATCCAGCCACTGCACCCAGCGCAATGCCCAGGACAATAGAAATGGGAATATTGGCAAAATCCATAAAATGAGCGCTTTCTCCTTGTGCCATTCCCACAAAGGTTGAGAACAGGACAATGACAAAAATATCATCACAGGAGGCCGCTGCCATAATCATCTGGGGTATGCTTTTCTGTGTCCCGTATTTGGTGTCCATGAGCTGTACCATTCTGGGAACCACAACTGCGGGAGACACCGCCCCCAGGACCGCACCCATAAGTGCGGCTTCCATCCTGGTAATGCCCAAAATATAGGGAGCCAGCAGGAAAAACGCCAGAATCTCAAAGCAGGCCGGAATACATGACATCATGACAGCAGGCCGCCCCACTTTTTTCAGATCGGATAGATTCAAAGAAAGACCTGCTTTCAGCAGGATGATGAGTAAGGCCATCTGACGCAGTTCCGAAGAAATGGACAAAATGGATGGGTCCAGAAAATCCAGAACATACGGTCCCAGGACAATGCCGGTTGCCAGCATGCCGATGATGCGTGGAAGCTTCAGTTTTTGGCAGATCGCCGCCATAGCAAGACCTACCAGAAAAATCAGTGCCAGTGATGTTAACATATATTTCTCTCCTTTTGGCGCAAAAAAGCTGACGCTTTCTGCAATACTAAAATCACAGAAGTCATCAGCTAACTAAGCGGTTTCGGTTTCCCATGGGAGAACTTCATTCCCGGGAACATTATACCTGTTGTTTATCTGTTTGTAAATCACTTTTTCAACGTTACAGAACATTTTCCCCGTCATCCCGGAATTTCTCTGTACGGCGGCGCTTGCGTTTATTTGGGATCAACACATAGATTTTTGGTGTTAAAAGTTGATTTTTTGTGTGTGGAAGCTTATAATGACTGTAATAAAATACACCGGGAGTGAGAATTCAATGCCAGATTCACGAGAACACAAAATCAGCTGCTCCAATTATCAATGTGAAATTGAGCTTACCTTGGAAATATTGAGTGGAAAATGGAAAGCCCTTATTATCTGGAACCTGCATCTGCATGGCATCATCCGATACAACGAGTTTCGGAGGCTGATTCCGTCCATCACACAGAAAATGCTGACCCAGCAGCTCAAGGAGCTGGAAAAGTACGGCATTGTCTCCCGCACGGTCTACCCCTCCGTCCCCCCGACAGTGGAATATGAGCTCACCGAAACCGGTCTGGAGCTGATTCCCATTATGGAAGCCATGGACAAATGGGGAAAAAAGTATGTGAAAGAATATAAAGAATCCTTGGCAGAAAAGGACTAATTCTTACCAAAAGGTGACTATCCACCTAAAAAGTGCCTTCTTTACAAAAAAATATAAATGGGGTAAACTGTGAACTGTCAGGCGATGGTTCAACAAAAAACCATCAAAACCATTTCGATATTTTGAATAGGAGGCAATAAAATGCAAAGATTTACAATTCCCAGAGATCTGTATTTCGGCGACAATGCGATGGAGCATCTGGAGTCTGTGAAGGGCTCCAAGGCATTTATTGTTTACGGTTCCCACAGACTGGAATCCGACGGTGTCATCGCTAAAATCCAGGAGCACCTGAAGAAAGCAAACATCGAGTCTGCTACCTTCTCCGGTGTTGAGCAGGATCCTTCCGTAGCAACTGTTCGGGAAGGCGTCCGCCGCATGAACGAGTTCCAGCCCGACCTGATTATCGGTATCGGCGGTGGTTCTCCCATTGATGCCGCAAAGGCCATGTGGATCTTCTATGAGCATCCCGACTTCACTTTTGAAGAAGCTGCAAAGCCCTTCAACCTCCCCGAGCTGAGAAATAAGGCCCGCTTTATCGCAATTTCCACCACCAGCGGTACTGCTACTGAGGTGACCTCTTTCTCCGTTATCACCGACAACGAAACCGGGATCAAGTACCCCATTGCAGACTACAACATCACCCCGGATGTTGCCATTCTGGACACGACTCTGGTGGAGTCCATGCCCAAGAATCTGGTTGCCAACACCGGTATGGATGCACTGACTCATGCGCTTGAGGCCTATGTGTCCAATGCCGCCAATCCCTTCACCGATGCTCTGGCCATGCGTTCTCTTGAGATGATCTGCAAGAACTTGGTAGCATCCTATAACGGAAACATGGAGGCAAGAAAGAACATGCATCTGGCCCAGAACTTGGCCGGTATGGCATTTTCCAATGCAATTCTGGGCATTGCCCACTCCATGGCTCACAAGTCCGGTGCAATCCTCAAGGTGCCTCACGGTCTTGCCAACGCAATCTATCTGCCCAACACCGTGGCGTTCAATTCCAAGACTGCCGGGGAAAGATATGCAGAGATTGCACAGCGTGTAGGCCTGGAAGGCAGCACCCAGCAGGAGCTGGTGGACGCTCTGGTTCAGCTGATTAAGGACATGAGAAAGGCTATGAACATGTCTGCCTCTCTGAAGGAGTTTGGAATCGAAGAAAACGATTTCATGTCCAAGGTAGATGAGATGGCAAAGACCGCAGTAGCGGATCCTTGTACCAGCACCAACCCCAGAGAAATCTCTGTGGAAGAGATGAAGAAGCTTTATCTCGCAGCATATTACGGTGAGGACATTCATTTCTAATCACTGAAAAATAGGACTGCCGCAGGATTGTTTTTTCAAAAGACAGCCTAATATCAACGCCGCCAAAATCGGGATATTTCTCGATTTTGGCGGCGTTTTTTAACTTCGGTAAGGGCCTGCATTCCGCAACAGATCCATGCTGTTTCATTTTCTTATTTACGAGATCCCATCTTGCAGTACCTTTGGTTATTTGGATAATAATACGATTGTTTCCACATGGGCGGTTCTGGGGAACAAATCTGCCGCCTGCGCCGTGCGCAGGACAAAGCCTTTTTCCTTGAGCAGGGCCACGTCTCTGGCCAAAGTGGCAGGGTCACATGACACATAGACCAGCTTTCTGGGGTTCATTTTATCCACAGAGTCTATGACATCCTGACTCAGTCCCTTTCTGGGCGGGTCCACCACCACTACATCCGGGGTGAGGCCTCTGGCTTGCAGCTCCAGTGCGGCAGTTCCTGCGTCTGCACAGAAAAATTCCACATTGTCTACACCGTTTCGCATGGCGTTGTCTCTGGCGTCCTCCACGGCCTGGGGCTCCAGCTCCACACCAATCACTTTGCCGGCCGCTTTGGCCATGGCCAAAGTGATGGTGCCCACGCCGCAGTACAAATCCAGCACTGTGTCAGTTTTCTGAATCTCTGCCTGGCCGATGGCCATTTCATAGAGTTTTTCCGCCTGCGGATGGTTCACCTGATAAAAAGACCGGGGGGACAGCCGGAAGGTCATGCCGCACAGCGTATCTTCGATCCAACCGGGGCCGTAGAGGGTGTGAAAGGTATCACCTAAAATGGAATTGCCGGGCTTTTTATTTACCGACAGAACCAGTGTGGCAAACCCCGGGATCTTTTGCAGGCGTTCAATGAGAGGCTGAGGTTTGGAAAGACGGTTGCCATTGATCACCAGACACACCAGAATCTGACCGGAAATCCAGCCTTTTCGCACATAAATGTGGCGAACCAGGCCCTTGTGGGTCTGTTCATTGTAGGCACTGACCCGGTACTGATTCATATAGTCCGTCACCGCATCCCGCACCAGATCCATTTCCGGCGGCAGAATGAGACAGCGGTTACTGACCACCACATCGTGACTTCCCTCCTGATAAAAGCCCGCCACTACCTTGGTTTTGTGCATCCCAACGGCATACTGGGCCTTATTTCGATAGCAGGCGGTGCTGGGAGCAGGCAGAAGGGGCACTTGATCCAAATTCTGGCCGCCGATTCGGTTCAATGCCCCACGAATCCGCTCTGATTTCAGCCGACATTCCTCTTCATAATCCATATGCTGAAAAGCACAGCCGCCGCAGCGCTTGCCCAGAGGGCAGGCCCGATTGACCCGGTGAGGGGACACCTGTAAAATCTTTTCGATTTTTCCGGCGGCCCAGGTCTTGGCCACCTTGGTCAGTCTGATTTCACAGACCTCTCCGTAAATGGCATAGGGAATAAACACGGCGCACCCTTCCACATGGGCCACGCCCTGGCCCTGAGAGGTATAGTCCGTGATTGTTGCGGTATAAACCTGATTTTTGTTGAGCATAGAGCCTCCTTAGATTCTGTACAGCCGTTTTCCGTTTTCCATGGTGATTTCCTGCATCCGTTCCGGGGAAACGCCCCGAAGCTCTGCCAGCTTTTCTGCCATGCGGTAAAGGTAGCCGGGGTCATTGCGGCGGCCTCTGTATGGCTCCGGCGCCATGTAGGGGCAGTCGGTCTCGATCACCATGCGATCCATGGGAATGGTCATGGCGGTTTCCACCAGTTTTCTGGCATTTTTAAAGGTAATCACTCCGGTAAACCCAATATACCAGCCCTTAGAAACCAGATATTTTGCCATTTCCGCAGAGCCGGAATAGCAGTGAAACACACCTGTTACCTGAGGAAACTCCTTTAGGATCGCCAGGGCATCCTCATGGGCCTCCCGTTCATGGAGGATGACAGGCAAATCCAGCTCCCGGGCCAACTCCATCTGTTTGCGGAAGCACACCATCTGCTGCTGTCTGGGAACATCTTCATAGTGATAGTCCAGACCGATTTCTCCGATGGCCTTCACTTTCGGATTTTCCCGGGCCATTTGTCTATAGGCTTCCAGCACCTCATCTCCAATGTCATCCGCTGCATCGGGATGGGAGCCTACTGCGGTATAAATCCAGTCATGTTCCTCTGCCAGCCGACAGGCCGCCTGGGAGGAGCGAAGGTCGCAGCCGGGATTCATCAGCAGGCCGATTCCCTGCTCCGGCAGTCTTTTTAAAAGCGATTGCCGATCGTCCTCGAAACGGTTGTCGTCCAGATGGGCATGGGTGTCAAACAGCATAACGCAATTCCTCAACTCTCTATGATACATTTTCTCTATCTTACCGCAAAGCGTTCTTTCCCGCAAGATGGAAAATATCATAAACATTGGGTTTATTTCCCACAATTACGGGGCATACTGATGTTCGGAGGTGCTTAACAAATGAACAACGACAAGGAAAACAAGAGTCTCTGGCAGGGACTCAAGGCCAAGGGCTACTACATAGCCCTGATCCTGTGTGCCTGTGCCATCGGGATCTCCGGCTATGTATACTACCGCTCTTCCAACAAAACCCCTGTCACAGAGGAAACCACCATCTCAACCGTCCCCACCACACCTGCGGGGCTGACCCAGAACGGGGACCCGCTGGTTCCCGCCATTGGCACCGGCCCCACCATTGCCCAAAAAGAAACCACTCCCTCCACCGCTCCCACAGAGCCCGAAAAGCCTCAAAAAACCATGTGGCCTGTAGAGGGCGAAGCCGTGGCCGTGTATGCCATGGACAAGCTGACCTTCAACGAAACCACGAAGGACTGGCGGGTTCACAACGGTGTTGACCTTGCGGCAGCTGCCGGAACCGAGGTCAGGGCCGCCGCTGACGGAGAGGTCTACACCGTCTACAAAGATGACCTCATGGGTACCACAGTAGTCCTTCGCCATGTGGGCGGATACCAGACCACCTACGCCAGTCTGGAAGAGAACCCGTCTGTGAAGGCCGGTGACAGTGTAACGTGCGGCGACACCATTGGGGTTGTGGGGACCACAGCGCTGTGTGAAAAGTCGCTGGATCCCCACGTCCATTTCAGCGTTACCTGTAACGATGAATTTGTAGATCCCGCAAAGTTCCTGGAATAATTTTCTCTCATAGTTTCATGTTCTTCCTCTTTTCGGGGAGTTTCCCGGCATCGTGCCCGATGCATTGGCTGTTCTGCATAAGCAGAACAGCCTTTTTTTGTGCATAATACCTTTTGAAAAGATATTGCAACATGAAAAAATTTTTGATATACTCCGTCTGTGTTACTAGTTAGCGAAAATAGAGAGAAGGGTTTATCATGATTAGCTCAGGCTTAAAGAAACTTGCATTGGCGCACGGAATGCAGGTGAACCATGGCATTGCCTACGGACAGATCCGGGGATATGCCGCAACGCTTTACGAGGGAAACGGGTATAAATGCATCGACATTGCAACCACTGTTTCCGATCCGCAGTGTCTGGAATCGCTGAAAAATATGTTGCAGGACAGCGCCAGAAAAAAAGAGTACCGCATCCAGAATGTGGAGTTTCTGGACAAACACATGGTAATTACTTTCCAAGATACCATTGGGACAATGAAAAAGGTTTCTGCCTTTACGGACTGGTTTTTCCCTCTTTTGGATCATTTCGGTGCCACAAAAATGAACATCTGCCCGGAGTGTGGCTGTGAGATCTCCAGCGGCTGCTGGAAATTGATAAATAGAACTGCTTACTATGTCCATCAGAGCTGCGGCGAGAAAATGAAGCGTGACATTGCAGCTGACGAAGAAACCCGCAAACAGCAGGACACCGGTTCCTATGCAAGCGGTATTATAGGCGCAGTTCTGGGTGCCATTCTGGGAGCTATCGTGTGGGCGCTGGTATTGCGCATTGGATATGTGGCATCCGTGGTAGGTCTGCTGATCGGGTTCCTGGCAGAATGGGGATATACGCTCCTGAAAGGCAAGCGTGGAAAGGCTAAGCCCATCATCCTGGGCCTGGTTGTCATTCTCGGTGTCGTCCTGGGTACCTTCCTTGCGGAGGCCTTTACTGTGGTAGAGCTGATCAACGATGGGGAAGCGTTTAACATGACATATGGCGACATTCCTGCCTTCCTCTTTGATGTGATTCAGCAGGAAGCCGAATATCGTCGTCAAGTCTTTGCCAATATCGGTCTGGGTCTCCTGTTTGCCGCTTTAGGTGTTTTTGGTATCCTGAAGCAGTCCTCTGCGGAAGTTTCCGGCACGAAGGTGATCGACCTGCCGTAAGTTTTAGAGCGTTCCCAAAGGGAGCCTGTCTTATTTTGAACACCACCCCATCTGTCAGACGGTATGATACACTATCTGACAGATGGGGTGGTTTTTGGTGAACATGGGCCTCAATCACTGTTTTTAGCCGGGCTTAATTGGAAAAGAGAACCGAAGGGCAATTTTGCGCTTCGGTTCTCTTTTGGCTTGTGATTAACTGTTTTCCGACACGGTTTCGCCGGGCCAGTCCAGAATCCCCCCAAATTCCATGACATTTGTATAGCCGAGTTTTGCCAGCTTCTGCGCAGCCTGCTTGCTGCGGTTGCCGCTGCGGCAGTAGACCAGAATGAGCTGGTCTTTTTGGGGAAGCTCTGGGATTTCAGTGGCTCTAATGGTTTCGTTGGGAACGCAGATGGCACCGGGAATGTGCGCTTGTGCGTATTCTTCCTCAGTGCGTACGTCTAAAATGATATAGTTTTTCTCTGTTTCCATCACCTCCATGGCCTTCTCCATGGAAATTTTCTGATAGGACTTGCCTGACCCGGAGACGCCGCAGCCGGCCAGAAGCATCATAGACATAAGAAAAGGAATCACTCGTTTCATGTAACATCCTCCTATTTTGTATTGTGATTTTTTGCTTTGCAGATCAGCTGGGTCATGGTGCCCATGGGACAGTAGACACACCAACTGCGGGGTTTGAACAGTACCATGGTTACCAGTCCCAGAACGGTGGAGGTCAGCATCACGCTGTAAAAGCCAAAGGCAAACTGCGCCACACCGGGATGGAACAAGGTCCCATGATAGGCCCAATGCCAAGGAAGCCGAAAGGTCCACAGCAGGGTTACAACCTGCCTTAAGCTATGGGCTCCAGCAAATACCAGGGCAGTATTCCACAGCATCTGGAAGAACATCACAAAAAAGAAAATCAGAAATCCGTAGCGGAGCCCCTTGCTCTTCATCCAGTTTGGGATATCTTTTTTTCGGGACAATCCGAATTGTCCCCCCAGCAGAGAAAACAGCTGTCCTCTGCCGCAATAGCGGTTGCAGTAGCTCTTGGTTCCTTTTACCAGAGACAACACCAGGGGAATGAAAAAGCACAGAAGCCCCAGCCAGGCGAACAGAATATTGAAAAAGCCCAGAATCAGATAGGCCAGGGATGCAATCCATAAATAATCATACCATCGCTTTTTCACAGGCACACCTCCCGGATGGTGATAACAGAGGCCGGGCATTCTTTGGCGCACAGGCCGCAGCCGACGCATTGGTCTGCGTTGATCCTGGCAGTGATGCCCTTCACGATCCGAATGGCAGACAGGCGGCAGACTTTTACGCAGCAGCCGCAGGCCACACAGTCTGTTTCACTTACAACTGCTTTCCGCTTTTTTCGTTTTGTCGGTTCCATGTAGAATTCCTCCCAGATTTGCTTTGAACGATACAGAATACGCATATTATGGAGCAATAGAAAGGGGTTTTCTGTGACCAGGTCACGGATCGCAGATGGAATGTTGTTTGGGCAGGGCAATACCCTCTGTTTTTTTGTTTTTGGGTATGCTATAATGGGAAAAAACGTGGGCTTACCGTTGCCCGGAAGGAGAAGCCATGGAACAGCAGCATAAGCGGCGGGTTCGGTATTCTGGTACCCATCCCAGACGATTTGAGGAAAAATATAAAGAGCTGAATCCTGAAAAATATCAGGAGACCATTGATAAAGTGATTTCCCGGGGAAATACTCCGGCGGGAATGCATATTTCCATTATGGTGCAGGAAATTTTGGATTTTTTGCAGATCAAACCCGGTCAGGTGGGACTGGATGCCACGCTGGGTTATGGCGGCCATACAAGGAAAATGCTGGAACAGCTGCAGGGCCAGGGCCATATCTATGGTCTGGATGTGGACCCCATCGAGTCTCAGAAAACAAAAAAACGGCTTCAGGATCTGGGCTATGGGGAAGAAATCCTTACAGTGCGGCTTCAGAACTTTGCAGACATTGACCAGGTGGTTCGGGATACAGGCCGAAAGCTGGACTTCATTCTGGCAGATCTGGGAGTGTCCTCCATGCAGATCGATAACCCGGAGCGGGGATTTTCCTATAAGGTGGAAGGCCCTCTGGACTTGCGGCTGAACCCTCAGTCCGGCGTCACAGCCGCCCAGCGGCTGGCAGAGCTGAATCGGGAGGAGCTGGAGGGAATGCTCATCGAAAATTCCGACGAACCCTATGCCGCGCAGATTGCCGATGTGGTTATGGCATGGCGCAGGGAGGGAAAATCCATTGAGACCACCAGCCAGATGCGTTCCGTGGTGGAGCAGGCCCTGGCATTTCTGCCTAAGAAGGAGCAGAAAGAAGCAGTGAAAAAATCCTGCCAGCGGACATTTCAGGCCCTGAGAATTGATGTCAACAGCGAATTCGAGGTGTTGTATGCATTTTTGGAGAAGCTTCCTCAGGTGCTGGCCCCCGGCGGCCGGGTGGCTGTGTTGACCTTCCATTCCGGGGAAGACCGTCTGGTGAAAAAGTCCTTTAAGGAGCTTTGCCGGGCGGGCGTTTATAAGGAAGTGGCCCGGGATGTGATTCGGCCCACACCGGAAGAATGTGTGAGAAATCCCCGGGCCAAATCCACCAAAATGCGCTGGGCGATTTTAGCAGAGTGAACCAAGACGGAGGAATAACTTATGGTCATAGATGAAAAGACCGCCCTCATTGCCATGAGCGGCGGAGTAGACAGTGCCGTGGCGGCCTATCTCATGAAGCAGCAGGGCTACCGCTGTACCGGCGCAACCATGCGCCTGCATGACAGCAGCATCTCTCAGGAAAAAAGCTGCTGCTCTTTGGAGGATGTGGAGGACGCCCGGATGGTGGCCACCAGGCTGGGCATTCCTTATTATGTGTTCAACTTTAAAGACGATTTTGCAAAGCAGGTCATGGATCGCTTTGTAGGGGCCTATGAGGAAGGTGCCACCCCAAACCCGTGCATTGACTGCAATCGGTATCTGAAATTTGACCGGATGTACCGCAGAGCCAAGGAACTGGGGCTCAACTATGTGGTAACGGGACACTACGCCCGGATCATGCAGGGAGAAAATGGACGATGGCTCCTGCTGAAAGGCCCGGATCCTCAGAAGGATCAGAGCTATGTGCTCTATGCCATGACCCAGGATCAGCTGGCCCATACCCAGTTCCCCCTGGGCGGCCTCCGCAAGGAGGAGGTTCGGGCCATTGCGCAGGAGCAGGGCTTTGTAAATGCCCACAAACGGGACAGTCAGGATATCTGTTTCGTACCGGATGGGGATTATGCGGGATTTATCTGCCGCAGGACCGGAAAAGAGTATCCCAAAGGGAACTTTGTGGATGTCAACGGGAAGGTTCTGGGAACCCACAACGGCATTATTCACTATACGGTGGGACAGCGCCGGGGCCTGGGCGTTTCCGGGGGACGACCTTTGTATGTGAAGGAGATCCGCCCGGAGGACAACACCGTGGTTCTGGCGGACAACGACCAGCTGTTTGAGAGAACCGTCATTGCAAAGGACTTCAACTGGATCGCCTTTGAAGCGCCCCAAAACCCTGTGGAGGTTCTGGCCCGGGCAAGGTATCACCACCCGGAGCAGCCTGCCACAGCCACTGTTCTTTCGGACGGCAGGGTCCGCATCACCTTCCGGGAGCCCCAGCGGGCACTGACCAAGGGACAGGCGGTAGTCTTGTACCAGGAAGATGTGGTAGTTGGCGGCGGCACCATTGAAATTACCGAACCATAATAAAAATGCCGGATTTCAAGAGAAGTCCGGCATTTTTGTGTGGTTTTAGAGATAGTATATAGACAGAGTGTTCTCTTATAAGGGCTGCGTTACATGGCAGGAAGCGAGGCCAGAAAGGCTTCAATGGATTCTTTTGTGGCGGGAATGCTGCCCTGAATGAATTCCGGCTTGCCGCCGCCCCGGGCGTGAAGGGTGCGATTCATTTCCTTTGCCAGGGAACGAAGATCCTGCTCCTTGCTGTTGGCGGCAAAGCGGTAGCCCTCCTCGTCATTTCCGGACAGGACAAAGCAGAAGCCGGTGGTGGATGCCCCCAGCTTGTCTGCCAGTCGGCGCAGACCGTCCGGAGAAACGGAATCTTCAAACAGCACCAGATTATGGGCTCCCTGATGGGCTTCGGCAATGGTGTCAAAAATCTGATTTTCCAGGGCTCCAACCCGATATTTCAGGGTTTCCATGTCCTCCTGTGCCTTCTTTGCGGCGGCTCCGGTTTCCAGAGGCTTGGCAGAGAAGGTCTGGCAGACCATGCGGTTTTGCTCCAATACCTGGGACAGATAGCGCAAAGCTCTGCCGCCGCAGACCATTTCCATGCGGACACCCTGATGGAATTTTACACGGGAGAGGATTTTTAAAAGACCGATTTCACCGGTGTTGTCCACATGGGTGCCGCAGCAGGCGCACAGGTCATAGCCGGGGAACTCCACCAGACGAACCACGCCGGACAGCGGCTTTTTGCTGCGATAGGGAAGACGGGACAATTCCTCTTCCGTCGCAAACCAGGTTTTTACCGGGAAGTTCTTCCAGATGGCTTCGTTGACCTTGGCCTCCAGGGCGGGGATGTCCTCCTGGGGGATCATGCCGTCAAAGTCGATGGTCACGGTGTCTGCCCCCATGTGAAAGCCCACATTGTGAAACCCATAGGCGGCGTGAATCAGGCCGGAGAGAATATGTTCGCCGGAGTGCTGCTGCATGAAATCAAACCGGCGCTCCCACTGAATATGGCCTTCCACCACCTTCTCAGGCTGCAAAGGCCCATCACAGGTGTGGATGATGGTGCCTTCCTGTTCCTGTACATCCAGAACATTGACACCGCCCAAGGTGCCCCGGTCCGCAGGCTGACCGCCTCCTTCGGGATAGAAAGCGGTATTGTCCAGGGTGACAAGATAACGGCCTTTTTCCTCAGTGCAGGTTAACACCCTGGCCTCAAAGGCGGTTTGGTGAGAATCTTGGTAGTATAAAGCGCGAGGGTCCATAAAATGGCTCCTTACTATGGTGAATTTCAGTTTATGGGGGAACTGATACCCCAGGCGGGCAGACTGTGCCCATGGCATCGTGTGTTTATTGTATCAAAGAGACGGCGGGAAAGTCAATCCCGGCAGAAGGCAGATTCTGCCCTCCATATGGCAGGATTGACCCTATACAAACGGGAAGGAACCTGATAAAATACCCTTAGAATCTGAAGTGTATAGGAGGAGATGGCCATGGAGTTCTGGAAAATGACCGGAGCGGGAAATGACTTTATCATTTTGGACAATCGAAGTCTTTGGGCAGATTCGGAGCGGCTCAGCCGTATTGCGAAAGCACTGTGCCGCCGCCGTCTGTCTGTTGGAGCGGACGGCCTCATGGCAGTGGAGCCTGCCCGGGCAGGCGGAGACTATCAAATGCGCTTTTATAACGCCGATGGGTCTGTGGGCGAGATGTGCGGCAATGGAGCAAGGTGTATCTGCCGCTATGGATATGAAATGGGACTGGCAGGGCAGACCCAGAAGGTGGAGACCACTGCCGGACTGGTGACAGGAACCAGATTGGATCGGGAAACCTATCAGGTCCATCTGAATCTTCCTTCGGTGCTGGATCCCCGGCGGCCTACGGCGTTGGGCCTGACGGGCTACGCGGAGCTGGGAAATCCCGGTGTTCCCCATGGCCTGCTCCATGTGCCGGGATTGCAGGATAAGACCATGGAAGAGCTTCGTCCCATGGGCCGTGCCCTGCGCTACGATAGTGCCTATCCCAAGGGGGCAAATGCCAACCTTTACGACTTTTTGGGTCCCAACCATGTGGTGGTCCGCACCTTTGAACGTGGGGTGGAGGACTTCACTCTGGCCTGCGGCACGGGAACCGGCTCTCTGGCGGCCTATCTCACCGTAACCGGACAGGTTTCTCCGGGCCCGGTTCTGGTGGAAAATCCCGGCGGTACCTTGCAGGTGGATGTGACCTGTGAAGAGGGCAGGATCACACAGCTGCTTTTGACCGGCCCTGCAACGGTGGTCTGCCGGGGAACCATCGAGGAGCTGCCCCTTTGATCCGGAACTGGTGGAGCCCGCAGAAGTGGGCGAGCCTTTGGCTCCTGTTTTTTACTACGGTTTTTATTCTGTGGGTTCCCGCCACGGGCTATCGAAGCATTGTAGGCCCCAAGCATATCCTCTTTCTGGGAGCCTCGGGAATCTTCCTGCTGGGATGCATCCCGGCGCTGCGGCGCAGACCCAGGCTCACAAAAATGGAGTGGCTTCCCTTCCTGTTTGCAGGTGCCTTTCTGGTTATGGCCCTGTTGTCTGCCCTGAATTCCCAGTACACGGAACTGGTGTGGTGGGGAAACCGGCGCAATGAGGGCTTTTTGACCCTGGCTGTGTATATGCTCCTGTTCTGCGCCATGGCCCTGTGGGGAGAAATGGGGAAGGAGCAGAAAATCGGCCTAGGAATCACGGGAATTGTTACATTTGTCATTGTCTGCCTTCAGTTTTTTCAGCTTAATCCGCTGCATCTCTTTCCTGAAGATCTGCGCTTTCATGATCGCAGCCTGAAATACAGCGGAGAATATATGGGTACCATTGGAAATGCGGATCTTCTGTCTGCCTTTCTTACAATGGCCACCCTGTTTCTCTTAGGGACTTACGCTGTGGAAAAAAAGCGCAGCCGCTTTTTCTGCCTGATTGCAGGCGGGGCCTCCTGGATGGCCCTGCTGTGCAGTGAGGTCACCGCAGGCCCTGTGGCCATTGGGCTGAGCTTTGGGCTGCTGTTTCCCCTGTGCCTGTACAAGGGAATTGCAATAGACCGCATGGGAGAAATTCTCGGGGTGCTGCTTCTGGGCGTTTTGGGAAAATCTGCCCTGGGGTATGCATACGATGGAACGGTCCTGACCACCTGGCTGCGGTGGGGAATGGTGCAGTGGCTGCTTGCCATACTGACAGGGCTGGCCTTCCTTGCAGGCATTTGGTTGAGACCGCTGAAGGGAAAGGCCTTTCCCAAGCTTACGAAGATATTACTGATTATCGCCCTGGTGGCGGTGCTGCTGGTTTTGGCATTTCTCTGGTTTTATTCCGGAGAAAATACCGCTCTTTCCGGTATGTCCCAGCTGCTGCACGGAAACCCACCGGATACATTGGGTTCCAGCCGCATTGCCATATGGAAAGAAGCGGTGAAGCTGGGGATGGAGCAGCCCCTTTTGGGCGGCGGCCCGGACACCTATCAGCGCCGGTCGGAGATCATCTTTACCAGAGAACTGCCGGACGGAACGGTTCGCCGCACCAGTGTGGATGCGGCGCACAATGAGTATCTGAACCTGTGGGTCAATGTGGGCTTTCCTGCCATGATATTTTATCTGGCCCTTCTGGGATCGGTGCTGCTGCCTGCGCTCAAAAATTTGAACGAAGGCAGGCTGGCCCTGCTTCTGGCGGTGCTGGGCTATGGATTCCATGCCCTGTTTGGAATCAGTCAGAGCGTGGTAAGCCCTGTGTTCTATCTGCTTTTGGGGGCGTTGGCCTGTCAGAATCGAAGGATATGAGAAATAAACCCCGGACGAGCCGCATAGGCTTGACCGGGGTGATTTTTATGAAAAAACGAGATGTTGCCATTTGTATCTATGCGGTAGCGCTGGCAGCGGTCTTTCTTATGGTGAGGGCCGGTGACAGAGCCATTGAAACCGGCTCTTGGGGCCTGAGCTTTCAGACCCAGGGAGAGACCCCGGTAGGCAATGCCTCCGCCAAAAATCTGGAACGGTTCGATGCCGCCTATGTGGATGAGACGGAAGAAAAGGTGCTGTATCTGACCTTTGACGCCGGATATGAGAATGGGCAGACCGCCAAAATCCTGGATGCGTTAAAAGAACATGAGGCACCGGCTGCCTTCTTTCTGGTGGGAAATTATCTGGAGCGGAACCCGGAACTGGTCAAACGGATGGTTGCGGAGGGCCACACCGTGGGAAACCACACGGCCCACCATTACGATATGTCCAAAATCGGAGACCGTGCCACCTTTGAACAGGAATTAAAAGAGGTGGAGGATCTGTTCCGGCAGGTTACGGGGCAGGAGCTTCCCAAGTACTATCGGCCTCCTCAGGGAATCTACAGCGAGGACAACCTGCGCATGGCCCAGGAGCTGGGCTATCGGACGGTATTCTGGTCGCTGGCCTATGTGGACTGGAACAATGACAGCCAGCCCAGCCATGACGAGGCTTTTTCCAAACTCCTGCCCAGAACCCACAATGGGGCCGTGGTATTGCTGCACAGCACCTCCAAAACCAACGGAGAAATTCTGGATGAGCTGCTGACCAAATGGGAGGCAGAGGGCTACCGGTTTGCTCCTATAGAAGAGCTTTTTTCCTGATGCACACTTTTGGGCCTCCGGAATACCATGGAATGAGCGGTGAATCCGCCCAATAAAATAATCTGGAGGTACAAATTATGAACTGCAATTCTGGTTTCTGTGGCTGTGGGAACAACTCCTGGTGGATCATTCTTTTGATCCTGCTCTTCTGCTGCGGCGGTAACTTCTGCGGCAACAATGGCTACTATGGTGGTGGCAACTGCGGCTGCATGTGCGGCGGCTGCGACAATAACAATAACTGCTGCTAAGACCTAGCACCGGCCGGGCGTTTCCGGCCCTACTTCCGTACCCAATATAAGGAAGCCCCCATAGGAGACAGAAGTTCTGTCCCCTATGGGGGCAATTTCGTTAGGAATGTTTTTTCCTGCGATCGGATTTTGAGGCCAGACGGGTGCCGAGAGACTGGAAAATCTGCACCAGAACCACCAGCAGGACCACGGCCAGAATCATCACCAGATCTTTATAGCGATAGTAGCCGTAGTTAATGGCGATCTTGCCCAGACCGCCGCCGCCAATGATACCGCTCATGGCGGAGTACCCCAAAATGGTGGTAATGGCAGTGGTGGCGTTGGAAAGAAGGCTGGGAATGCTTTCCGGGAGCAGTACCTTCCAGATGATCTGCATGGGAGAAGCTCCCATACTCTGAGCGGCTTCTATTATATTGGGATTCATCTCCCGGAGACTGGTTTCCGCCAGCCGTGCCACAAAGGGAAATGCGGCAACCACCAGAGGCACAATGGAAGCCACGGTACCCACAGAGGTGCCCACAATGGCCCGGGTAAAGGGAATCAAAATAATCATGAGAATCAGAAAAGGCACAGAGCGCAGCAGGTTAATGAGGACATTCAGTGCAGACATGATTAACCTGGGCAGAGGACAGATGCCTTTGGGCTGCCCTGCTACCAACACAATGCCCAGAGGAAGCCCAATGGCAATGGCAAAGGCGGTGGAAAGCAAGGTGACATAGAGAGTTTCCCAAAGCGCCATGGGGAATTCGGTTTTTAGGATTTCCAGGGCCTCTTGCACGGCCTCCGGGGAAAAAAGATTATTCAGCACGGTCGGAAACCTCCTCAATGAATATATTGGGAATTACTCTCAGGTAGTTTATGGCCTTTTGCAGCTCCTGCTGTCCGCCGGGGATGCCCAGAAGCATATTGCCATAGACTTTGTCACCAATGGGGCGGGTAGAGGCAGAAAGAATGTTGGCGGGGATTCCCAGCTCTATGGCCATCTGAGAGATCAGGGGCGTCCGGGTGGTCTGGGCACCATGGAACACCACACGCAGACGGTGTTCCCTATTGCAGGGGTTGAGGATCTCCTGCACACCCTCGGGAAATACCAGCTGCCGGGCGGCTCTGGATTTGGGACTGGAGAACACGGCGCTCACATCCCCCTCCTCTGCCACGGTGCCGGCATCTAAAATGGCCACCCGGTTGCAGACCTCTTCTACCACGCTCATCTGGTGGGTGATGATGATGACGGTAATGCCCAGCTTTTTGTTGATGTCCCGGATCAGTTCCAGAATTGAGTGGGTGGTATTGGGGTCCAGGGCAGAGGTGGCCTCATCGCACAGCAGAACCTTTGGCTCTGTTGCCAGGGCTCTGGCGATTGCCACACGCTGCTGCTGACCGCCGGAAAGCTGCGCCGGGTAGGCATCGGCTTTGGTGGGAAGACCCACGATTTCCAGAAGCTCCAGTGCCCGTTTTTTTGCTTCTGCTTTGGGAACGCCGGCAAGCTCCAGAGGGAAGCATACATTTTTGAGACAGGTTCGCTGCTGCAGCAGGTTAAAGCCCTGGAAAATCATGGTTACATTTTGGCGCACCTTCCGAAGTTCTTTTTGTTTGAGGGCGCCTACATCCTGCCCGTCAATGAGGACAGTGCCTTGCGTGGGACGCTCCAGCATGTTGATGCAGCGCACCAGGGTGGATTTACCGGCACCGCTCATGCCGATGATGCCGAAAATATCTCCGTCGTGAATGGTGAGAGACACATCTTTCAGGGCTTCTACGCCGCCATCGGCACCGGGAAAGGTTTTTGTCAGGTTTTTTATTTCAATCATAGGAACCTCCAACCAGGGATTTGGGCCGCCGCAGGGGCGGCCCAAAAGAATTGCAAGTTACTTCAAAGCATCCAGACTGGTCTGCTTGCCGCCATAGAGGCCCATAGGCTCCACATGGATGGCAGAGACACTCACAAGGCTGGTGCCATTCTGGCTGTTGAAGTCCTCCAGATAGGGCAGGTGCTGGAAGTAGTTGGCATCCAGCTCGCCGCTGTCTACCACCAGATTGGGCTGCACATAGTCGGTAAATTCCACAATTTCCAGGGTGATGTCCTTGGAAGCCAGAATGTCCCGGGCAATTTTCAGAATGTCGGTATGGGGAGCGGGGGAAGCGCCTACCTTGATGGTCTGGCCTGCCAGGGCGGAATAGTCTACAGTGGGGTCAAAGCCGTTGGTGGGGGCCTCTACGGTGCTGATTACAGCGCCGCCGTAGTTTTCGGTAATATAGTCTGCCACCTCCTGGCTTTCCAGAGCGGCCTTCAGCGCCAGAACCTGGGGGGAGGATTCGTTTCCGGCCTTCACAGCCAGAATGTTGCTGTAAGCGGAGGAGGAACTCTCTGTCAGCAGACTCTCTTCTAAGGGCTTCATGCCTGCATCAATGGCATAGTTGGAATTGATAATGGCATAGTCCAGATCCTGCAGCGCGGCAGGAAGCTGCGCGGCTTCGATTTCCTTAAATTCCAGATGCTGGGGCTTGGTTTCAATGTCCCGGATGGTGGCGGTGATATCGGCACCCTCTTTCAGGGTAATGATGCCGTTCTCCTGAAGCAGGAGCAGGGCCCGAGCCTCGTTGGTGGTATCATTGGGAACGCCAATGACAATGGTTCCATCCTTGGAACAACCGGTGAATGAAAAAACAAGGGACAGGGCAAGGATAGAAGTAAGAATCAGAGAAGTAATTTTTTTCATAATGAGTAAGCTCCTTTGTGGATTGAATTTCATATGGGTCAGAATATGGAATACAGTACATAGGGGCACATTCGTTGATTTGTCAGGGAGGTGCGGGTGAGGATCGTTGCCATGGTTTTCATGGAGATCCCTCCTTTCCATAAAAAAATGAGGGAAGCTTCCGATGAAGCATCCCTCTGTAATACAAACTCGGCTGCGGCGCAGGTTCGCCGGTCATCTCTGGTATGACAGAAAGCGCATCGGAAAAAGGGCATAGCGAAGCATGCACATGGAGCACATGCACATTTCCATCATATTCATAACCATCATATGCAGCTTTTCCATTATGCGCTTCTCCCTTCTTCCCAAATGTGTCTGAAACACGGACATTGTACCACCGGTAATTTAATTTGTCAATAGAATATCACAATGAAATTACAGGTCAAAAATGCAAAGAGCGGAATAAACTGATTTAAGAGCATTACGATACATCGAAGGATTTATAAGGAATGACTAAAAATAAGGGGGATGTACATGCGGGATTATAAAAAAGGATGTACAAATTCAATAAAACCTGTGTCGAAGATTTGGGAGAAAAAGAGAAAAAGAGGAGAGCCGTGGAAAACGATTGAAATGAGCATGACATTTTGGTAAAATGAAGCTACTTTGAAACGATTCTACCGTAATGGTAACACAATTCTCGGAAAAACTGCCCAATCCCTGCAAGAACCCCCGTGTTTCTCTGACAGGTTACGTCAAAGGGAAGCCCGGGGGGTTATTTGTAAGGCAGAGTGGTGCCGAATGTTCCAAAACATAGTTTGTGACCGGGAAACAGCAAAATGCGGGGCCAAAGTATACGCCTGTGGCGGACAGCGGCAGTTGGCGGACAGGAATATTCCACCCCGAAAGCGGCTACCATCTGAGCATTGGCCGTTTCGCCGGGGCAATGGGCGCCAGGAGATTTCGGATTTGCGTGCAGGAGAATCTCCTGCGCAGATCCACAAACACAGCACCTCAAGATTGAGTGACAAGGAGGGAACACCATGCGAACAAGCGGAATTCTGATGCATGTCACCTCTCTGCCCGGTCCCTACGGAATAGGCACCATGGGCGCAGAGGCTCGAAGGTTTCTGGATTTTCTGGAGAAGGCGGGGCAGTCCTACTGGCAGGTTTTGCCCCTGTCTCCCACAGGCTGCGGCAATTCTCCTTATCAGGCATTTTCTGCCTTTGCCGGCAACCATTATCTCATCGATCTGGATACATTGGAAGAAGAGGGCCTTTTGCGCAAGGAAGAGCTGAAGGGAATCCACTGGGGCCAGGATGAAGGCCGGGTGGACTTTGGCGCTCTGTATGAAAACCGCGGCAAGGTTCTGTATCAGGCCTATGAGCGTTTTATCGGAATGCCAAACCGGGCCTTTCAGGAGTTTGTGAAGACCAATGCATGGCTGCCGGACTATGGCCTGTTCATGGCCCTCAAGGAGGAATTTTCCGGTACCGAATGGCTCAGCTGGCCGGAGGGCCTGCGGCTGCGAGACCCTGCGGAGATGCAAAAATACCGGGAAAAACTGAAATATAGGATTGTGTTCCAGTATTTTCTTCAGTTTAAGTTCTTTGAGCAGTGGGGAAAACTTCGGGCCTATGCCAAGGACAGAGGCATTGGCATCATTGGAGATGTGCCCATTTATGTGCCCCTGGACTCTGCGGATGTGTGGGCAAACCCCGGATTTTTCCAGCTGGATGAGGAACGCAGGCCCACAATGGTGGCTGGTGTCCCCCCGGATGCCTTTACGGCGGATGGGCAGCTTTGGGGAAACCCTCTGTATGACTGGAACCGGATGAAGGAAAGCGGCTATGCCTGGTGGATGCGCCGTCTGGAATCTGCCAGCCGGATGTATGACAGGATTCGTCTGGACCACTTCCGTGGCTTTGAGAGCTATTGGGCTGTGCCCGCAGGAGATTCTACCGCCAAAAACGGCCGGTGGATGCCCGGTCCCGGAGAAGACTTCCTCAATGCCATCCATAAAAATCTGCCGCATCTGGCTTTGATTGCAGAGGATCTGGGCTATCTTACTGCCGAGGTTCGCAAGTTGCAGCAGGATTCCGGCTATCCCGGAATGAAGGTGCTGGAATTTGCCTTTGACTCCCGGGAGCCCAGTGAGTATCTGCCCCATACCTATACCAGAAATACGGTGTGCTATACGGGAACCCACGACAATCAGACCGTTCAGCAGTGGTTTGACGAAGCCTCCCCTGAGGCAGTGGAGTATGCCAGAGAGTATCTGGCCCTGAATGACCGGGAAGGATATGCCTGGGGCATGATCCGCAGCGGTATGGCATCGGTTTCTGACCTGTTTGTGGCCCAGATGCAGGACTATCTGGGCTTGGGGGCCCATAGCCGGATGAATTTCCCGGGCTCGTTGTCCGGAGATAACTGGACCTGGCGTGTACAGGAGGGGCTGTTTACGGAGCCTCTGGCAGAAAAAATCAAACATCTTACCCATATGTATGGGCGGGATGAAAGCAGAAACAAGTAAATCCCGTGACCGCTCCCCTGCGGCTGCGATTCCAATAGAGGAGACTGATTATGAATTTAAATTGTCAAAATATTCTGAAAATGACAGAGGCACAGCTGAAATACCAGTGCGATGTGAACCTGCAGGAGGCAACTCCCCAGGAGCTTCACGAGGCTCTGTCCAGTTCGGTGATGGTTGCCATCAGCGATGACTGGGCCGCCAGCAAGCACGGCCGCACCAACAGCCGGAAGGCATTTTACTTTTCCGCAGAGTACCTCATCGGCCGCCTGGTATACAGCAACCTGTACAACCTGGGGATTCTGGAGGAACTGAAGAAGGTATTCCTGAATGCCGGGGTGGATTTGGCCTGTCTGGAAGAGATCGAAGATGCAGCCCTAGGCAACGGCGGCCTGGGCCGTCTGGCTGCCTGCTTCCTGGACTCTGCGGCTACCTGCAATGTCCCTCTGTCCGGCTATGGCCTTCGGTACCGCTTCGGTCTGTTTAAGCAGAAATTTGATGACAATGGCAGCCAGAGAGAGACGGCTGACGACTGGACCAAATACGGCGATCCCTGGTCCTACCGCCGGTATAACCATGCGGTGCGCATTGCATTCCCTGACCATACGGTTTTGGCGGTGCCCTATGATGTGCCTGTCATCGGCTACGGCACCAAGAACATCGGCACCCTGCGCCTGTGGCAGTGCGAAGCGGAGCAGGAGCTGGACTTTGATGCTTTCAATGCCCAGGATTATGCCCGTGCTCTGGCAGAAAAGAATAAGGCTGAGGACATCACCCGTGTGCTGTACCCCAACGATTCCACCTGGGAGGGCAAGCGTCTGCGTGTGAAGCAGCAGTATGTGCTGTCTTCCGCTTCCCTGCAGGACATTCTGCGGGCTTACAAGGACACCCATGGAACCGATTTGAGCCGCTTTGCGGACTTTGTCACCATTCAGCTCAATGACACCCACCCTGCCATCTCCATTCCGGAGCTGATCCGCCTGTTTATGGTGGAGGGCATGACCTTTGAGCAGGCCTTTGCTGTGGCGCAGAAGACCTTCTGCTATACCAACCACACCATTATGACCGAGGCGCTGGAGAAGTGGAATATGGATCTGCTCCGCTCTGTGGTGCCTGAGGTCTGTGACATTATCTGCCGCATCGATGCCAAGCTCAAGAGCGAGCATCCTGAGCTGTATATCCTCCGGGACAATACTGCTCACATGGCGTATATGTCTGTGTATGTGTCCTCTTATGTCAATGGCGTTGCGGAGATTCACTCCCAGATCCTGAAGGATGACCTGTTCAGAGATTGGTACCGGGTATATCCTGAGCGCTTCCAGAATAAGACCAACGGCATTACCCCCCGCCGCTGGCTGGGGCTGTGCAATCCCGAACTGACCCAGATGGTGAAGTACCGGGTGGGCGGTGACTTCCTGACCAATCTGGACAAGATGAGTGAACTGAAGCCTCTGATCGACGATGACATGGTGCGTCAGTTTAACTCCATCAAGCGGATCAAGAAAGAGCAGCTGGCTGCGGTGATTGAGAAGAATGAAGGCGTGGTGCTGAATCCTGACTTCATGTTTGATGTACAGGTGAAACGCCTGCACGAGTATAAGCGGCAGCTGATGAATATTATCTCCGTTCTGGATATTTACTATCGCCTGAAAGACGGGAGCCTTCAGGACTTCCATCCCACGGCATACATCTTTGGCGCAAAGTCTGCCCCCGGCTATGCCCGGGCCAAGGCCATTATCCGCTTTATCAACCGGGTGGCCAAGATGATCAACAGCGATCCTGCTGTCAAGGATCTGCTGAAGGTGGTCTTTGTGCAGAACTACAACTGTTCCTATGCAGAGCACATTATTCCTGCCGCCGATGTGTCCGAGCAGATTTCCCCTGCCGGTACCGAGGCATCCGGCACCGGCAACATGAAGCTGATGCTCAACGGCGCAGTCACCCTGGGCACCATGGACGGTGCCAATGTGGAGATTGTGCGGGAAGCCGGGCTGGAGAACAACTATATCTTCGGTGCTACCGTGGAAGAGCTTAACAGCATCAGAGACACCTATTGGGCCCGTGGCATTTATGATGCCAACCCCCAGCTGCGCCGTGCGCTGGATACTCTGGTGGATGGGACCGTTCCTACGGACGATGAGCAGAGAGAGCTGTATCATGCCCTCCTGGATGGTGCTTCCTGGCATCGCCCGGACCACTATTTTGTCCTGAAGGACTATGACTCCTATCTGGAGACCAAGCTCCGTGCAAATCGGGATTATGCCGATCGGCTGGCCTTCGGCCGGAAGTGCCTGATGAATGTTGCCTCCGCCGGCAAATTCTCCTCTGACCGCACCATTCGGCAGTACGCCGACGAGATCTGGCATGTAGAGCCCAGCGAAATTTAAGAAAAAGAGCGGCGTTGTCTCACAAAGTTGTGGGACAACGCCGCTTTTATCATGCAATGGGGTGGAGCCTATGACTCCACCCCGCTTTCCAAACGGTTTATGCGCTCTTTTTGCAATGACAGAAACACACTGCACAAAGCACAGCGGTGACCGGAACGGAAAGAATGACGCCGATGGCGCTGGCTACACCGCTGACCACTTCCAACCCCATGTAGGCAGAACTCATAAGTTCATGGAAGGGAAGATTCAGAGAATACAGGTAAATAATCAAGGTGAATCCGCTGCCCAGAAAAGCCAAAATCAAGGTGTTGGTCATGGTGCCCACCATGTCCCGGCCGATGTTCATGCCGGATTTCCACAGTTCTTTGCGGCCCAAGGCGGGATTTACGGTTTTGACCTCCCACAGTGCCGAAGAGATGGACATGGCCACATCCATGACGGCACCCAGGGCGGAAATGATGATGCCTGCCACCAGAAGGCCACGCAGTCCGATGGGGGTCCCGGTCTGGCGAAGCTGCAGCAAAGCCTCAACATCACTGATCCTCAGTCCGTCAATGTGGGTGATTTTCTGGGCAATGAGACCAAAGATCATGGCCATGGCCATGCCGGCAATGGTTCCCAGAGCAGCACAGATAATTTTCCGGTTCAGGCCGCCCAGAAATACAAAGCTCACAATGGCCACATATCCGCACATGAGGAAGGTGGTGGGGATGGTGGGCCAGCCCTTTAGAAGCAGAGGAATGAGCAGGGTCAGAAGCACACCAACGGTGAAAACCAAACCTAAAATGGACTTAAAACCGGTTTTTCCGCCTACCAGAATGGTGGTCAGGAAAAAAAGGCCAATCAGCAGGTAGATGGGGGTGCTGCGATCGTATTCGTAAACCGTGGACTGAATGGTTCCGTCGGCATAGGTGGAGAGAATCACGGTAATATGGTCGCCCACCTGTACCGGTTCGCCAAAGAGGGGACCCACGGCGTTACTGGTAAGATGGGTCGTGCCCTTATACTGGCCGGAGGTGATCTCCACCAGCAAGGACTGACTGCCACGGTAGGCGTTTTCTGCTGTTGGGTCCGGCTCGCAGGAATCAGACAGGATTTCCTGTACAACGCCGCTTTCGTATTCGGCATATTCTTCCGCGGTTGCAGTGTTTTCCGGAGCGGAAGGGTGCGTGTAGATGTAAAATCCTATAAATATTACAGCAGCCAACAATAAAACTACCAGGGCACCCCGATTTTTTCGGAGGGACCCTCTGATATCTGGCGTTTGAAGCTTCATTTTGCAGTCCTTTCTATGCTTTTTTCTTAGGCTTCAGGGCTTCCAGTCGTTTTTCCAGAGTGCTTGCACTGAATTGCGTGAGGTAGACCCGGAACATGCCGTATTCGCTGGTGAGAATAAAGGCTTTTGGCAGATCCTCGGCGGCACTGACCACCTGACCGTCCTGCTCCGCCATCTGGAGAAACTGACGGGTGTGCTTGGAGGTGGTTGTGTTGTCCATATCAAAGATTCCCAGAATGGTTTCGGTCCGCACCGCCATATCGCCGCCAATGGGAAGATACATGGTCCATTCCTCCTTTTTGACCTATTGTACCATTGCAAGGCCACAGGGTCAATGAAAAAGACAGGGGAAAAGGGGCTGCCTCCAAGGAAACAGCCCCTTAAACTTCTATCAATTAACCTTCCAGGTTCTCCTTGGTGGCCTTGCTGAATACATGAGCAACATTGCCATTGAAGGTAAAACGCACGGTAGAACCCATGGTGAAGCTGGCGATCTGGTGGCCGGTCATATCCATGGTCTGTACAACGATCACCACATCCTTGCCGTCGGCCATGGTGGTGTGCAGGTGGATAGCAGAGCCCATCATTTCGGACACGTCCACCTTAGCGGCAACGCCCTTGTCGCTCAGGAGAATGTGCTCGGGACGGACACCCAGAACGATGTCCTGAGGCTCAACCTTGTTGGCAGCCAGAGAAGCCTGCTTTTCGGCGGACAGCTCAACCTTGATACCGCCCAGCTCAACAACATACTTGCCGTTCTCCTTCAGCAGTTTGGTGTCGAAGAAGTTCATCTGAGGGGTGCCAATGAAGCCCGCAACGAACAGGTTATGAGGATGGTTGAACACTTCCTGAGGAGTGCCGATCTGCTGGATATAGCCGTCCTTCATGATAACGATACGATCACCCAGGGTCATAGCCTCGGTCTGGTCATGGGTAACGTAGATGAAGGTGGTGTTGATGCGCTCGCGGAGCTTGATAATCTCGGCACGCATCTGGTTACGGAGCTTTGCGTCCAGGTTGGACAGAGGCTCGTCCATGAGGAAGACCTGAGGATCACGAACCAGGGCACGGCCAATGGCAACACGCTGACGCTGACCACCGGACAGAGCCTTGGGCTTACGGCCCAAGTACTGGGTGATGTCCAGGATCTCAGCGGCCTCCTTGACCTTTCTGTCGATCTCTTCCTTGGAAACCTTGCGCAGCTTCAGAGCGAAGGCCATGTTTTCATAAACAGTCATGTGGGGGTACAGAGCATAGTTCTGGAAAACCATGGCGATGTCACGGTCCTTAGGAGCCACATCGTTCACCAGACGGTCACCGATGTACAGCTCACCGGCGGTAATCTCTTCCAGACCGGCCACCATACGCAGGGTGGTGGACTTACCACAGCCGGAAGGACCGACCAGAACAATGAACTCTCTGTCGGCAATTTCCAGATTGAAGTCATGAACGGCAACAACGCCCTTGTCCGTGACGGTCAGCTGAGCACGATCTTCGTGGGAAGCCTCATCGGTATCCTTTTTCTTCTTCTTGCTCTTTTTTGCCTCGTCACCGCTGAAGGGATAAATCTTCATGATGCCTTTCAAAGATACTTTTGCCATATGCTTACGACTCCGGCCCATGGGCATCCGCGCCAAGTGCCTCGTGGTCACCATAAGAGGTGACACCACATTACGACAGGTCTCCACACTGCCGCACCGCGAGTCAAACGGATATTTCCTCCTTTTTTACTGCAAAACAAGCCTAACGCAGATGCGTGGAGTAGACAGATTTCGCATAGATACAGGTATCATACCATATACGGCTGTTTTCTGCAAGAGAAAATGAAAAAGGGCCAAAAATTTGCAAACTTTATATGGAAACGTATAACAAAATCGGGGAGACCTCTAAAACTGCTGTGGTTGGGCCGGGGGTCATCATGAGGGGCTTCCTGAGGACGCAGATGGTTATGGCGCAGAGCCCTGCCTGTCTCTGCGTTTTGGGCATATCCCAGGGCGTCTGTCAAAAAGGGACCGGAAAAATCCCATTCGGGTCAGATCCATATATTCTCTTTTCCCAATTTTCTTGAAATGGAAAGCATGATAAATTTTATGGAAAAAAGCATAAAAAAACTGCTGTCTCACAGCAATCATGTTTTGGCAAGTTGTGCAAAGAATGGAAACAATGGTATAAAAAACAGCAAACCGGCAGGATTTTCCTGCCGGCCTGCCAGAAAAGAGGGGAAGTAATTTTGCAGATTGTGTGAGGAGAGATGGGAGCACCGGGCACTGGTACAGCCAAACGCACACGATCGCACAATTACCAATGCTAATATAGCAAATATGTTGAAAGAAAGCAAGTGGGATTTTATGAAATTTCCTTTGAAAACCATAAATTTGCAGAAATAGATAGGCGATACAGAGCAAAGCTGGGGGAATTTCCGAAGTATTCAAAACCATAAAAATAAAGGGCCGCGTTGGCGGCCCTTTGTCTGCTGATCGGATTACTTGTTGGCATCCTCTTCTTCGATTTGGCGTCTGGCCTCAACGAAGCATTTGACTGCAAAATCCAGGTCCTCCTTGGTGTGAGCGGCGGAAACC
Organism: Oscillospiraceae bacterium; assembly: GCA_020025515.1. GTDB lineage: Bacteria > Bacillota > Clostridia > Oscillospirales > Oscillospiraceae > Faecousia. The sequence goes on along the minus strand of JAHHRZ010000016.1, from coordinate 5,967 downwards.
TGTGTGCGGATACGGGCCTTCCCCTTGGGAACAACGGGGTAGGTGAAGCTGACGGCGTAAATGCCCAGTTCATACAGCTTCTGTGCCATGCGGGCGGCCTTGTGCTCGTCATACAGCATGACGGGGACACAGGGATGGGTGCCGTCAATGATGTCGAAGCCGTTGTCCTTCAAAGCCTGACGGTAGTCACCTACGATGCTTTCCAGATGGTCGCGCAAAGAGGTGTCCTTCTCCAGCATTTCGATGCACTTCAGAGTGGCGGCAGCCACAGCGGGGGCCAGGGTGTTGGAGAACAGGTAGGGACGGCTGCGCTGACGCAGCAGATCGATGATCTCCTTCTTGCCGGAGGTGAAGCCGCCGGAGGCACCGCCCAGGGCCTTGCCGAAGGTGCTGGTGATGATGTCCACACGACCCATCACATCGCAATGCTCAGTGGTGCCGCGGCCGGTCTTGCCTACAAAGCCGGAGGCGTGGCTGTCGTCCACCATGACCATGGCGCCGTACTTTTCAGCCAGGTCACAGACGCCCTTCAGGTTGGCGATGATGCCGTCCATGGAGAACACGCCGTCGGTGGCGATGAGCTTGATCCGGGCACCGGCAGCATCGGCTGCCTGGAGCTGTGCTTCCAGATCTTCCATGTTGTTATTCTTATAGCGATAGCGCTTGGCCTTGCACAAACGGACACCGTCAATGATGGAGGCGTGGTTCAGTTCATCGCTGATCACGGCGTCATCGGCGGTGAGGAGGACCTCAAACAGACCGCCGTTTGCATCAAAGCAGGAGGAGTAAAGAATGGTGTCTTCGGTGCCCAGGAAGCGGGACACGGCAGCCTCCAGTTTCTTGTGGATGGACTGGGTGCCGCAGATGAAACGGACGGAAGCGCAGCCGTAGCCATACTCGTCGTAGGCCTTCTTGGCGGCTTCAATCAGCTCTTTATTGTCGGCCAGACCCAGATAGTTGTTGGCGCACATATTGAGCAGTTCCTTGCCGTCGGCAAAGATGTGAGCGCTCTGGGGGGTGGTGATGACACGCTCAGCCTTCAGGACACCGGACTCTTTGATGCCCTCCAGCTGGGAAGCGTAGTAGGAAAATGCCTCTTGCTTGTTCATGATTACCAGGTCCTTTCAAAATATTAAATGTTTGACCAATCCAGAATGACCTTGCCGGAGTTGCCGGAACACATGGCGTCAAAGCCCTTTTCAAAGTCGGCGATGGGGAACCGATGGGTAATGATGCGCTCCAGGGGGAAGCCGGCTTCCACCATGGCCTGCATCTTGTACCAGGTTTCGTACATCTCACGGCCGTAGATGCCCTTGAGCTGCAGGCCGTTCCAGATAATGGTGTTAAGGGGCAGCTCCACGCTGTTTTTGCTGGGCAGGCCCAAAAGGGCAATCTTGCCGCCGTTATACATGGAGCCAATGAGCTGGCGCAGAGCCACGGGAGCACCGGACATCTCCATGCCCACATCGAAGCCCTCGTGGATGCCCATGCTCTGCATGACTTCGTTCAGATCGGTCTCTCTGGTGTTGACTGCGGTCACACCGAACTGACGGGCCAGATCCAGACGATAATTGTTGAGATCCGTAATGACCACATTCCGGGCACCGGCAAACTTTGCAATGGCGGCAGCCATAATGCCAATGGGGCCGGCACCGGTTACCAGCACATCCTGTGCCAGAAGGTCAAAGGACAGCGCGGTATGAGCGGCGTTGCCAAAGGGATCAAAGATGGAGTACAGCTCTTCGTCGATTTTGGGAGAGCAGGTAATGACGTTGCTGGCAGGAATCACCAGATACTCAGCAAACGCACCGTCCCGGTTTACGCCGACACCTTTGGTGGCCTTGCACAGATGGCCCCGGCCCGCGCGGCAGTTGCGGCACATGCCACAGACAATATGGCCCTCACCGGAGACTACCTCACCGATGTGATGCCCTGTGACATTGGCACCCATTTCCACAATATGACCTACATATTCGTGACCTGCGGTGGTGCCAAGACGGATGGTGTCCTGCGCCCATTCGTTCCAGTCCCAGATATGAACGTCGGTGCCGCAGATTGCGGTCTTATGAATTTTGATCATAACATCGTTTTCACCAACGGCGGGAATTTCCACCCGCTTCATGGTGAGGCCCCGTTCCGGACGGTCCTTCACCAGGGCCCACATAGTACCATTGTTCAATGTGATCACTCCTCAATAATAAGCAGTTGTATTTGAGATACGGACACGATGGGGAAAACCGTCCCCAAGTTAAAAACATTATAACGAAGTTTGCGCCAAAAAGCTATAACAACCGCAAAAAAATATGCCCAAACTTATCAGAAGAAACCATAGCGTAAAGGGGCACTTTGAAAGAAAAAGTGAGACAAACTGTGAAATCGGCTTGATATTTTGGAAAAGACCTGAAAATATACTGCACAAAATTGAAAGGATAGGATTGGATGGAAAATTGTAAAAATTACATAGGAATTTAACTTATGTTTTACAAAATAGTTATTGGCAGACCATTTTTTTGCTGTATAATAAAAGAAATCAAACAAAAGGGGGAAAAATCCGTGATATACTTAGTAGAAGATGACAGCAGTATTCGAGAATTGGTAGTCTACACGTTAAATAATTCCGGTATGGAGGCGCGGGGATTTCACACTCCGTCAGACTTCTGGCAGGCCATGGAGCAGGAAATCCCCCAGCTTATTATGCTGGACATTATGCTGCCGGAAGAAGACGGCCTGCAGATCCTGAGAAAGATCCGGGCCAATCGCCAATGGAAGGCCATTCCGGTGATGATGCTCACGGCCAAGGGCACGGAATATGACAAGGTGCTGGGGCTGGATGCGGGGGCAGATGACTATGTACCGAAGCCCTTTGGAATGATGGAGCTTTTGGCACGGGTCCGTGCGCTTCTGCGGCGGACAGGAGCTCAGGAACCGCCGGCCGAATTTGCGGTGGGACCGTTGTATGTGGCACCTGCCCGCCATGTAGTAAAGGTAAACGGGGAAGATGTTTCCCTGACCCTGAAAGAATTTGAAGTGCTTAAAATGCTGCTGGAAAATCAGGATGTGGTTCTGAGCCGGGATAAGCTCCTGAACCAGGTTTGGGGCTACTCTTTTGACGGAGAGAGCCGAACGGTGGATGTGCATATTCGGACCCTGCGGCAGAAACTGGGGCCCGCCGGGGAGCTGATTGAGACCGTTCGTGGGGTCGGTTATAAGATTGGAGCACAGGGATGAAAAAAGCCAGACGAATGCGGATGCAGTCCAAGATTTTCCGCGGGAGTCTCTTCACCACCTTGGTGGCAGCCATTTTGTGCGCCGGGATCTGTGTAGGATACTCCTATTGCAGCATTTCCTTGGAGAGCAGGAAGAATCTTCGGGCGGAGGCCAGAAATATTGCGTGGGCCGTGGAATTGGGCGGGCAGGAGTACCTGCAGGGAGTAGAGCCGGAGCCCAAAAGCCGTATTACCTGGATCGGCCCTCAGGGAGAGGTGCTTTTCGATACCGATGTGCAGCCCGAAAGACTGGACAATCATAAAAAACGGGACGAGGTCATCAAGGCGCTGGAAACCGGCTATGGAGAGAGCATCCGCCATTCCAACACTCTGGACAAACAAACCCTCAACTTTGCCGTGCGCATCGCAGATGGTTCTGTGGTGCGTTTCTCTGTGGAGACAGACACGATCCTGGCCATATTGCAGGGAGCGGTTCCTTCTATTCTGGGGGCCTTGGCGCTGGTGACCGTGCTGGCTCTGGCAATGGCAGCCTGGACCTCCCGGCGGATCGTGGAGCCCATTAACCGCATTGATTTGCAGCAGCCGGGAAAGGATCGGACCTATGAAGAACTGGAGCCTCTGGTGCGCCGCATCGGGTCTCAGAACCAGCAGCTTCAGGAACAGATGGACCGGCTCACCCGGGAGCATGAAAAGCAGGATAAATTCCGCAGAGAGTTTACTGCCAATGTGTCTCATGAGCTGAAAACCCCCCTGACCTCTATTTCCGGCTTTGCCGAAATCATCCGGGATGGTCTGGTACGGCCGGAGGATGTTTCCCGATTTGCGGGAAATATCTATAAAGAGGCCCAGAGACTGATTATTCTGGTGGGAGATATTATTAAAATTTCCCGCATGGATGACAAGCAGATCCCTGTCCAGCGGGAGCAGCTGGATCTGCATCAGCTGTGCGAAGATGTGATCGAGCACCTGACCCCGGCAGCAGATCAGGCTGGCGTGGAGCTCATCCTGAAGGCAGAGGAACAGGTGCCTCAGATTCTGGGAGCCCGGCAGATTGCCGATGAAATGATTTATAATCTTTGCGACAATGCCATAAAATACAACCATCCCGGCGGGACGGTAACCATTCATCTGCGGCGTCAGGGAGAGAACCAGGTGATGCTTCAGGTGGAGGATACGGGAATCGGAATCCCCCAGGAACATCAGGGCAGAGTCTTTGAGCGGTTCTACCGGGTGGATAAAACCAGATCCAAAGCCATAGGCGGCACAGGTCTGGGCCTGTCCATTGTGAAGCATGGCGCTTTGTTCCATGAGGCCGCTCTGGACCTTTCCAGTGTCCCGGGAAAGGGAACCACCATTACGGTGGTGTTTCCCATAAAACCCAAGAAAGAATAGAAATGCCCCCGAATCTTTTATGCAGGATTCGGGGGCTCTTTGCATCACCCTGTTGAAATATGGAGGCATTTCAGGTATCATAGGGATACAACAGGAAAGGAGCCACGAAAATGGAATATAATTTTAATGAAATCATCCGAAGAATTGGCACAGACTCGGTCAAATGGGATACCATTCCCGGCAACCCCGACGCCATTGCCATGTGGGTGGCAGATATGGACTTCCGCTGCCCCAAGCCGGTCATTGACAAGGTGATGGAAAAGGCGGCTTTTGGAATCTATGCCTATAACATCGTTCCGCCCTCTTTTCGGGCCTCCACCGCAGGCTGGCAGCTGCGCCGCCATGGCTGGGACATTGGTGATGCACAGGTCATTCCCATGTCCAGTGTGGTTCCGGCCCTATATACTGCGGTAGCCGCTTTTACGGAGCCGGGGGACAAGGTGATTTTGCAGCGCCCGGTGTATGGCCCCTTCACGGCCTGTATTGAGAGTCAGGGCCGTCAGGTGAGCAACAATGCGCTGCGTCTGGAAAAGGGCAGATATGAAATCGATTTTGAAGATCTGGAGGAGCGGGCCAAAGACCCCGGCACCAAGCTCATGCTGCTGTGTTCTCCTCATAACCCCGTAGGCCGTGTCTTTACCCGGCAGGAGGTGGAGAGAATCGGAAGAATCTGCGAAGAAAACAATGTCATTCTCTTTGCGGATGAGATTCACGCCGACTTTGTCTATCCCGGTGCTGTCCACACCCCGGCGGGCATGGTCTGTGAGAAGTGCATGGTGGCAGTGGCTCCCAGTAAGACCTTCAATCTGGCCTCTATGAAGTGTGCCTCCGTCATTACACAGGACAAGGAGCTGGCGGAGAAATTCAAAAAGGTTCTGGCGCTGTCCCATGCGGACAATCTCAATATGCTGGGGATGTACGCCTATATTGCCGCATATGAGCAGGGCGATGAGTACATTGACCAGCTTCTGGTGCACCTCCAGGGGAATATTGCGTATCTTGCAGCCTATTTGAAAGAACATTTGCCGAAAATCCACTTGATCCAGCCGGAAGGTACCTATCTTATGTGGCTGGACTGCCGGGAGCTGGGAAAGACGCAGCAGGAGCTGACCCAATTCTTTACCTGGGATGCCGGGGTGGCAATGAATGAAGGAAACTGGTTCGGTCCCGAGGGAGAGGGCTTTGTCCGCATGAACCTGGCCTGCCCCAGGCCTACTCTGGAAGAGGCACTGCGCAGAATCAGAAAAGCCTATGAAACCCTGCTTTGATGCCGGTGGCGGGAAAAGGAAAAACTTTGTAGGTTTGTCAATGATGTGTTACAGATTAGGGAAAGAAAAAAGGACAGCTT
>JAHHRZ010000015.1 GCA_020025515.1 Oscillospiraceae bacterium | reverse complement strand
AGTTATGCTCCTATTCTTCATTTTGTAATTCCATAAATTTATAAAATCAAGGATGAGATAGGGTAAGTATAGCATGTTTTCCGCCTTTTTTCAATAAATTTCTTTTTTGGCGCATATTAAAATTCACCGGATAGTTTGAGAAAACAAGCAACCTACAAATGGCTGTATGATACTCCTCCGGTGTGCAAACAATGAATTTGGGATTCTTTATCAAAACAGGAAGAGGCTCTGGAACTCATGCTTCAATGGCTCGATTTTGGAGGTTGAGATTTTCCGAACGTCCGGTTTTGGAAACGCCTTATAAAATCAGAGATTCTCCAGACTCGTTTTCAAGACACTGAGCTGTTTTTGAAAAGCGTTTGGAATGATTTGCCGATTTATTGAAGTCTTTTGTCAGCCTCCTGATTAGGTTTTGCACCGGATTTTGAATACCGATACTCTACACCGGCTTCTCCACTTTCCTATATAAAATAAAAAAGGACCGATCAAAAGATCAGTCCTTTTGGTCCGAGTGTCGAGATTCGAACTCGAGGCCTCTTGAACCCCATTCAAGCGCGATACCAAACTTCGCCACACCCGGAAACGTCATTCACTTGACAACTCCTATATACTAGCACATATCCCAACAAATTGCAAGTCCTTTTTTAGAAAAATTTTATTTTTTTCTAAAAAAGTTCCTATGGAGGCAGATGTCTGCTCCATAGGAACGAAACGGTATTACGGTACTTGGGTTTCTATGCCGTCGTTGGCATCGGAATCGGATGTCTCAGCTTGGGAGGGCTGCTCAAAAGAAGACGCTTGGTTGTCGGCGGAGGGCTGGCAGCTTCCTTCGCAAAACGGGTCTTTCCGGGGAGGCATACCAAACTCGTTCTTCCTGGAGGCGAGCAGCAGGAAGGGAGCGGCAAAGGGGAAGAAAATAGAAATCACAAGATACATCGTTGCAACAGAAGGGTTGCAGGAACGATATAAATTATACAGACAGATGTAGGAATAGACCGCACAGGTGACAGTGGATCCAATGCCAATGCAAAGGCAAACGAGGCTGAGCAATGTTCCGGCAGGAGAGGGGAAGCGAATCTGTCCATAGGCAAGCCAAGGGTATCTCATCAGGTCAAGCAGCATTTTGGTGGCGGCGACCGACAGGATACAAGCCAAGCCGCTGCAAACAGTCAGAATTACTCTGCGATGCTGGCTTTTTCCGGCGGTGAGATAGCGGTACTGATCGGAAAGGCTTCCCAAAATCCAACAGTTCCCCAGAGGGATCCAAGCGAGCCATGGAAGAGCAATCTTCCGGCGGGTTGCGATCTGATACAGGGAAAAGGACTGTACCACATAAAGAACTGCGCCTATGCAAAGGGCGATGGCCAAAGTAATCAGAAGAGCCCCCATAATGGTGGTCATTACCACATCAGGGACATGAGCGCCATAGGCATTGGAATAAAGTGTTAAAAGAGGAAACATGACAGATCAACCATCCTTTCGTTCCATAGAAGGCAGCGGAGGCATTCCGTAGTCCTTGGTAAATGTGGTCAGGAGCAGCACAGGGGCAATCACACAGACCAAAGCGGACCACATGGTATATGCAACAGAAATTCCGGGGTCACAGGATTCGTAGATGCTGTAAAGACTCCAGGATTTTACCAGAATGAATACAAGCATCATGAGGTCTGCGATGGTGGACACCAGAGCGTACCATGGACTTCCGTGAGGCTGGAACCCTTGCAGCAGTACTGCCAAAGCCAAAGCGCCACCCAGGATGGGCAAAAGCATCCGTTTTTTGCAAATCTTCCTATGGGTCACATACTGGTAGTGGTCAGCCAGACTGCCCAAAAGCCAGAGATGACCCACTGGCAGAAAGGCGATCCATGCTCCCTTGAGAAACCGTCTGCGAGCCATGGTGAATAAGACAATCGCCTGGATTACATAAGAGACAGCAAGAATTCCCCCAATAATTTGCGGTGAAAGCTGAAACCCGATATTCAGTTCAGAATTCATTTCGATCCTCCATTCCATGCAAGTATGATAGGTTGTGATTAGTGTATCACACTTTATAGCAGTGCGCAAGAAGAACATGGTGTGAGAATACCGGAGAATGGCAAAGAAAATGGGGGCCTTTGAAAAGGACCCTCCGCGGTAATGCGAAAGATTACAAAAAATGTGAACAAATTGTGTAGACGATTGCAGAATTAAATGATATAATAATCACGGAAATGCAAAACACAAAATCCAATGGCTTCTTAAAGGTCGAATTCATCAGGGAAGCTGCATTGCGCAGCAGCCGGACAGACGTTCCCTTGGGCATAAGGCTCTGCGTTACCGGCGTTTCGTCGTGTTGGAAATCAAGGCATACATGATATGGATGCTCATAATGAGGATTGATATAGGCAAGAAGGGAAGGAGGATCGGTAAAGCAATTCCTGTTTGAGTACCACCCGGTGCAAAGCACTCGGGTTGTATGGGAATGGGAATGCAGCCGTAAAATACAGTGGTGTGTGGGTCAGACTCCGGCTTTCAGAAGATCGAAACGCACCAATATGATTTTGACGGCAATGAACGCCTTGATGAAACATATAAATAATATGTCACCGGCAATGCCCTCATAAGGAGGGCCTGATTCAGTGACAGAACAATAAGGAGAGATTTTTATGGCATTTTGCAGATATTGTGGAAAGAAATTGGAAGACGGCGAAGTTTGTTCCTGCCAGCAAGGTATGGAAGCTGACAACAGTTCCGCCGCAGAACCTGCAAACACAGGTGCAGCAACGTTTGCGCAGACAATTAAGCAGTCTGAAGCAGTAGAACAGGGCAAGAAGGTTGCAATGAATGTCTTCCGCCAGTTTGTAGATCTGCTGAAGGCACCCGCCAGCAATGCTGCTGCCTTTATTCGCAAGGCGGATATGGTGTCATCCATCGTTTTGCTGGTATTGCAGGGACTGTGCTCTGCGATTTTCGCTACGATTCTCGTTGGGAATCTCAATGATTTGATTGGGGTTGCCGGCAGTTTGGGAAGAAATTTGAAAATCTCCGGTGTCGGAGTATTTTTCCAAATCTGGATCTACTCAATCCTTCTGTCCGTGGCATTGGCCGGCCTGTATCTGGGTGCTACCAAGATTCTGAAGGGTCAGATCAGCTTTAAAGAGGCGCTGGGGGTTGCAGCAATGCGTTCGGTCATCGTGATTCCTGTGACGCTGGTTGCCTGCCTGCTGGGCTTCATGAACGCAACTCTGGGGGTTGTGTGCTTCTACATTGTTGGCACACTGGTTGGTATGAGCTTCTTTACCATTGCCCACAACAGCATCAGCGATTTGGCCCCTGACAAGAAGGCATACGTTGCACTGGCGGTTTTTGTTGTATTTGTACTGATTTCTCTCCTCTTCGCAAAAATCGTATCCGTAAGCTTTATGCCGTCTGTTTTGAAGAGTGGATTCTCCATTGGCGGATTCATGTAATCTTCTCAATACATATGCACCAATTCGGCACCCTGCACCATAGTGTGCAGGGTGCTGATTTCTTATCCCTATTTTTCAGTCGGGATGATAGCCTATGAGTCCCCGTTCCTGTTGTGAGCCAAACGGGCCTGGGTGTGCCGCAGGATATGAAAAAAATCCGTTGAAATCCTGTAAGATTTCCGGATGGATTGCGTGTATATAGGTGAAAGGGGGATGTCTATGGAAGATAGAGAAATCGTAAATCTGTATTGGGAAAGAAGCTCCAATGCAATCAAAGAGACAGCTTCCCAATATGGTAGCTACTGCAAGTCGATTGCAAGGAATCTCCTTGGCAACGATGAGGACGCAGAAGAATGTGTCAACGATACATACTGGAACGCTTGGAATTCCATTCCACCCAATCGCCCGAAGGTTCTTTCTGCCTATTTGGGAAGGATCACAAGAAATCTGTCCTTAGACCGGCTTAGGCGCAGACATGCGGATAAGCGTGGCAATGGAGAAATCGAACTGGTCCTTGAAGAACTGGGGGAATGTGTATCCGGAACGGACAGTGTAGAGCTGGAAGTTGAGAAGAAAGAACTGGTTCACGCAATCAACGAGTTCCTGGATACCCTCTCCCAAGAGAAATGCAACATCTTCTTGTGCCGCTACTGGTACGCAACCCCTGTTTCAGAGATTGCCGCACGCTTTGGTATGACCCAGGGGAATGTGTCTGTGACGCTCAATCGTATTCGGGGGAAACTAAAAAAGTATCTGATAGAAAGGGGCTATGACCTATGAAAAAAGAGGAACTCTTTGACATCATTGGTGAGGTGGACGAAGATAAAGTTGCCGCTGCCGGTATGGCGATGACCGAAAAAAAGCAATCCTGCCCCGCCTGGCTTAAATGGGGAACTGCTGCCGCTTGTCTGTGTCTTGCGGTACTTGCCTGTGCTGCCGCTCCTATGCTGCAAAATAAGCCCGGCGCAGGAGGCGTGCAGCGTGGGGGAATCCCAGATACAGGAACTGTCCAGCTGGAGAATACGTCCGAAATAACGCAGCCCGCCAGAAGAAATCGGCTGGTTGTAAATGAAGTGGACAAGAAAATGACCTCCGATATGGATGTGCAGATTTTTCACGAGCAGGACCTTTCTGCATCCCAGCGAGAAGCGTTTTTGAAAGAGTTTGAAGCAGCCATTGGTCTCCGTTATGACGATTTCACGGCAAAAATCTCTGACGCCTTTGTGAAAAGGTCGTTCTATTCCGTAAATGTCCCTGCCGATGCCGCAAGGACAAAATATGTTCCTCACGATTATGTGTTTGAGTATCAGACCCAAACCGGGGGAGAGCTAAGGATCGCAGTCTGTTCAGCTGAAACGCCCCTGAGAGATTCTTTCCTTGTGTGTGAAGATCCGACGGAATCGGAAATCAATGGGGTCGCGGTGGTGATTTATGGGTATCAGGACGCTTTTGTGGTGGAGTTCTCCAATGAAAATGTAAATTATGATATTGAGACAAGGAATATCACCCTGGAAGAACTGGAAGAGCTGTTGGTTGGACTTGTGGGGTAGAATTGCTCTGAATCATCAAAGAAAACGGCCTCCTCTCTGCTGTCACGAAAACAGCAAAGAGGAGGCCGTAACTAAATTGGGACAAACCAAAACCGGGAGCGGGGCTTATTTCTCCTCCTGGGATTCCTCCGCAGGGGGGAGCAGTCGAATGGTGGCTTCGGTGACCTGATGATCTTCCACCCGGTGGATCAGAATTTCATAGCCGTCCATTTGCAGCTGAATGCTGTGGCTTCCGTCCTCAGGTACGCTGCCCACGGCATCCAGGATCAGACCGTTGAGGGTGTCAAATTCACCGGTATCCAGATGCAGGCCTGTGACCTCCTCGATATCTCGCAGAGGAAGATTCCCGTGAATGTGCCAGGTGCTCTGCTCCAGCTCGGAAACGGGCGGGGTAGATTCCACATCAAAATCGCCAACCAGCTCTCGGACCAGATCGTTCACAGTCACAAGACCAACCATGCCGCCGTATTCATCCAGCACGATGGACATATTTTTTCGTTCCTTTTTCATATTTCGGAACAACACATCAGCCTTTACGGATTCGGGAACAAAATAGGCCGGCTCCAGCGCATGTTTCAGAACGGAATCCCGGCTTCGGTCCGCAAGCCGCAAATAGACCTTGGAATTCAGAATACCAACGATCTGGTCGGGAGAATCCTGACATACAGGATAGCGGGAAAAGTTCGTATCATAAATGATTTTCTCCCACTCCTGAGAGCTGTCTTCCATCCACAGAATGGTCAGCTCTGTCCGGTGGGTGGCAATTTCTCCGGCGGTCAGATCATCAAACTCGAATACATTCTGAATCAGCCGCTTTTCCTCGTGGTCAATGGTACCCTGCTGGCTGCCGGCATCCACCATCATGCGGATTTCTTCCTCACTGACTTCCTCATCATCCTGGTTGGGGTCAATGCCGATGAGGCGCAGGATGCAGTTGGTGGACACGGACAGCAGCCAGACCAGAGGCTTGAAGGCCACGGAAATGCCTCCGATGAGGCCGGAGATTCCCAGTGCCAGCTGTTCGGACTTGCGCATGGCCACACGCTTGGGGACCAGTTCACCGAAGACCAAGGTGAAATAGGAAAGAATCAGCGTAATGACCATAACCGCAATGGTATCCAGCGTAGACCGGGGAATGGTGACACCCAGGCCGATGAGCCACTCCACTATGCCGTCAGAGAAGTTTTCTGCGGCAAAGGCACTGCCCAAAAAGCCGGAAAGGGTAATGGCCACCTGAATGGTTGCCAGAAACTTGGCAGGCTGGCTGGTGAGACGATGAAGTCTCTTTGCCCTCTTATTTCCCTGGGAGGCCAGCTTGGAAAGCTTGGCCTCGCTCAAAGAGAGAACCGCAATTTCTGCACTGGCAAAAATTGCATTCAGTGCAATCAAAAGAACCTGAATCAACAACAAAATACCTGTATTACCCAAAATAAGTACCTCTTTCTAAATTGAATTCTTCTTTCATAAGTATGCCCCAAAAGCACACAAACATGGCCCGTCTATCCCAAAAGCGGATACACAGGTCATGTTCTTCCAATTACCAGATTCAGTTGGGCATCTACAGACATCCGGGCGTTACCGTCACTGTCGTCCATGGCGTTTCCTGGTCCTCCTTCCAACGTATTATAATTATCTATTATAGAGGATTATGCATCTGACATCAAGGGCAATTCGGCTAATCTTCGGTAAAGAAATTATGAACAAAGGCCATCCCGTCAAACCAGACAGGATGGCCTTGCGGCTTATTCGCCGGGATTCATGTGGATCACTTTTCCCTGATTCCACAGGGAAATCACCCGTGCCTCAGCGTTTTGCTTCTCGCTCTCATCGCCATACTCTTCAAAGATGGTATGAGCGCCGCAGTCCACACACTCAACATAGGTGCACCAGCCGCCCTCGTGATTGAGGGCACCCATACCCCGGCAGTCGGGGCAGTCTTCCAATTCGATTTTTGTGAGATCAGCCATAGGAACTCTCCTTATTTCTTATTCTTTTCGCTTTCCATCCAGGCCAAATAATCATCATAGGTACCGATCCGGTCAATGATGGTGCCGTCGGGCTGGAATGCGATCACGCGGTTACATACGGTTTGCAGCAGCTCGTGGTCATGGCTGGCCAGAAGCACCACACCGGGGAAGGACATGAGGCCCTTGTTGACGGCCTGAATGGATTCCATGTCCAGATGGTTGGTGGGCTGGTCCAGCAGCACCACATTGGCACCGGAGAGCATCATCTTGGACAGCATGCACCGGACCTTCTCGCCGCCGGACAGCACATTGACGGACTTGAACACATCCTCACCGGAGAACAGCATCCGGCCCAGGAAGCCCCGGAGATATACATCGTCCTTCTTGACGGAGTACTGCCGGATCCAGTCCACCAGCTCCATGGTGCAGTTTTCAAAATACTCGGTATTGTCCTTGGGCAGGTAGCTTCTGGAGGTGGAAACGCCCCATTTGATGGAGCCGTCATCGGGCTCCAACTCGCCCATGAGGATCTTGAACAGGGTGGTCTGTGCCAGCTCGTTTTCGCCCACCAGGGCCACCTTGTCATTCTTGGTGAGGGTAAAGTACACATCATCCAGGAGCTTTACCCCGTCCACGGTCTTGGACACGTTCTTAACGGTGAGGATATCCTTGCCCAGATCCCGCTCGGGCTGGAAGCCCACGAAGGGATAGCGGCGGGAAGAGCAGGGCATCTCTTCCACAGAGAGCTTATCCAGCAGCTTCCGGCGGGAGGTTGCCTGCTTGGACTTGGACTTGTTGGCGGAGAACCGGGCAATGAAGGCCTGGAGCTCTTCAATCTTCTCCTGATTGCGCTTGTTCTTGTTTTTCAGCAGGGACTGCACCAGCTGAGAGGACTCGTACCAGAAGTCATAGTTGCCCACATACATCTTGACCTTACCGTAGTCAATGTCCACGATGTGGGTACATACGGTATTCAGGAAGTGACGGTCGTGAGAGACCACGATCACGGTGCCGGGGAAGTCCAGCAGGAAATCTTCCAGCCAGTTGATGGACTCAATGTCCAGGTTGTTGGTGGGCTCGTCCAGCATCACGATATCGGGATTTCCGAAGAGGGCCTGTGCCAGCAGGACCTTCACCTTGAGGCGGGGATCGGTGTCTGCCATCATGTCCTGATGCAGGTCGGTGGGAACGCCCAGACCCTGGAGAATCTGGCTGGCATCGGACTCCGCTTCCCAGCCTCCCAGCTCGGCAAACTCGGCCTCCAGCTCGGAAGCACGCAGGCCGTCTTCATCGGAAAAGTCGGGCTTTTCATACAAAGCGTCCTTTTCCTTTCCCACGCTGTACAGACGCTCGTTGCCCATAATGACGGTGTCCAGCACGGTATGCTCGTCATAGGCGAACTGATCCTGTTTCAGAACGGACATTCTGACACCGGGCTTCATGGACACATTGCCGGAGGTAGAATCCAGCTCACCGGACAAAATGCGCAAAAAAGTGGACTTACCTGCACCATTGGCGCCAATGATGCCATAGCAGTTGCCGGCACTGAACTGCAGATCTACATGCTGAAACAGCCACTGGCCGCCGAATTGCATACTAAGGTTATTTACAGTAATCATATCAGATTCCTTTCAAAATAATACTTTTTCCAGTATACCATAAAAAATTCAATAAATAAACATAATTTTTTTACAATACCCCCTTGAAATTTTTTATAATGCAGCTATAATTAGTCTTAGCACTCAGAGGCAAAGAGTGCTAAGACTATCAATTTCATCAAAGGATGTGTTTTATAATTATGGAAAAGCAGCAGTTTAAGGCTGAGTCTCAGCGGCTTCTGGATCTCATGATCAATTCCATCTATACCCACAAGGAGATTTTCCTGCGTGAAATCATCTCCAATGCCTCCGATGCCATGGACAAGCTGGCCTATCTGGCACTGACAGATGAAAAGGTGGGCCTCAACCGGGATGATTTTGCAATCACCATCAAGCGGGAGCCGAAATACGGCATCCTCACGGTGTCCGACAACGGTCTGGGTATGAGCCGTCAGGAGATGGAGGAAAATCTGGGCACCATCTGCAAGTCCGGTTCTCTGGACTTCAAGCAGCACATGGAAAAGCAGGAGGCCATCGACATCATCGGTCAGTTCGGCGTGGGCTTCTACTCTGCCTTTATGGTTGCGGAGACCGTTACCGTGATTTCCAGAAAATACGGCTCCGATGAAGCCTTTATGTGGCAGTCCAGCGGTGCCGATGGCTACAGCATCGAGCCTGCCCAGCGGGAGAGTGCCGGTACTGATATCATCATGAAGCTGAAGCCCGATACCGAGGATGAGAAGTACAGCCGGTTCCTGGAGGAATATGAGCTGCGTAACCTCATCAAGAAATATTCCGACTATATCCGCTATCCCATCCGCATGGAGGTCACCAAGTCCCGGATGAAGGAGCAGACCGAGGAAGAAAAGGAAGCAAAGAAAGAGCCGGAGTATGAGGACTACACCGAGATCGAGACACTGAACTCCATGGTTCCTCTTTGGCAGAGAAGCAAGAAGGATGTCACGGAAGAAGAATATGATCGTTTCTATCGGGAAAAGTTCTTCGACTATGAGAAGCCTGCCGCCCATCTGCACCTCAGCGTGGAGGGTGCCGTCACCTATAAGGCGCTGCTGTATATCCCCGGCCGTGCCCCCTATGATTTCTATACCAAGGACTACAAAAAGGGCCTCCAGCTCTATTCCTCCGGGGTTCTGATTATGGACAACTGCGAGGATCTGCTGCCTGACCATTTCCGCTTTGTCCGTGGTATTGTGGATTCTCAGGACCTGTCTCTGAACATCAGCCGTGAGCTATTGCAGCATGACCGCCAGTTGGCCTTCATTGCCAAGAATCTGGAAAAGAAGGTCAAGGCAGAGCTGCTGTCGCTTATGAAGGACAACCGGGAAGGGTATGAAAAGTTCTACGCTTCCTTTGGCCGTCAGCTGAAATACGGCACTGTTGCGGAATATGGCGCGCACAAGGATGCCTGCCAGGATCTGCTGCTGTTCTGGTCCCTCAAGGAAGGCAAGCTGATCAGCCTGCAGGAGTATGTGGACGCCATGGCAGAGGGCCAGGAGAAGATCTATTTCGCCCCCGGCGAAAGCAAGGACCGTCTGTCCAAGCTGCCTCAGGTAAAGGCGTTGCAGGATAAGGGCTATGATGTGCTCCTGTTCACAGAGGATGTGGATGAGTTCATTCCCCAGACCCTTATGAAGTATGCAGAGAAGGACTTCTGCAACGCCTGCACCGATGATCTGGGTCTCCAGACGGAGGAAGAAAAGAAGCAGACCGAGGAAAAGGCAGAGACCCTGAAGGAGGTCCTGACCTATGTGAAGGAGGCTCTGGGGGACAAGGTCAAGGAGGTTCGTCTTTCCACCTCTCTGGGCGATTATCCCGTCAGCCTGGTGCCCGATGCCGGTATGAGCTTCGAGATGGAGAAGTATATGAAGCGGAACAATCCCGAATTTGCCTTCACCGCAGGGCGGATTCTGGAAGTCAACGCCGAGCACCCCGCCTTCCAGGCGCTGGAAGGCTATGTCACCGCCGATCCTGAGAAGGCTTCCGACTATGCAAAGCTTCTGTATAATCAGGCTCTGCTGATGGCAGATCTTCCTCTGGAGGACCCCATGGCCTATACAGAGCTTGTCTGCAAGCTTATGAAGTAAGGCTGCATCCTTCTAAATCCCAAAAGCTCCCTGCACACCCGATGAAAGTGTGCAGGGAGCTGATTTTTATGCAGCGGGCAGAAGCTGCTCAGACCCGGCGGTACTCGGCAGGGTTCATTGGGACAGAAATTCCTGATATTCAGGTTTCAGGATGCTGCACAAGGTCTTTGGATCGATTGCAAATTCAGGCGTTCCCATGGAGCCGGGGGAGACCACATATTTGTCAAAGAGAATGACCAGATGGCCCTTATCGTTCCAATAGAAGTTCTGATCCGCTGGAATTTCCCAGGGATTTTCTTCCCCGGTAAAGTATACCAGAGTATCGTCCTGGGCCATGCGCTGCTGCATCTGGTTCAGAATGTCCTGCCGGATGATGCTCCTGTACTCCGGCGAGCAGAACAGATCGGAGAAGGTTATGAGTTTCCCGGTCTTTCGGTCCAGATGATAGAGTTTATAGTAGGTATCACTGCTGCCTGCAATGCGATTCACCGTCAGTCTCAGGGTAAACCAGTTTTCGTCGTTTCTCAGAATATCATACTCCACAAAAATTGCGCCATGTCCTTTGTCCCCCAGGGCTTCCTGCTCCTCATGAAACGCCTCTGCCAGCTTGGCGGTAAACGCATCCACTTCCTTGTTGATTTGCTCAGCACCTTCACTGTGCTTGGGATCTCGCAGATTTGGAACATCCATATTCATTTCATAGTTGGGATCATAATAAAAATAATTTCGGACGGTAAACACCCGAATCAAATCTCCATCCACCCCGATACCGTGGGCGCAGACCCTGCCTGCACAAACCAACCCCAGGGTCAGCACGCACAGAAGACAGGCTGCGGCGGCACGGCCAGGCGTTTGTCTTGATTGATTACGCATTAGAACATCCTCCTTGCGTCAGTTGTGAATGATGCTTGTGAAACCACCAGTGGTGCTGATACAAAGGGTTCATAGCAGACATTTCTCAGGTATCTTTCGATATTGATAGTATGTCCGGTTTGGAGCATGTAAGGCGGAAAAAAGAATATTTTTTCATCCAATAATTACAATTTCAGCAGGGAAGTCCTTTGAAGCGAAAAAAGAACTGACAGCCGATTTTATCAGCGGTCAGTTCCTTTTGTTTGGTTAGGAAGCGATGGGGCAGCCTTGGAGTTTCTTCACTGGCCGCAGGGCTCGCTTACGAAGCCTCATCGCCCAAAATTTCTCGTCTTGTGGCTTCGTCCCACTTTCCCACATCCAGTCCCTTCTGAGCCAGCAGGGTATAGGCCAATCGTTCGATACCGAAGGCGAAGCAGGCACTTTGACAGAGGGCGTGTTCATTGTGGATGTTATAGCTTTTGGTGAAGTGGGTTCGATGGACATTGGAGGAGCTTACGGCACAAAATGCGCCGCTGTGGGGAATCAGCACCCGGAATTCTTGCTTGGAATCGCCGAGAATCTGGAAAATTTTCAGCTTTTTATAGTTGTTTGCGAAGAAGGAGTCGTTTGCGGTTTCAATGGTGGCGTGCAGACCGAATGTTTCAATCCATTCTTCCCAGAGGGCCCGGGCCTTGGCAATCATATCCAATGTTTGCTCCAGCGTACCGATGCAGACATATTCCTTCATATAAAACTCGTTTAATCGCATCAGCTCGCAGATATTTCCGCTCTCGTTGCGGAAGCATTTGCCGGAAATCAGGAAATAGCGGGGTTCCTTTTCCGGAATCAGTGCATCCTTCAGCATGGGGTAGATGGGAACACATGCGGCGTGACGCATCACGTTTTTCGGCCGTTTCATATTCTGGTTGGAGAAGAATTCCGGGTTTCCGGCACCCTCTTTGGAAAAGCGGTCCAGCAGTTCGATATCATTTTTTAATGTGGTCTGGAACATGATGTGGTGGGGGAAGCTTTCAAAATAATGACCCCGCTCATATTCCTCCACAGGATACAGAACAGATTCCTCCATTTCCTGGATGTTAGGGAAACACTGCTTGCCAAAGGCATCAATTTTACGGCAGAAATAGCGGAAGACCTTCAGAAACAGCCCCGTATAGGCATAGGCACCGTCTGTCATTTTGATTACGCTGCCGCTTTCCATGAGCTGCCGGTATACATTTTCCTGATTGATCGGGTGGGATTGGGTGTAATCTTTCAACACCTTTGTGGAGACTTCACGGTTGCTTTTCACTTCGTCCAGGGAAAGATATTGGCGAAGCTGCTCAATTTTCTGGAGGATTTCGGTTTCTTTGGACTCCTCAATATCAATGAGGATCTTTCCTTCCTCTTTGGTAACTTGAAAGATATACTCGGAAATATAGGTGAGCATATCCGAAAAAATAGGAAGGTCTGCGGCGTTGATATCCCATGTTTGATACTCGATTGTTTTCATAGCAGGCTCCTTTGTGTGCAATATATGGACAAATGAGGGGGCTCTATACGGCCAGCGCCTGGGCAGTGACGGCCTTCAAATCTAAGATGGTGCGAACGCCTGTCAGCTTTTCGGCGTCTATTTTGGTGTGGAAGTGTTCCTCCAATTCACAGCTCAAAGCCATGAGATCAAAGGAGGAAAGCCCAAGATCCATCTGAAGGTCAGCACTTTCGTCCAGGTCTGATTCTTCGATTCCCAGAAAATTTGCCACGCAGGTGATTACATCCGTCATTGCGTATTCACTCCTTTTCGGATAATTTTATTTAAGCTGGTTCGCTGAAAGTCCGTCTTTCGGACTGAGAATTTCTTGATCTGTTTGTAAGATGGCAGCTGCCGATTGACCTGGGCAACGACCTGTTCCATGAGTCCCTGCAATTCTGCTTCGGACTGCGTTTCTCTTAGTTCCGCGCTGGGGTACAGGGAGGCGGCAACCACTGGGATGCTACCCTCTTTGTCCTCATAGATCATAACATCCTGCACGGAGGGAAAGGAGGCGAAGAGGATCTCGATTTCCTCGGGGGAAATGTTGTTGCCGTCATCCAGAATAATCAGATTGGACTGCCTGCCGGTGATGTACAGGCTGCCGTCTTTGTCGATATAGCCCATATCCTTTGTATCAAACCATCGCTGTCCGTCAATCAGCTTAAACGGCGAGGCCTCCCTGCCATAGTATCCTTCCATGACAATGTCCCCGTGGACATGGATGGTATTGTCAATGATTCTTACTTCACAGTTGGGAAGGTCGTGGACTTTGCCCACGGAACCTTTTACCGCATCGTTGTAGGAAGATGTGGTAACCACCGGGGAACACTCCGTAATGCCGTATCCGTTCAGCAGCTGTATGCCGAAGGCCGCATAGGTGTCTATGAGATCAGGCTGCAATTTGGCACCGCCGCAGACAATCATCTCTACACCGCCAAAGAGCTTTTCTTTTAGTTCCCCGGGAGAGACACCTTTTTTCAGCAGCAGAGCACTGCGGCTGGCCATGGTCTTGGCAATCATGGGCACAACAAACAGAATCCTTGGCTTCACCACCGGGAGCATTTTAATGAGGTATTTCGGATCATCAAGAATATACAGTGTCATGCCCACATAAATGGGAGCGAGAATGGATGCGGTAATGCCAAACATGTGAAACAAGGGCAAAATGGGAATGGTTCTGTCCCCAGGGGAGAGTGCGCCCCTTCCGATTTTGTACTGAGCCAAAAGAACATCGCTGATGAGATTCTTTTGGGAGAGCATGACGCCTTTTTGACGGCCAGTGGTGCCGGAGGTGTAGATGATGGTGGCAATCTCTTCCTCAGCAGCCGGGTGCACAGTGGCCGGGTCCCCCCTGTCCCAGGAGGCGAGCTCGTCGGCATGGGCGAAAAGGAACATGTCCTGCATATGGCTTTGGATGGGAAATTCCGGTTCATGGAGAACCACCGTTGCCCCGGCAGTTAGCAGGGCGCAGTAGACAATGACCCAATTTAAGGATAATTTGGGGATCAGATCGATTTTTTGATGCTGCATCCCTTTTTTCTGGAATGTGGCAGCCAATCCCATGACCCTTTGATACAGCTGCGTGTAGCTGATGCATTCTCTGTCGGTCATAAGGGCGGGAATCGGGCCGTGGTTCCGGATGGCGTATTCCAGCAGGGATTGCATGGTTTTATGCTTCATTTCCGTCATTTGGGAACCTCCTTTGCTTAATCTACGGACTTTAAGGCCTCTACCATCACGATTTTCTTTACTTTTCTGCTGAGCAGGAGATTGACCCCAATGGAGACGCCTACGATAATTGCAGAGGCAATCACCAGAGTCATGGGCTGCACGGCTGCAATCCATTCAAAGGTGTCAAAGGAGATGATCCGGATGTAGAGCTTCAGGAATTCTACGCCCAAGGGAAGGCCGATGATCCAGCCGATGACGGTGGTGAGCAGGCATTCCCGAATGGCAATGCTGCGGATTTCCTTCTGATAGAAGCCCAGCACCTTCATGGTGGCATAGTCCCGGATCCGCTCCACATAGCTGAGAATCCCCAGATTGTAGAGAATCACAACGCTTAACACAACGGAGGCCACAATCAACAGTTTCACAATGGTCATGACACTTTCCGCAATGGTATTGGTGTTGTCGATCTGCTGCTGCCTGGTGATCACGCTCTTGATTTGGGGATTGCTCTTTAATGCTTCTGTGTCCATGGAGGCGGTCAGCAGGGCAGAGGGCTGGAAGGACATATCCAGGGCCTCATAGGCCTGTCTGGAGAGAAAAATGGACTGAGGGGACAGGACCTTTACCGTATCCACAATGGTTACGGTGAGCCAGTCCTGAACACCAAATACCCGCACCTCAACGGTATCTCCCGCCTGGATCCCCAGATCATGGGCCAATTTCCTTGAGATGACGGCACCGCTTTGGGGAAGCGCATATTCTTCATCCTGGTCGTTATAAAAAGCCAGCATGTCTCCTTCGTCGCATACGGTCATGATGGTTTGCTTTACTTCGTTGTGTTTTGTTTTTAATTCGATGTTTGTCTCCTGAATCCACTGGGATTCCTCGTCCCAGTCGAACCGGGTGGAGCCGGGGGCCAAGATTGCTTTGGTCTCGTAATGGAACTGTTGGGAAAATACAAAATCATTGGAGCCGTTGATGGCATCCTTCACGCCGAATCCGGCGATCATCAGGACCATGCCGCCTACGACACCCACAATTCCCATGAGAAAGCGGATTTTGTTTTGCCAGATATTTCTAAGGGTCCAGCGCCATTCGTAGGATAACTTTGCTGCAAAGCCGGTCTCTTTGGCGGCGCTTTTCTTGGTTTTGCTCATTGCATTGTCCCGCATGATATCAACGGGCATCCCCTTCAGGCACTTCTGGGCTGCCCAAACCGAAGCAAAAACGCAGCACACAGCGATTACGCCAATCAGTGCAAAGCTGGCAGGGGAGTGGATGAGGCTCCATTGCGGGAGATAGATGGTGGACTGCTTCACCTTCATAAGGGCAGGAGATACTGTATATCTTCCGATGATCAGACCCAGTATGCCGCCCAGAATGGGGATCACCAGGCCATAACAGGCATAGTGCAGACGGATGGCATTGCTGCCGGTTCCCAGGGCCTTTAGGGTTCCAATCAGGGTTTTCTGCCGATTCACCAGACGAACCATGGAGGTATACATGGTCATCAGGGCCAGCAGGATGAACACCGAAGAGAACAGAATCGCCATTTTACGGATCTGGCTGCTCTCCTGATGGGATCTGGCAAAGGGAATATAGGTATCGGTGTCCTGGGTGCAGATATAGCGTTCTCCCAGAATGGCTTCCAGGGAAGAATCTTCCAACTTTTCCGTTGTTTTCAGCTTCAGCTGGGTGAACAGGATTTGAGGAGAAAGTCGGAGCATACCGGCTTCGCTGACGAAGGCATATCCGTATTTTTCATAATTCGGTACGGTCTCCGTAATGCTGCCTGTATAATAAATGGCCTCCGGGCTCATAATGGTGCCCTTGACCTCAAATTCTGCCTCTCCGGTCAGTCCGTCCAGACGGAGCCGGTCACCGATGCGGAGGTTGTTTTTCTCGGCGAAGTTTTGATCGATCCAGATACCGTCCTGGGCCTCATTGTCATACTCCACGCCCTCAATGAGAAGGGGATGGCTGACCGCATCGTTGTCCACATAGGAAACTTGCAGCTCACTGCTGCTGTCCGTGACAGAAAAGGAATCACTCATGCAGCGGGAAGCATCGTCCACTTCCTTGAGACCTTTGATAGCCTCCCAATCATCCTCTGTAACGGACATGGCCCGCACCCAGAGGTCGGCCATATTTGTTTCTTTCACAAAGGCATCGACTTCGCTGTTTAATCCGGTCCACACGGAAGCCATGCCGGAAAAAATCAAAACCGAAATCATTGCCATGAGAAACACGGAAACAAATTGCGTCCAGTTGCTTCGGATGTCCCGCAGCATCTTTTTTAGCAAATAACCCATTACCAGTTCACCTCATCGATCGCCATGGGATGCTGGTTCATGACACAGCTCAGAACCTTTCCGTCCTTGAGATGGATGACCTGATCGGCGATTTTTTCCAAATTGCTGTTATGGGTCACGATAATCAGGGAAATCTTGTTTTCCTTTGCCGTTTCTTTCAGGAGCTTCAGGATCTTTTTGCCTGTTTCGCTGTCCAGTGCTCCGGTGGGTTCGTCACACAGCAGGATGCGGGGCCGCTTTACCAGAGCCCTGGCAATGGCGATGCGCTGCAATTCACCGCCGGAGAGGTTGGAAGGAAACAGGTTCTTTCTTCGCTCTAACCCGACCCCTTTGATGACATCATCTACATTCAGGGGATTGTCGATCATTTTGGCGGTGATCCCTACATTTTCCTTGGCGGTCAGCTGGGGGATCAGATTGTAGAACTGGAAAACAAAGCCGATTTGATTGCGGCGGTAGCGCTCCAGTTCCTTGGGGCGCAGCCCTGTGATCTGCTTGCCGTCAAGGAATATTTTGCCGGAGGTGGCGGTGTCCATGCCCCCCAGCAGATTCAATGTGGTTGACTTTCCGGAGCCGGAAGGCCCCAAAATCACAGTAAATGTTTCATCGGGGATGGTAAAGCTGATTTTGTCCACCGCTTTGATCTCTTCTTCTCCCATGTGATAAATTTTACTGACAGATTCAAACTGTATCATTGCGTTCCTCCTAGATGATTCTATCTTCCATTGCCTCAATCAGCATGCCGCGAATGTGTCCGCCATAGCCGTAGGCGAGAATGATTTGTTTTTTCCCGGCGGTGATGTATCCATGTTCTTCATAGAGGGCCAGGTTTGCGGCGATGTCTCCTGAAAGACCATGGGCCAGGGTCTGGATGGTGCAGGGCTCAAAGCGGCACGACAGCTTGAGTCTTGTCATCATGGAGGCCCAAACGCTGCGCCAATGATTGGGAAACAGGATGTTTTCGATCTCTTGCAGATCGGCAAAGCCTGCGCAGAGGGTCTTCAGCAGCAATTCCGTGTCTCTGGCAATTTGCAGGAAGTGGTGCTGAATGATACTGCCCTGCGTCATATTCAGAATGCGATAGCGGGAAGGCTCCGAAGTGATTTCCGCATAAGAAACCGTATCGGACAGGAGCATATTGCTCTTTTCCATGCTGCGAAATACGCCGGGCGGCAGGATATCATCGCTGAGGCAGAGGATTTTTTTGTTCCGTTCTGCCGCCACCCGCATCCACGCAATGTCTATGGCCCCCAGAAGGCCGCTGCATCCCTGCTGGGCGGTGCCGGTATAGGGAAGCTCCGGCCGCTCTTTTTTTATCAGGTATTTCATGCCGGCGTAGACCATGTGCTTTTCCACCAGGGGAATGTTATCTTTCGGGTCTGTTTTTGCAAGGATCCCCCGGGGAAATGTGGTGTTGTAGAGCAGCATATCCACATCCTTGGACAAGGGGACATTTTTTTCAATGAAGTCCATGGGAGCGTCTTCGATTACCGTGGCCTGCTCATAGCCTTGCTTTCGGTAAAAATCGATTTCACCGGAAAGCGCTCCGTCTGCCTTTAATTGTTCCAGGCTTTTGGGGGTTCCCGCCGCAAAGCCTAAGTTCTTGATATAAACCTCAGCCAAAGAGATCCTCCTCTCTGAATTCGGGATAAAACTCCCGCAGCTCCGCCTGATTCAGGGCCATGCCCACACACAGGGGCCTGCCCTGGCTGCGCTGCAGCCCGGCCAGGGTGTGCTGAAAATAGTTGTAATTGTCGGGAAAAATCATCAAAGCAATGGCCTGCACCAATACGCCATACAGGGAAGAGGGCACCAGATTGGTGAAATAGTAATTTCTCCGTACCCCAAGCCTGCGCCCCAGAGACTGCCATGGATAGGAGAACAGCTTCATCATGCTCATGACAATGTTGGTAGTTCCGCTGACCTCTGAAATCTCATTGCTGGTGGAGGCGACCTCTTCTCCCTGGGCCCAGAGGGTTGTGTTCAGCGCCATGTGCTTCACATAGGAGATTTCGCCCGTGGCTTGCAGAGAGAGTTCCGTAGGGGAAAATAATAGTTGTTCTTCCATGGTGAGGGCAGTGCCGTTGATGTGATAATCGTCTTTGATCCATATGCCGTCATCTGTGGGATATGCCCTGGTCAAATCGGAAAGAGTGTTTTTTTGATCCAGATTGCTGCGGCAATATCGATAGAAGGTGATGGCGGCCGCAGTCAGTTCAAAAAGATGTCTGCAATGCAGGATGGTCTCGTGGTGAAGCACGGTGTCATCCTTTGCAAAGGACATCCCCACAAGACGGCTTTTGAGGATGCGGTTCAAGTAGGTCTGGGAACAGGGAATGCCTTGCGACCCTTTGAAATTTTCCATAAGCTCCGCATCCAGAACCACGCCCTGCCCATCCAGAAGAAAGCGAATGACCGTGGGCAGTTTCAGATCCGTTGTCTTCAAACTGGCCATGTTGCACTGCCAGGCGATAATCTCCAGCCGGTCCTCCAAGGGCTCCATTTCGATGGAGATTGCTCTTTGACACAGGGCACCATCCAAATACAGCCTCTCAATTTTTTTATTTACAGCCGGAAGAATCATATGTTCTTTTTCCTCATTGCATAGCCGATGAATTTTTCCGGGGTGTCAATTTCGGTGATGTCATCGGTATCGATTTTAATATTGAATTTTTCCTCGCAATCGGTCACCAGAGAATACAGGCTGAGAGAATCCAGTCCCAGTTCTTCAAAGCTGGCGGCGGTTTCAATCTCGTCTGTTGTCCATCCGTATCGTTGGGAAAAGAATTGTATCAGTTGTTCTCTCATAATGGGTGTCCTTTCCTGCTATGGCTTCAGTCCGCAAACAGCATCTGTTTTTCCTGGGGAATTCCGTTCACTGCCCAGTCAGACAATACTTTTTTATCTATTTTTCCTGCAAGAATGGCAGGCATATCGCTAATGAGGTAGATGCGGTCGGGCTGCTTGTAGTTGGCCAAATGGGTAAAGACATAGCGGCTGATGTCTGTCTTTTTGATACTTTCCCCGGCACGAAGCACCACAAATGCAACCAGTTCCTCTCCCAGCACCTCGTGGGGGCTTCCCACAACGGCTACGGATTGAATCTGAGGCAGCTGCAAGATTACTTCCTCAATGTCGCTGGGGTAGACATTGAAGCCCCCGCGGATGACCATGTCCTTGCATCTACCCACGATGCTGATATTTTCATTGTCGTAAAAACGTGCCAGATCGCCGGTATAGAGCCATCCTTCGGAATCGATGATCTGCCGGGTCTTTTCTTCATTGTGATAGTAGCCCGCCATCACATAGCCCCGAACGGCCAGCTCACCGATCTCTCCCTGAGGAACGGTCTTTCGGTCCTGGTCCACGATTTTGATTTCCACGCCGGGAATGGGGCGGCCTACGGTGTTTAAGCGAATGTCATCGGCATCGTCATAGCGGGTCATGGTGACAACACTGGTGCCCTCAATCAGGCCGTAGGCGTTCAGCAGATTGCATTGCAGCTTCTCTTCGATCCGCTTTGCCAGCACGGGACTGCAAAGAGAACCGGAGACCACGATTTTCTTCAATCCGGAGAAATTGGCGAAGTTGATCACTCGGCTGTTTAAGAGCATGGTCCACATGGTGGGCTGGGTATGAAAAATCGTTTCGCAGCCCTTGGAGATTTCCTTTAAAATATCGTTGGTGTTAAAGCTGGAAATCATTTTAAAGCGAGAGCCTACAGAAAAATTGATTAAGAGACTCAAAAAGCCCTGAGCAGAATACAGAGGAGCGATGGAAAAGGACTTGTCCTCCGGGGTCGCCCAGATCTGAGCCGTATAGAGGGAGATCTTCGCAATGTCGCAATGACGCAGCATGACACCCTTGGGAGAGCCGGTGGTGCCGGAGGTGTAGGAGATCATGGCCACGTCACTGCCCTGAATCTCCTGGTCAAAGGAGGAAATTTCGGTTTTTACCAGTTCGTCAAATTCAGAAACGTCCTTTTCGTCCCGGTCGCAGAAAATAATGCGCTTGATTTCATGGCTCTTTTCTTCCAGACTGTGGCGAATATCAGAAAACTTCAGCTTGCCGCAGCGCTGGGCCGCAATGAAGTACTGGGCGCCGCTGTCCACAATGACCTTCACCGCTTCCTCACAATTCCAGCGGGTATTGACGGGGACAGGGATTGCGCCGATGTAGAAAAGAGAGAAATAGGACAGAATATATTCCAGACTGTTTTCAAGAATGATGACAACATGGGTGCCTTTCTCGATTCCCTGCTTCAGAAAACCCGAAGCAAGGCCGTGGACCATATCCTTTAACTCCTGATAGGTATAAGTGGTATCGTCAAAAGTAAGGGCTTCTTTGGAAAGGTCCTGATTGCAGATCTGGTCAAAGAGTGTACGCAAGGTCAGGTCTTTTGCGCCTTTCATATTGTTTAAGGTGTCTGCAATCATGTTGGGAGAATCAAATAACTTGAGGTCGATCTCTCCCAAATCGAACTGGATGTCAAATTCGCTTTCGATGGCGAAAATCAGGGTGACAAGGTCCATGGATGTCAGCAGCCCGCTCTGGGTGAAGGACACCCCGGCAGGGATGTGCTCAAGATTGGGGAAGGTCCGCTGAATCAGGGAAATGACCTCTTTTTCGGTGATGAATTTCATAATAACTCCTTTCCTCAGACATGAAGTGTCACAAATGCCATGCTGACTCCGTTTCCGAAGCCCAATATGGCAATCTGCTGGCCGCTTCCCAGGGTGATTCTGCCTTCTTCAATGCTCTGGGCAATGGCAAGGGGAATGGAGGCGCAGCCGATGTTTCCGTTGCTGCCGATGAGATCCACGGTTCGCTCCTTGGGAAGACCCAATACCTCACAGGTTTTGAGGGTCAGATATTTGGTGATTTGGTGGGGGATAAACAGGGCAGTGTCTTCTATTTTAATGTTCAATTCCCGCATGGCTGCGGCGTAAAATTCGCAGGCCCTGGAAAAGTTTGTTTTAATCATCTGCTTTGTTTCGTTTTGGAAATAAGCCATTTCGGGCCGGTGGGCGTAGTGTGTGCCGCATCCCCACAAGACACCGTCATTCCAGAATTCCGAGTTGGTTTTGAAGATGCTCCGCATACGGTCCTCGTCCCTCTGGATTTCTTTGGCGGTTACCACAATGGCACCGCCTGCATCTCCCAGGGAGAAGGTTGCGTTGGCGTTGGCGATTTCTTCCATGTCGTCGTAGTGCAGTTTTAAATACCGGCTGAGGATTTCGCCGGAGACCAGAAGGACATTTTTGGCTCTTCCGGTTTCAATGTACATGTTGGCAATTTCCAGACCCGTCAGGAAAGAGTTGCATGCGTTTTTTACATCGTAGCAGTTGGCGTTTACGCAGCCCAGTTCCTGCCGAACCTTCATGGCGGTGGCAGGTTCCATAAAGTCAAAGGAAATCGCACAGAACAGCAGAAGGTCGATGTCCTCCGGCCGGAGGTTGGCGTTTTTGAGCGCCATGCTGCCGGCACGAACGGCGTAATCAGAGGCGTCTTCGTTGTCTTCGGCAAAGCCTCTGTCGCTGACCCCGCTCAATAGCTTGGACATTCCCTTTCGGATTCCAAACTTTTCAAATTCCATCATGGATTCCAGCTCTTCGCTGGTGATCCTTCGTGCAGGGACGGCATAGCCTGCACCGATTATTTTTAATCCTAACTGTTTCATATAAGACTCCTTTCCTGAGTTCGCAGTTTATTTATAAAGTCCTCATCATAGATGAGTTGAACTTTTGGTGGGTTTAGATGCTCTTCGGTATAAAGACTGACGAGATATCCTTCTGTCGCAAATGTAAGAAATCTCACATCCCTTAATGTATCGAAGGAGGACAGAGGGCGTTTCATGCCTTCGCCGGTGGCTTTGATAAAGGCTTCTTTTCTGGTCCATATTTGATAGAACCTGTGGATTGGATTGCTTGCCCGTGCAATTTCACGATTTTCCTCAGGGGTGAAGAAACGGGCGGCAATTCGGGGATCATATGCTTTTAAGCGTTCCACATCCACCCCCAAAGGGGAGGCAGCGAATGCGAACACCACACGGCTTTCGGTATGACTGAGAGAAAAATGAAAATTCGGTAAATCCGGCAAAAAGGGTTTCCCATACATTCCGAAAGCGATGCGGCAAGCCCCATATGGAATGTTGTAGAGGTGATAGACGGTGCTTAGCAGCAGCAACCTGCCAAAGAGGGAGCGGGTTCGATCATGGTCTCTGCTGTAGGCAGTAACACGCCTCTGCTGATCCGAGGGTAGCAGCGAAAGCAGGTCCTGATACCTTGAAAAGTCGGGCCATTGCCCGATGGAAAGCACCTGTACGACACAGTCCCTGCTGCTTGGGGGGAATGGGTTCTCTATCCTATGTTTCATGCTTTTTTGTATCCTCACTTTAAAGTTAGTCATAACTAACTTCTGCGCGAAAAAAAGATCGGGACGCTTCTGTAAACAAATTCTGGTCAGGCTGTCATGGGCTTATTTGCACACTTTTATGTAGTTAGTTATCGCTAACTATCGGGATTTAAAAAAGCTGCCAGCCAGGTGCAGAATAGAAGTGCCAACTAGACCGTTTGAATATTTTCGTCTCATTTTACCATATTCGATTCATCGTGTCAACAAGTTTTTGTTCGATTTTTTGATTATGGGCCGACTCTTTGGGAACATCTGCAAAGAAACAGGGAGAGCAGCTCACCGGCTCATCCCTGTAGAATTGCGGATTTTAGTTTCTGTGAAAAAGCAGGATGTTCCTGCGGCTTTTTGGCTCCTATCTTTTCACAGTTTATTGTACCTTATCAAGGAGAGACTCGCACAAGCCGGAAATCATGGGGGATCCGACAGGTGCGAGTCCCTGAACCTTTGGGATGGAACCGCCGGATAGGGCAGTGTGCGCACGGTGGTGTGAGAGGACGGGGACACGCCCCTTCCGATGGAGTTTCGTTTTACCTTCTGATGATTGGTTTTTTATGATACAACGCTCTGCCCAAACAGCTTTCTCAGCATTTTGCAGCCATATTTGTACAAGTAAAGATGGTGCCCTTTTCCCATATCCAGATATCGTCCAATATGGGTCGATTGATCTACCCCGACGACAATCATCGTCTTTGGTGCATATATATCCAGCACCATGTTGTCTGCAATTTTCAATATTCCGGCGTTCCTCAGTAATTCAGTATGCTTTTCTGCTACTTGATTGGCGTAAATCAGTAAAATCAGGCAAGCACTCTTTTCATTGTGCTCCTGTTGATTAAAATGATTCCACTCGTTGCGAATGGCTTTTTCTATGTCAGAGCCATCCAAAATCCTCACATAGTAAGATACAGAATCCCTCAAAAACGAGAATTTTTTTCTTCTATAATATCCGTTGTCGTCATATTGGAATTTATGAGAACGAAGTGTTTGCTCTACTTCATATTTTTTCATACCGTGCAGCTGTGTCAGTTCACATTCGCCGTACTTCTGATCGATCTTGTTAATGTCCGAAAGCGCCAGTCCGGGCAATGAATTGTTTATGAGGATAATTCCAACAATATTGCAAACAAAACAAGCTGCGATCAGTATAGCGATCATCCATGTGTCCTGCGCATCCAGTATAGCGCCTACCAATAGCACAACAAAGCCCAGGAGCCCCAGAAAGCATCCAAGAAAGAGATTCCATTTTGCTTTTCGGATCGTGACCTCTTCCTTGTCTTGTTCCGCTCTTTCAACAGTGTTCATGTCCTGTCCTCCCAATCCTTCCGGCACTCGTTCTAAACGGCATCAAGTCGATGTTGTTTTCCGAAGCTTGTTATAGCATTTTCCGTATGAATCACTGCGTCCTGTTTTCAGCGACGCAGCCACCATGTTCCGGTTTGGCCGGATTCTGAAATGGCTTTTTCAGCCCTGGGGCCATTCCCGTTGCGATAGATTCCATATGCCATTCGCTCCTTAGGCTTTTCTAAAGGGCGGTTATTATCCGTTTATGCAGTCATCAGAAGATTAAAATTAGGAGTCTGGGGTGACTTCCAGAACAAATAACTGCTGATCTTCTACACGGAAACGCACATTGCGGCCTGAAAAGCTTAGACCATAAATCCGGTCCGGGTCATTTTGATAGGAGGGTCTGGGGTCGTGGCTTAATACTCCCATCAGGGCTTCTTGTTCCTGCTGGGGAATTTTTTGCAAAAGCTGGGGAGGAAAGTGAACCTTCAAAAGAAATTCCCCGGCGTGATCCGCAAACCCGCCCAGGGCATCGGGGTGGGCATCGGCATAGGGGACATAGGGCTTGATGTCCAGAATGGGGGTGCCGTCCATAAGGTCCGCACCTGCCACAACCAAAACCGGCCCTTCCGGTGTGTCCGGAAGGATTTCCACAAGTCTTACACAGGAGAGGCCGATGGGGTTCGGTCGGAAGGGGGAACGGGTGGCAAAGACCCCCATCCTGATATTGCCCCCCAGCCGAGGGGGACGAACCGTGGGAGACCAGCCGTTTTGCCGGTTGCCGGAAAAAATCCACAGCAGCCAAATGTGAGAAAAGCCTTCCAGCCCCCGGAGCATGTCGGGATTTCGGTACGCTGGGGTAAAAATGATTCTGCTGGTAAGCTCCGGCACCAGACCGGCCTGGCGGGGAATTCCAAATTTTGTGGCAAAGGCACTTTGTACCGTTGCGATTACGTCAAAATTCAGCGTCATATTGCCACCTAAAATCCGGCAATGACATCTTCTGTCATAGAGCGAAGAACCTCCATGACCAGCTGCACGGTAGATTCAAAATCCTGATAGGAGGTCATGCTGTGCATGGAGTGAATATAGCGCACAGGAACACCCGCCACAACCGCCGGGATGCCATCAAAGGAGGTGTTGATCACAGCGGCATTGTTGCCGCCTCCCTCTCGGACAGAAGCCTGCACAGGAAGGCCTTTCTTTTGGGCAAGGTCCAGAACAAAGCGCTGATATCTGGGGGAACAGATCACGGACACATCCATAAAACGGAACATGGGCCCGGCTTTCAGCGCAGTTTGAATGGCATAGGGCTCTGTAAAGGTGTCATCTGCGGGGCAGCCCTCCAGCACCAGAGCAATGTCCGGCTTCACATGATTCACTGCTACCTTGCAGCCCCGCTCTCCCACTTCTTCCTGACTGGACAGGACTCCAACCACATCGCAGGGAAGATCTTCTCCTTCCAGACGGCGCAGCGCTTCAATCAGGACAGCACAGCCGATGCGGCAGTCAAAGCCTTTTCCAAAAAGGACATCCCGTTTTTCATCATAGTGGAATCTGGTGGCGGGAACCACAGGCTCTCCGATGCGCAGACCGAATACCTCAACGGCTTCCTGATAGCTGGTAGCACCTACATCAATCACCAGATCCTGAATTTCCGGCACGAAGCCAGATCGTTCCGCAGGTTTCATAAAGTGAGGCGGTTTTGCGGCAATGATGCCCGGAATATACTCCCCACGGGCAGTGCGAACCAGCACTTCACTGGCGGCCAGAGAAATCTTACTCCAGCTGCCCAAGGTGACAAAGCGCAGGGTCCCGTTGGGCTTGATAGAATGGACCAGAAATCCCACTTCGTCACTGTGGGCATCCAGCATCAATACGGGCTTATGGCCTGTGTTTTCTTTTCGATACAGGTACAGATTTCTCAGCCGGTCTTCCTGAATTTCGCCAAGACCCTGCAAGTGCTTCCGTGCCTGTGTGAGCACCTCATCTTCAAAGCCGGATGGACCAAAGGCATCCGACAGATCCCGAATCAGGTCAATACAAGAATGTTCCATATCAAAGCCTCCTGTTTCTTTTTCTTTAGTATAGGAAAAAAGAATGGCCTTGTCAATGATTGTCTTGCAGCCATGAAACAGGGAACCGTTGCGTTTTTTGCGGAAATATGCTACTGTTAAAAGAAAAAGCAGGTGAGAATGTGTATCGCAGTCTGAATGAGCATAACAAGGAGAAGTTCGGATGTAAGGTGTATAAACTGGCCATAGATGGGGGATTTACCTGTCCCAATCGAGACGGAACATTGGGAACCGGAGGCTGTGTTTTTTGTTCCGGAGAGGGAAGCGGAGAGTTTGCGGAAAAGGACTGCGGCTCACTTGCACAGCAGTTGGAACGGGCCAAAGCCAGGGTTGCGGCAAAAAACAAAGGCGGAAAGTATATGGCGTATTTTCAATCCTTTACCAACACCTACGGCCCGGTGGAAAAACTGGAGAAACTATACAGGCAGGCAATGGCGGGAAAGGATATCGTGGGCTTGGCCATTGGCACCAGGCCGGATTGCCTGCCCCCTGAGGTCGTGGCTCTTTTGGGAGAACTGAACAGGGAAAAGTCGGTTTCGGTGGAACTGGGACTACAGACCATTCATCCGAATTCAATCCGGTATATTCGGCGTGGATATGAAAACGAGGTGTATTTGGATGGGGTCCGTCGGCTGAAGGAGGCAGGGGTAGAGGTTGTGACCCATATCATTCTGGGCCTTCCCGGAGAAACGGCGCAGATGGCAGCCCAAAGCACGAGCTTTGCTGTGAATGCAGGAACGGACGGTGTGAAATTTCATTTGCTTCATGTACTCAAAGGAACGGATTTGGAAAAAGATTACAGAGCCGGAAAGATTTCCTGCCTGAGTCTGGAAGAATACGGAAGGTATCTCAAGGCCTGTCTGGAGCAGGTCCCTTCCCATGTGGTGGTGCACAGAATCACGGGAGATGGCGCAAAGCGGGATTTGGTGGCCCCTCTATGGTCGGGAGATAAAAAACGGGTACTCAACTACCTCAACGGGATTTTGAGACCATGACAAAAGCAGGGGCCAAGAATGACCCCTGCGCAAAAGGAAGGCTACATTCCGATTTTCTCGGCAGCCTCAGTGACAAAATCTTCCACATTGTCGGCAGCCTTCTGGACAAATTTGCGGGTGGGGTTCTGGTGGGGCATCATC
The DNA here is from genome assembly GCA_020025515.1 of Oscillospiraceae bacterium. Lineage (GTDB taxonomy): Bacteria > Bacillota > Clostridia > Oscillospirales > Oscillospiraceae > Faecousia. Next base: position 29,818 of record JAHHRZ010000015.1, on the reverse strand, counting down.
ATCACGGCTACGGCACCTACAGCAACACCCAGCCCAAGGGTCAGAGCAAACATTCCGGTTTTCATGCAATCGCCTCCTTTCAGAGTTAGTATGTACCAAAAGGGTTCCTACAACACCAGGAATTTTTTGCAGTCATGTCCTTTTGGCTTTGCAGAATGAGAAAAGTGTGATACAATATAAGAAAACTCCGTTGAGGGGGAATCGTAATGTCAATCGACATTTTACAGGAAAAGATCAGAATGTATAAGAACCCGACTGTGGTAGGATTGGACCCCACCCCGGATCTTGTGCCGCAGTATTTGTTTGAGGAAGCAAAGATGGCCGCGGGCCTTGGGCCTGAGGCGGCAGCGCTGGCCTATGAGAACTTTTGCAAAGGAATTTTAGACAGCCTTAAAGACCTTGTGCCTGCGGTAAAGGTGCAGACTGCCTGCTTTTTTGGCTTGGGAGGTGCGGGGATCAGCGCCATGCAGCGGGTCATGGCCTATGCCAAGGAGCTGGGCTATTATGTCATCCTGGACTGCATGAGAGGAGACATGCCGGAAACCGCAGAGGTTCTGGCAAGAGGGGTGTTTGGCACGGTGGAAATCTGCGGAGAATCCTTTTCTCCCTATGCCTGCGATGCCGTGACCCTCAATGGATACCTTGGCGGCGACAGCATCCGTCCATTCCTTCCATACTGCCGGACCGGAGACAAGAGCATTTTTGTCCTGGTGAAAACCTCCAATCGATCTTCCGTAGAAGTGCAGGATCTCCTTTCCGGCGGTCGTGTGGTGCATACGGCCATGGCCGATCTGGTAAACCGCTGGGGGGCAGACTGTAAGGGAAAGAATGGCTATAGTCAGGTGGCTGCCGTTGTAGGTGCCACTTATCCGGAGGTCATCAAAAGTCTTCGGGAAAAGTATGACCGGATGTTCTTCCTTGTGCCAGGTTACGGTGCGCAGGGTGGATCCGGCAAGAGCGTGCAGTATGCCTTTGACCGCTTCGGTCATGGTGCTGCGGTCTGTGCTTCTCGCTCGATCCTGGGCGCCTGGCAGAGAGGAAAAAGCGATGGCAGGGACTTTAAGGAGCGGGCCAGAGAGGCGGCAGAACGGATGTTTAGAAATATTGAAAAATATTGCATGATTATGTGAGGAACTTATGACCACCATTTATCTTATTCGCCACGGAGAGGCGGAGGGAAATGCCTTTCGCCGGACCCACGGACAGTATGATTCTCTGCTGACCCCCAATGGATTTCGGCAGCTGCCCTATTTGGAGGAGCGGTTCAAGGACATCCATGTGGATGCCTGCTATAGCAGTGATTTGACCAGAACCAGCCTGACGGCCCGTGCCATTTATGTGCCAAAGGGATTGAAGCTCCACAGAGACCCCGCCTTTCGTGAAATCGGCATGGGAGTTTGGGAGGACTGTACCTTTGGTTATCTGGAACAGCATGAGCCGCAGCAGATGCAGAATTTCAGCAAAAATCCTGCTTGCTGGCATGCGGAAGGGGCAGAAACCCTGGACCAGTGGACAGGAAGATTCATCGAAGGGCTGAAGCGTGTCGCCCGGACCCATGCAGACGGCACGGTGGCGGTATTTTGCCACGGCGGCATTCTCCGCACAACCCTGATGCGGTTGTTCTTTGACGATGATCTTTCTCAGGTTCCTTATTGCGACAATACGGCAGTATCCAAGCTCTTTTGGGATGGGGAACGGTTTTCCTATGAATATCTGAACGACAGCAGTCATGTCCCCGAGGAGCTGTCCACATTTGCACGGCAGAAGTGGTGGAGAGAGGAAAAGAATATAAACTATAACATGTGGTTTCGTCCCTTGGAGAGCTGCCCGGAGGGATTTCCAAACCCGGAGCCCCAGTGGGTCAGCTTTCTGGTGATGTTAGGCCGGGAGCCTGTGGGATTGTTGAGCCTGGACAAGGAGGCGGGAGCCATTGCCATGGCCTATCTGCTTCCTGCGTATCGGGGAAAAGCCCTGGAAGATCAATTTTTGGGTCAGGCAGTGAGTTGTATTCGGAAATGGGGATTTTCCACCATGAAGGCGGTTCGCCAACGGATGGAGCCCCAGGAAGTTCTGGATCGGTATGGCTTTATAGAGGCCGGTGAATATTGGCAGAGAAACGTGGACCCCAAAGTGTATTGCTGGGATTGAATGAGGGACAAACGAAAAGCGTGTCTCCGATGAACCCTGCCCTGTCAGGCAGATCGGGGGATTAACAGAATTGCAGACAGCTGCTGCCCCAAAGGGCGGCAGCTGTTTTTTGCTTGATGAGATTCAGGGGAATATGTTCTGCATGGAATCATTTCACCTTCGGTTCGGGTATGGTAGGCAATCCTGACATGAAATCTCCCCCCCTGAAATAGATTCATATATGTTCAGAATCTACTTCAGGGGGAGCATATCAAGGGTCAGGACGGTCTTTGCTGCTTATCGGCCGGTGGTTTCTTCAGTAGAATGAGTCCCTTCCGTGGTATGGGTGCTTTCGGTGGTGTGAGGCGCTGTGGTATTGGGAGCAGTGGTTTGGGGTTTGGTGGTATGAGGCTTAGTAGGCTCGGTTCCGGAATGGGGCTTTGTGGGTTTCATAGACGGCATGGGAATGGTGGTATGCTCAGTGCTGTTGGTACCGTCTACCCGACCACCATTGCCTGTGGATACATTCTTTCCGCTGCATGCGGAAAGAGATGCAGCCAGGAGCAAAGCCGCCAGAATCAGTGTTGCCTTTTTCATGAAAGTGTCCTCCTGATTGTTTCATATTTGCCTCTGTAGTTTTCCCGATTTTTATGAAAAATACGCATAAGTACAGAAAATTGAAAAATACACAAAATCTGGTTGCTATTTTGGCTTTGAGAAGGTATAATGTAGGCGGATGAATAAAAAATAAGGAGACTGGTTATGAAAAAACTGACCGTAAAAAAAGGCGCTGCCTGCATGGCATGTTTGCAGTGTGTCCAGGCCTGTTCCGAAGCCTTCTACAAGGAATTTCATCAGGATAAGTCCTGCATCCACATTGTAGAGAAGAACGGTGCGGTGAAGCCCAACATTTGCATTCAGTGTGGCAAGTGTGCCAAGAACTGCGAAGCCGGTGCAATTACTCAGAACCCCAAGACCGGTGTGTACATGATCAACAAGAAGCTCTGCACCGGCTGCGGCAAATGCGCCGAGGTCTGCCCCTTCCAGGTGATTGTGCCTCCCGTCATTTCCAATGGCCCTGCTTCCAAGTGCATTGCCTGCGGCATCTGTGTGAAGGCCTGCCCCATGGAGATTTTGGAAATCGTCGAAAAGTAAATTTGTTTGACGATGGAGGTGCGGGGTTCCCGTGCCTCTTTTTAGAGTAAATGTTAGGGAAGACTAACAGATAAAAACCAAATACAGCAATGGAACCGTCTCGGAATTTTCCGTGGCGGATTTTTTTAGGTTGTACAATTTGGAAAAATAGGGTAGAATACCAGAGGGAAGGTGATCCTATGACAAAAATTATCTGTCACAGAGGCGATAGCGGCCACTATCCGGAAAATACCATGCTGGCCTTTCAAAAAGCGGTGCAATGTGGTGCGGATGGCATTGAAACAGATGTACATTTGACAAAAGATGGAGAAGTGGTCATTATTCATGACGAGCGTGTGGACCGCACTACCGATGGGACAGGCTTTGTAAAAGATCTGACATTTCAGGAGCTTCGGAAGCTGAATGCGGCTCCGGGCTATCAGGGAGAAGCCGGTATACAGAGAATTCCAACTTTGGAGGAATTTTTTGCCTTTCTGGAGCCTACGGGAATGTTTGTGAATGTGGAGCTGAAAACCGGAATGTTTGACTACCCCGGCATAGAGGAAAAGGTGTGGTCATTGGTAGAGCAGTATCATCTTCAAAACCGCATTCTCTTTTCCAGTTTTCACGGAGCAAGTCTTCTTAGAATGAAAGAAGTATGTTCCGCAGCTCCCTGTGGACTGCTTACCGAAGAAAAGCTGGAAAATCCGTCCCGAACCATAGAAGACCTGGGACTTCAGGCGTATCATCCCTGGTTCTTGCGACTGGGTGCAAAAGAAATCAAAGAGCTTCAGGCAAAGAACATTCCAATCAACCCGTATACCCCCAATGGGGTGCTGCCTCTCGGGTGGTTGCTTTCCAAACATGTGACATCTGTTATTACGAACTATCCGGAGCGGGCCATGGCCCTTCGCCGTGTGATTCAGAACAAAAAAGATTGACAAATGATGAAATTGTGATAGAATATTGGAGAATATCGCAAATGCAGTGCAGAAGATAAGCAGTGGAAAGGTCCCATAGCGAGGGGGGAGGGTGAAAGCCCCCGGCTGGAACACTGTAGGCCACTTCTAAGCGGCCCGGGTTGACCGGGACGGGTGCTCCCGTTACAGGGCATCTAAGATGCCGGCTTGTTCGGTAAATTAGGGTGGTACCGTGAGTGAAACCTCGCCCCTAAATTGGGGGTGGGGTTTGTTTTTTTACCAAGTATCTAAAACCATGGAGGTAACAATATGAATCCAAAGCCTTATGGAGTGAACGAACTCCGTGAAATGTTCTTGTCCTATTTTGAGAGCAAGAACCATCTGCGTCTTCCCAGCTTTTCCCTGATTCCTCAGAATGACCAGTCTCTGCTGCTGATTAACTCCGGCATGGCTCCCATGAAGCCCTATTTTAAGGGGGAAGTAGAGCCTCCTCGTCATCGTGTGTGCACCTGCCAGAAGTGTATCCGTACCGGCGACATCGAGAATATCGGTAAAACCGCACGCCACGGCACCTATTTTGAGATGCTGGGCAACTTCTCCTTCGGCGACTATTTTAAGCGGGAGGCCATTCACTGGAGCTGGGAGTTCCTGACCAAGGTAGTAGGACTGGACGAGAACCGTCTGTACCCTTCCATCTATGAGAATGACGAAGAGGCATTCGAGATTTGGAACAAAGAAGTGGGCATCCCTGCGGAGAATATTTTCCGCTTTGGAAAAGCAGACAACTTCTGGGAGCATGGCTCCGGCCCCTGCGGCCCCTGCTCCGAAATCTACTATGACCGTGGCGAAAAATATGGCTGTGGTCAGCCCGGCTGCACCGTTGGCTGTGAATGTGACCGCTATATGGAAGTCTGGAACAATGTGTTCTCCCAGTTTGACAATGACGGCCACGGAAACTACACCGATTTGGCCCAGAAGAACATTGATACCGGCATGGGCTTGGAGCGTCTGGCTGTGGTATGCCAGGACGTTGACAGTCTCTTCGATGTGGATACGGTGATGAATATTACCAACAAGGTGACGGAGCTCACCGGCGCTTCCTACGGCCAGAGCACCAAGACCGATGTCTCTCTGCGGGTCATCACAGACCATATCCGTGCCTCTGTGTTTATGATTGCCGACGGCGTTCTGCCTTCCAACGAGGGCCGGGGCTATGTGCTGCGCCGTCTGCTGCGCCGTGCCGCCCGTCATGGAAAGCTGCTGGGTGTCAACAATCCCTTCCTCTTTGAGGTGGTGGAGACCGTGATCCGGGAAAATGAGGGCCATTACACCTATCTCCGGGAGCGTGCCGACTATATTACCCGAGTGGTTCGCACAGAGGAAGAGAACTTCGCCCGTACCATTGACGGCGGCATGAAGATTTTCTCTGAGCTTCTGGCAGAGCATAAGGAAAAGAACGAGACGGTTTTCTCCGGAGCGGACGCCTTTAAGCTCTATGACACCTATGGCTTCCCCATTGACCTGACGGTGGAGATGGTGGAAGATGAGGGCATGACCGTGGATCAGGAAGGCTTTGCAAAGCTTATGCAGGAACAGAAGGTCCGTGCCCGGGAGGCTCGCAAGGCGCTGGGTGACCTGGGCTGGGCCGGTGTGGAGTTTGGCAAGGAAGTTCCCGAGACCAAGTTTGTGGGCTATGATGCTCTGGAAACAGAAGGCAAGGTGGTTGCCATTGTGGCAGAGGATGAACTCCGGGAGCAGGTTGGCGCCGGTGCCGAGGCCATTGTGGTGCTGGATCAGACTACCATGTACGCTGAAATGGGCGGTCAGGTAGGAGACCACGGAACCATCCGGGTAGAAAACGGCCTGTTCCAGGTGAATGATGTTCAGAAAAACAAGGGCGGCAAGTTTATGCACTACGGCAAAGTGATTTCCGGGGAAATCAAGGTGGGCCAGCAGGCCACGGTCACCGTAGATGCACAGCGCCGGGATGCGGTTGCCCGTGCTCACTCTGCAACCCATCTGCTCCAGAGCGCACTGATGAAGGTTCTGGGGGACCACTGCCACCAGGCCGGTTCTCTGGTAGAGCCCGACCGTCTGCGCTTCGACTTTACTCACTATGAGGGAATTTCCAAGGAAGATCTGAAAAAGATCGAGCAGGAAACCGTCCGTGCGATCCTGTCCGGTGAGCAGGTGGAGACGCTGGTGCTGCCTGTGGAAGAGGCCAAGAAGCTGGGCGCAACGGCGTTGTTTGGGGAAAAGTATGGCGATACCGTCCGTGTGGTGAAGATGGGAGACCTGTCCATGGAATTTTGCGGCGGCACACATCTGAGCAATACCGCAAAGGCAGGTCTGTTCCACATTGTTTCCGAAGCTTCCGTTGCTTCCGGCGTCCGCCGCATTGAGGCCATTACCGGCCCCGCTGTTCTGGAGCTTCTGGAAAAGGAATCTGAAACCATTGCAAAGACTGCCGAAGTGGTGAAGGCCAACAATCCCGCAGAACTGGTTCGCAAAGCGGAGGCGACCATGAACGAGCTGAAAGAGGCAAAGCGTGTCATTGAGCAGTATAAGGATAAGGAATCTGCCGGTGGCTGTGATGCCATTTTGAAGGCATGCAAGGATCTGGGGGATCTCCATGTGGGCTGCTGCAAGCTCACCGAAGGGGATGCCAATTCTCTGCGGAAGATGGGAGACATGATCCGGGAGAAGGATTCCAAGGCCGTTGTGGTTCTGGCCTTGGTGGGTGAGAAGGTTACCTTCCAGGCCGTCTGCGGCAAGGATGCCGTGAAGAGCGGCATTAAGGCCGGTGACATCATCAAGACCATTGCGCCCATCTGCGGCGGCAAGGGCGGCGGAAAGCCGGATTCTGCCATGGGCGGCGGCTCTGACCTGTCCAAGGTGGATGAGGCTCTGGCTGCTGTGGAGACCTTTGTGGCTTCTAAGCTGTCATAAAATCAGAAAGGCCCGGGGTGTTTTCCCGGGCCTTTTTCTGGCGTTAGGGCTGGTTGACAAGACTTTTGCGGGGACGTATAATAAAGACATCTTAAACGAACGGAGGCATTTGCTATGATGGAAGAAATCAAGTCGCAGGCAGAGCAGGTGATTCGGGAGCTTTTGGAAGCCGCAAAGCTGAACCGAGGGGATCTGCTGGTCATTGGCTGCTCTTCCAGCGAAATGATTGGCAGCCGCATTGGAAAAAATTCCAGCTTGGATGCGGCACAGGCAGCATTTTCCGGCATTTATCCTGTTTTGCAGGAGCAGGGAATTCGCCTTGCGGTGCAGTGCTGTGAGCACCTGAACCGGGCCCTCATTGTGGAGGAAGAGACCGCCGAACAGTTTGGCTATGAGATGGTCAATGTCCGTCCCCAGCCCAAGGCAGGCGGCTCCTTTGCCACCACGGCATGGGAAGCCTTTGCCCATCCTGTGGCGGTGGAGCATGTGAAGGCCAAGGCAGGGCTGGACATCGGTGGTACTCTCATCGGAATGCATCTGAAAGAAGTGGCGGTTCCGGTTCGGTTGTCCAGAAGCACCATTGGTCAGGCCAATATTCTCTGTGCCCGGACTCGTCCTAAGTTTATTGGCGGAGAGCGGGCCGTGTATGTAGAGGAATATAAATAAGCGATCTGCTTAAATAGAAACAGGGCTGTTTCCGTTGAATGGAGACAGCCCTGCAATTATGCCAGAGAGCACCAATGTGGGGGATATTAGTTGAGTGCATAGAAGCATATGGGAAATGAATCATCGGTTCCTTGCAGAAAAAGAAAAAATATGGTATTCTTAAAAGAATGATGGGAAGAGGGGGAAGGATGATGCGCCGGTTGGTCTGGGCTGCAATGGGAGCCTGCACAGCGGCTGTGATCGGGGTCAGATGGCCCGGAATCACAGGAGTCCTGTTGCTGCTGAGCATGGGGATCTGCCTGATATTCTTCTTCCTAAAGGACCAAAACAGGATCTTTCGTGGGGCCCTTTGGCTGGCGTTAGGACTTTGGCTGGGTCTGGGCTGGTTCCTGATTTACGAAGGTGTGATTCTGGGACCGGCCAGAATGTACACCGGGCAAGAAGAACAAATTACGTTGGAGGTCACGAAGTATCCCGTAAAGAAAAACAACCGATTCTATATAGAGGGCAATCTGAATTTGCAGGGACACAGGATTTCTACCGGATTGTATTGCAATCTGAAAGGGGAAGCACCAAAGCCGGGAGACCGGGTGCAGGTAACCGCTGCCTTGTACGATACCGCCAGAGGAGGAGAAAAAGGCCCCAATTATCTCAGGGGAGCCGGTATTCGATTGGTGGCCTATGGAGGCAAGGATGGCGGAACGGTTCTTCCGGGAAAGCCGTCCCTTTGGTTGTTTCCCGCGGAGTTGCAGCATTGGGTCTGTACGTCTTTGGAAGCGTATCTGCCAAAGGAAAGTGCGGACTTTTGCAAAGCCCTTCTGGTGGGGGATAAATCCGGCATGAGCTACAGCCAGAAAACGACCATGTCAGTGGCGGGCATTTCTCATGTGATGGCAGTTTCGGGAATGCATTTGGGGATTCTGTTTGCTTTGATCTATTGGCTGACCCTCCATCGGAAGATACTGTTCTGTGTGTTTGGAATTCCTGTATTATGTTTGTTTGCCGCCATGGTTGGCAGCCCGCCTTCCGTAGTGAGAGCAGCTGTCATGCTGGGACTGGCGCTGCTGGCCCGTCTGCTGGGGCGGGACTATGATTCCCCGACGGCACTGGCGGTGGCAGTGCTGTGTTTGCTGATACACAATCCCTTTGTGGTGACGTCTTTGAGTTTTCAGCTTTCTGTGGCAGCGGTGGCAGGAATTTTATGCTTCACCAGGCCCATGAACCAGTGGCTGCAAAGAAGGTTTCCCAAAGGAAAGCTGGTGCGAATCCTTGGCTTGCCGGGATCGGTGACCCTGGGAGCTACGATTTTTACAGCGCCGATCTGTGCGTATACATTTGATTCTGTAAGTTTGGTGGCGCCTCTGACCAATTTACTGGTTTTATGGGCAGTGAGTCTGGTGTTTTACGGGGCAATGGCGGTTTGTGTACTGGGCCTTATATGGGGGCAGACTGCAATGTTACTGGGAAAGCTGGTTTCTCTGCTGATTGGTTATATTATGCATACCGCAGAATTATTTGCAGGTTTTTCTTTTTCTGCCCTGTACCCACAGGAAAATCCCTATGCAGCGGCATGGATCGTGTTTGCCCTGGTACTGCTGGGCATCTTCCTTCTTGGAAAGTGCAGACAGAAGAGGTGGATGGCTGTGTCCTTGGCGGTCTCGCTGGTGCTGTCTGTGGCACTGGGCTGGGTGGAGCCCCGGCTGGATCGGTTTGGGGTGGCTGTTCTGGATGTGGGGCAGGGAGAATGTGTGGTACTCCAGTCCCATGGAAAAACCTATGTGGTAGACTGTGGCGGCTCTCAAGGGGAGGGAGCGGGAGAAACGGCAGCTCGCTATTTGCTGAGCCAAGGTGTTTCCCGGATTGATGGGCTCATCATCACCCACTTTGACCTGGATCACATTTCGGGAGCGGAACATCTGCAAAACCGTGTGGAGGTGGAACGGGTCTATGTACCCAGGCATCAGGAGGAATTTCAGATTTCGGATGGCGGCGATTCTGCCCTTGTCAGAGTGGACAGTGAGATTTCTCTGGCCTGGGATGGAGGAACTCTGACGATTTTTCCGCCGCTGTCTCAGGGCGAGAGCAATGATTCCGGACTTTCGGTGTTGTTTACCGTGGGAGAATATGATACACTGATAACCGGAGATATGTCCCAGACCATGGAAAGTGCGCTTGTGAGCACATATCCCCTTCCGGATGTGGAGCTTTTGGTGGCAGGACACCATGGGGCCAGGAACTCCACCGGTTCTGCCCTTTTGCGTTGGATTACGCCGGATCTGGTGGCTATCTCTGTGGGGAAAAACGCCTATGGTCATCCAAGCAAAGAAGTGCTGGACCGATTGGCCCGGCAGAATATTCCCGCAGTGCGTACAGACCAGTGCGGAACAATTATAATCAGAGGTTAAAAACATGGCAAAAAAACCGCAGGCCCCAGATGCTGTTGCAGAGCTTAGAAAATCCCTCCAGGCAGGGATCATTCGGCCCTGCTATGTATTTTGGGGAGAGGAAACCTATCTTTTGCATCATTACATTGGTATGCTTCAGAAAAAGGTTGTGGACCCTCTTACAGAAGAATTTAATTACCACCGTTTTTCCATTGAAAATTTCTCTCTGGATGAGTTATCGGTGAGCTTGGAGAACCTGCCCATGATGGCGGAAAGAACCATGGTTCGGGTGGATGATGTAGATATTTTTAAGCTGAGAGAAGATGAGCGGGAGCGGCTCATTGAGCTGCTTTCAGATCTGCCGGAGTATTGCACGCTGGTCTTTGTTTATGCGGCCTCGGAGTTCAAGCCGGACAAGCGGCAGAAGAAGCTGTATGACGCGCTGAGCAAGCATGCCAGCCTTGTGGAATTCCCAAAGCAGGGAGGCAGAGAACTGATCAGCTGGATCATTCGGCACTTCAGACCGCTGCATAAGACGATTTCCCCTGAGCTTTGCAACTATCTGATTGAAATTACAGGCGGGACCATGACGGCGCTGGAGGGAGAAATCTCCAAGATTGCCGCCTTTGCTCCCGGGGAGGAGATTCGCCGTTCCGACATTGATGCGGTGGTGGAGCCGGTACTGGATGCGGTGGTGTTCCAGATGACAGACCTCCTTGGTGCAGGGGACTACGAAGGGGCCCTTCGGAAGCTTCAGACCCTGTACAAGATGCAGCAGGAGCCCATTGTGATCCTGGGCGCTGTGGGGGCCCATTTGCGAAGAATTTCCGCCGCACGAATCCTGATCGATGCGGGAAGGGGCGGCGATGACCTCATGAAGCTGTGCTCCATGGGGGACTACCCTGCCAGAAAAACCATGGCAGGAGCCAAACGGTTTTCCAGTCGGTTTTGCAAGAGAGCAGCCGAGCTGGTGCTGGAAACAGACAGAAAGCTGAAAACCTCCTTTGACGAACCGGAACGACTGCTGGAGCTGTGTCTCATGGAATTGGCCCAGGAGGCAAAAAATGGTTAAGATTCGGGAAGTGATCGTGGTGGAGGGCCGGTATGACAAAAATACCCTGTCTCAGATTGTGGATGCCACGATTTTGGAGACCCATGGCTTTGGGATTTTTAAGGATAAGGCCCAGCAGAATCTCCTGCGTCAGGCGGCAAAGAAGCGGGGGCTCATTTTGCTGACAGATCCCGATGGGGCGGGATTTGTGATTCGGAACTTCCTGAAGGGGCTGATTCCGGCGGGACAGCTGAAACAGGCCTATATCCCCGATATCTATGGCAAGGAACGCAGAAAGGATGCTCCGGGCAAAGAGGGAAAGCTGGGCGTAGAGGGGATGAGGCCGGAAATTCTTCTGGAGGCACTGCGAAAAGCCGGGGCCACAATGGAAGACGGGGTGCCTCACGAGCCCCGGGGTCAAATCACAAAAGCAGATTTTATGGAACTGGGCCTTTCCGGTGGTGCCGATGCCAGCCAAAAACGGGCGGCACTGCTAAAGCATCTGGGGCTTCCTGAGCGTATGAGTGCCAATGCAATGGTAAGCGCATTGAATCTCCTGTACACAAGACAGGAATTGGAAGCGTTTTTAAAGGAATTGGAGTAAAAACGGAATTTGGAGAAGCATTATGATAGATATTTCGGTTAAAAACTTAGTGAAGTCCTTTGAAATTGGGAACAACCTTCTGGACGGCCTGAGCTTCGAGGTCCAGGAAGGGGAGTGTGTGGCGATTCTGGGCCGCAATGGCAGCGGAAAAACAACACTGTTTCGGATTTTAACGGGAGAAATCGGCTATGATGAGGGAGAGGTCTATGTAAATCCCAACAAAAATCTGGGCCTGATTTCGCAGATTCCCAAGTATCCTGTGGGATTCACTGTAGAGGATGTGCTGCGCTCTGCTTTTGCAAAGCTCTATAAGATTCGAGAGAGAATGCAGGAGCTGGAGGCGCAGATGACCGCCAATACCCCCAAGCACATCCTGAACGAATATGACCGCCTGACCAATCGCTTCACAGCGGGAGGCGGCTATGACATGGATGTGGACACAGACAAGGTCTGCAATGGTCTGGGGATTCCCGAGGCGATGCGGCAGCAGGAATTTTCCATGCTGTCCGGCGGAGAGAAAACCCGGGTCAATCTGGCAAGACTTCTTTTGGAAAAGACGGAAATTCTTCTTTTGGACGAACCCACCAACCACCTGGATTTGAAGAGTGTGGAATGGCTGGAAGAGTACATCAACAAGTTCAAAGGAACGGTCCTGACCATTTCCCATGACCGCTATTTCCTGGATCAGGTGGCCCAGAGGATTGTGGAAATCAGCGACGGCCACGGAGAATTTTATTCCGGCAACTATTCGTTCTATATTGAAGAAAAGCAGGCCCGGTTTAACTTGCAGCTCAAGCAGTATGAGCAGGAGCAGGCAAAGCTGAAGCAGCTGGGATATACCCTGGAACGGATGAAGGGTTGGGGCATTAACAACCGGACCCTGTACCGTCGGGCTATGTCCATTCAGCACCGGATGGACCGCATTGAAAAGACCAAACGGCCTACCATGGATAAGACAATGAAGGCCTCCTTTGCCCAGCGGGATTTTCAGGGCGATCTGGCCTTTGAGGTGCGGGGCCTTCAGAAAGCGTTTGACACAAAAGAGCTGTTTTCCGGTGTGGATTTGCAGGTGAAGGGCGGGGAGCGTATCGCCCTTCTGGGAGACAACGGGGCGGGAAAAACCACCTTTATCCGCTGCCTTTTGGGGGAGGAGCCCTGTGAGGGGAAAATCAAATACGGCCCCACCATTCGGGCAGGCTATCTTCCTCAGATTATGCAGTTCTCTCATCCGGAACGGACTTTGTATGACACCATGCTCTATGAAAAGAATCTTACCCCACAGGGAGCCAGAGATCGGCTGGGTGCGTTTCTCTTCCAGGGAGAGGATGTATTTAAAACCGTGGGCAGCCTGTCCGGCGGCGAGCAGTCCCGGCTGCGGCTGTGCATGCTGATGGATGAAAAAATCAATTTCCTGATTTTGGACGAGCCCACCAACCATCTGGATATTGCGTCCAGAGAGTGGGTGGAATGTGCCATTGAGGAATTTGAAGGGGTTCTGCTCTTTGTGTCCCATGACCGCTACTTTGTTGAGAAGTTTGCGGACCGGATCTGGTCTCTGGAAAATGGGCAGATTCGGGACTTTAAGTGTGGCTACAGCAAGTACCGTTCCATCCTGGCCCATGAGGCAGCGGGTGCGGTTATGCCTGCGGCAGTTCCGGCTAAGAAGGAAACTGCCAAGAAGGAAAAGCCAAAGAATAAAGACAAAGAATTGGAAAAACAGGTTCGGAAACTGGAACGGGAGATCGACAAGCAGGAGACTCTGATTGCAGAGCTGGATGAAAAAATCGCTGCGGCTTCTGCGGATTATCAGGAGCTGACACGGCTGCTGGAGGAGAAGGAAAATGCTGATCTGGAGCTTCTTACGCTGATGGAGCAATGGGAGCAGACGGCGGAACAGATCTGATAGAAGTGGTCTGTACAGGTCAGTGCGATGAAATCGGGGAAAAAGAATTGCAAATAGTAAAAACAGCCGAAGAAATGGGTGGAACATCGATCTCTTCGGCTGTTTTCTTGCAATAGATCCCAAAATGTGCGTATGGGGCAGCCCTCTTCCCGTGTGAGGGAGGTTCCCTTTTTCTTTGGATTATTTAGGCATATTTTTGATTACAGGCAGTTTGCCGGGCCGGAACTGATTTCAGCGTTTTTTACAATCCAACAATCAATAATGGGGAAATTGAGCCTATTTTCATAGGAATCGAATCATTGCATGGCGAAATTTCGGTTGACACATTGCTGGGCGTATCTTATAATAGGAATGAATGATTGCCCGATTGGGCGTAAGGAGTAATGTATAATGAGCGAATCCTGCAACGGTAATTGCGCATCCTGTGGCTCGGATTGCGGCGAGCGTAAGGCAGAAAGCCTGCTTGCAGAGCTGAATCCTCTGTCCAAGGTTAAGAATGTGATCGCTGTGGTTTCTGGTAAAGGTGGCGTGGGTAAAAGCACCGTCACTTCTCAGCTGGCAGTAGCCATGGCCCGGAAGGGCTTTAAGGTCGGTATTCTGGATGCGGATATTACCGGACCTTCTATCCCCAAGGCGTTCAGTGTCAATGAGTGTGCCGGTGCTGACAAAGATGGCCTGTATCCTGCTGTGACCAGAGAAGGGATCAAGGTCATGTCCATCAATCTGCTGCTGGACAATGACACGGATCCTGTTTTGTGGCGGGGCCCTGTGATTGCCGGTGCTGTAAAGCAGTTCTGGACCGATGTGGTATGGGAAGAGGTCGATTATCTCTTTGTAGACATGCCTCCCGGAACCGGTGATGTGCCCCTGACGGTGTTCCAGTCCCTGCCTGTGGATGGCGTTGTGGTGGTCACCAGTCCTCAGGCGCTGGTTTCCATGATCGTCACCAAGGCGGTGAAAATGGCCAATATGATGAAGATTCCGGTTTTGGGCTTGGTTGAGAACTACAGCTACCTCCAGTGCCCGGACTGTGGAAAAAAACTTTCTGTGTTTGGTGAGAGCAAGATCGATGAAATTGCCAAGGAGTATGGAATTCCTGTCTTGGCAAAGCTCCCCATTGACCCCAAGGTTGCCGCAGCCTTTGACAGCGGCGATGTGGAGTCTTTGGATACCTCCGCATTGCAGGGTGCTGTAGATGCGGTTTCTGCACGGTAACTGATTTTTGGAGGAACAAATTATGGTAAAAGCAATTGTGGGCGCCAACTGGGGCGACGAAGGCAAAGGTAAGATCACAGACGTTCTGGCGGCCAATTCCGAAGTGGTCATCCGCTTTCAGGGCGGCAGCAACGCCGGTCATACCATCATCAATGATATGGGCCGCTTTGCTCTGCATCAGCTCCCTTCCGGTGTGTTTTATCCCCATGTGACCAACATTATCGGCAATGGTGTGGCTTTGGATCTGGAAAAATTCCTGAAGGAAGTAGAATCTCTGAAGCAGGCCGGGGTTGCGCCCAAGCTGCTGGTTTCTGATCGTGTTCAGGTGGTTATGCCGTACCATGTTCTGTTTGACCAGTACGAAGAAGAGCGTCTGGGCGGCCGTTCCTTTGGCTCTACGAAGTCCGGAATCGCTCCTTTCTATTCCGATAAGTATGCAAAGATCGGCTTCCAGCTGTCGGAGCTTTTCGATGAAGAATATGCCATGGATAAGCTGGAGCGTGTGCTGGCGGTAAAGAATGTGCTTTTGGAGCACCTGTACCATAAGCCTGTGCTGAGCGCCAAGGAAGTCTTTGAGCAGATTCGCCCCCTGCGTGACGCAGTTGCCCCCTATGTGGCAGATACCTTCCAGTTCCTGCGTCAGGCCCGTGCAGAGGGCAAGAACATTTTGCTGGAGGGTCAGCTGGGTGCTATGAAGGACCCTGACTTCGGTATCTACCCCATGGTGACTTCCTCTTCTACCTTGGCTGGTTACGGCTCCATCGGTGCCGGTCTGCCTCCCTATGAAATCAAAGACATTGTCTGCGTGGTCAAGGCCTATTCCAGTGCCGTTGGTGCAGGCGCTTTTGTCAGTGAGATTTTTGGGGATGAGGCGCAGGAACTGCGGATTCGTGGCGGCGACAAGGGAGAGTTCGGTGCTACCACCGGTCGTCCCCGCCGTATGGGTTGGTTTGACTGTGTTGCTACCCGCTACGGTGTGCAGGCTCAGGGTGCTACCCAGGTAGCCCTCACGGTTGTGGATGCGCTGGGATATCTGAAGGAAATCCCTGTGTGTGTAGGCTATGAAGTGGACGGAAAGATCCTCAAGGATTTCCCCACGACCACCACCTTGGAGCGCTGCAAGCCTGTGCTGAAGGTTCTGCCCGGCTGGAACTGCGATATTAGAGGCATTACCCGGTATGAGGATCTGCCCGAGGCTTGCCGGAACTATGTGGAGTTCATCGAGAAAGAAATCGGTGTTCCCGTTACCATGGTTTCCAATGGTCCCGGAAGAGAAGAAATCATCCATCGTTAAGTGATTTGCTGTGTGCTGCTCTGCTGCAAAAGCGGGGCAGCACTTTTTTTGATTCGGATGGCAGCCGGAAACAGGAGAGACCAAGTGAAAATGGAAAGACAAAAATCCCCCTGAAACAGACAGCCTTGGGGCCTATTTCAGGGGGATCATGTTACATGTTATGAAATGAAGTCATTAATCATCGCTGTTGTGTCTGCCAAAGAGGATGAGCAGACGCAGCAGCTGGGTCAAAGCTACCGCCAGAGCGGCAACATAGGTGAGAGCCGCGGCCTTCAGCGTCTTTCGGGCACCTTTCATTTCATCCTCATCCAGAAGCATACCGGACTGGATGGCTTTTAACGCTCTGCGGCTGGCATCAAACTCTGTGGGAAGGGTCACCAGCTGAAACACAGCGGAGAGACCGAAACAGGCGATGCCCGCATACACCATCCAATACATGGAGGGAGTGCTGGCAGAGAAGAGAATACCCAGAAGAATCAGAGGCATGGAAAGTCGGGAACCGATGTTGGTAATCGGAACAATCGCGGACCGGATTTTGATGGGGGCGTAGCCAACGGCATGCTGCACGGCGTGTCCGGCTTCATGACAGGCCACGCCAATGGAGGCGGTGGAGGTGCTGTCATATACACCATCAGACAAGCGAATCACATTGTCTCTGGGGTCAAAGTGGTCGGTCAGGTTACCGGGAATCCGCTCAATGCGGACCTGATACAGACCATTGGTATCCAGGACCCTGCGGGCCGCATCGGCGGCGGTAATGCCACGGCGGGAATACTGGGTGGAATACTTCTTAAAGGTGCGGTTTACATTGGAACTTGCCCATATTGCAAGGATAATGGCGGGCATTACCAGAACAACATAGGTCCAATCGAAATGATGAAACACGGATTTTCCTCCTTAGATATATTCCAGCGGTTCCATGGCCTCAGACATCTGCTGGGTAATAGCACCTAAGAAAATGCTGTCCGCATGCTGATGCAGGGTCTGCATGGCACCTGTGGAAAGATTGATGGGGATATTGCCCCCCATAAACAGATCATTGTCCAGAATGAAGCGAACCTCCTTGTCTTCGGAGCCGGCACGCTTCACCATGCCGGGGCCGGCGTGGATTTTGGCACGGCAGCCTCCCCGAAGGGTCAGCTCCATCTCCAGAGAGCAGCGGTTGGTGGCGGTTTCCTGCACATCCTCTTCTCCCAAAATGCCCAGATAGCAGGGCTGGAACAGGTTGCGGAAGGGAACTGCGCTGAGATTCAGAGCATTGCGGGAGAATGCGTTGATGTACCGAAGGCCAACCCGTTCAAAATAAGCGGGTTTATAAATTTTGATAAAGGCAGCAAGGGGCAGATCCAGCTTCTGGGCGAACGCTTCCCAATCGGTATATTTGGTACAGGAAAGAGAAATAAACTTGCTGGTGAGATTGACACGCCAAATACCATCGGCAGAAACAAACTGGTAGTTAATGGTTTCGGGTTGATTCTGGATGGAGAAATTACCGGGGGTACCGGACAGCGTGGGAGCGGGAGATTCCTTTCTGGCGGAATACTGAGGGAACTCACCGCGGATCGATTCCTGAAACTCTACAGGCAGATTGCTGCCGATAGACAGGATCTCCGGGAACCGGAGCTGACAGATGACCTCCATCAGAGGATTCTTGCGGAACAGACGACGAGGTTCCTGAGAAAACATAGTGGGTCTCCTTTCAAGTAAGCTTATTTTTTCTTTTATTATACCTTCTTTTATACAGTTTAGCAAGTCTGTGGTGCGCTTCAGGTCCTATGGATTCTTTACAATTCTGTGAATTTTGAGTATAATGGGCTGTAACAATAGATCTGTGCAAAAAAGATCTATATTTTGAAGCCCGGGAGGGATAGAGCATGATCGTTGTATGGATCGTACTTGTGGTACTTGCGGTTCTTCTGGCACTTAGCTATATGGCCTTCCGCCAGGCCAGTATAGCAAGAAAGCCCCTGGATAGGGAGAATGTGGAGGAATCCCAAAAGCATGACAGATGGGCGCTTTTGCCCATAAAAACATTGCAGTGGCTGGGCAGGCATGACATCACAGAGCTGACCATGACCAGTTTTGACGGCCTCGGGCTGCGGGGACGATGGGTTCCGGCGGAAACACCAAGAGGGACCCTTCTGCTGGCCCATGGATGGAACGGTTGTGTCGAGTCGGATTTTGCGGGCATCATTCCTGCGTGCCATGAAATGGGCATGAATCTGCTTTTGATCGACCAGCGAGCCCAAAATGGAAGTCAGGGAAAATACATGACCTTTGGGGTAAAAGAGAGCCGGGATGTGGCAGACTGGGTCAGATTGCATAACCGGACATTCGGAGATCTGCCTCTGGTTCTTGGGGGCGTTTCCATGGGGGCTACTACGGTGTTGATGGCTACCCAGCAGGCGCTTCCTTCCAATGTCTGCGGCGTGGTGGCGGACTGCGGCTTTACCTCTCCATGGGAAATCCTCAAGGATGTAGGCAGACGAAAGGCCCATGTTCCCGCCTTTCCCATTTTGCACTTTGTGCGGCTCTGGTGCCGGGTGCTGGCCGGCTATGATCCCAAAGCCTATTCCGCTACGGCGGCCATGAAAGAGAATCGGCTGCCGGTACTGTTCGTCCACGGTTTGGCAGATGATTTTGTTCCCTGTCATATGAGTCAGACGAATTATGATGCCTGCCTGGGCGAAAAGGAACTTGTGCTGGTGGAATCTGCCGGACACGCCTGGAGCTATCTTACGGACCCGGAACGATATACAAAGGCGTTGGAAAAATTTTTTGCTGCGCATTTGCAGCAGAAGGGATAATCATATGAATTACGCGACAATCAAACCCCGTGACATTGCCAACGGTCCCGGCGTCCGGGTCAGCCTGTTTGTATCCGGCTGCACCCGGAAGTGCAAGGACTGCTTCAACCGGGAGGCCTGGGACTTCCACTATGGAGAACCCTTTACACAGGAGACCATTGATTATATCATCGAGGAGCTTCGCCCGGACTACATGACCGGCCTGACGGTTTTAGGCGGCGAACCATTTGAACCTCAGAATCAGCCCGGTGTTTTGGAGCTGGTGCGGCAGGTGCGCAAGGCTCTGCCGGATAGAACCATATGGGCGTTTTCCGGCTATACCATGGATGGGTATATGCTTCCGGGAAAGCTTGGCCCCAAGGAAACCACCATGGAGCTTCTGCGCTATCTGGATGTACTGGTAGACGGCCCGTTCATTGCGGAGCGGAAGGATCTGAGCCTTCGATTCCGTGGCTCTTCCAATCAGAGGCTCATCGATGTGAAAAAAACATTAGAAACCGGCCAGATCACTCTGTGGGAGGACTGGCAGACACAAGGGAGAAAATAACATGCAGATGCGAGTAAAGAAACTGAATCCCAAGGCAAAGCTTCCCACATACGGCACCAGCCAGTCTGCCGGTGCGGACCTCTATGTGTGCCTGGAGGAGCCTGTGACCATTGGCCCGGGAGATACGGCGTTTCTTCCCACGGGAATTGCCATTGCAGTGCCGGAAGGATATGCGGGTCTGGTATTTGCCAGAAGCAGCCTGGGCTGCAAGCGTGGACTGGCACCTGCCAACAAGGTGGGTGTCATTGACTCCGACTATCGGGGAGAAATCCGAGTGGTACTGCACAACCACAGCAGTGAGGCTCAGACCGTGGAAGACGGGGAGCGGGTTGCACAGCTTGTGGTGGTGCCGGTGTTGGCACCGGAGCTTGTGGAGACACAGGAGCTGGATGACACGGAGCGTGGAATCGGCGGCTTCGGCTCCACGGGACGAAAGTAGTATATTGGCCCCCGGCAAATTGGATGAACCGTTTGCCGGGGGCCTTTTGTATGCTTTCTTTATTTTACAATGGTCATATTTGCCACCATTTGATGTTCGTTATCAAAGGGACGGTCCGTGGAGCAGCCCAGATAATCCATGCCTAAGATGTCTGTCAGCTTGCCGCGAATGGAGAATTCGGGCAGGCGGCCCAGAAGTATTCCGTTCTGGTAGAGATAAGCGGTCTGAACAGGAGACGCAAAGCTGCCATCTGGGGTAATGTCGCCGCCGCTGGGCATACAGTAAATGGCGGGTCTGCCGTCCAGAATCTCGTCCAAGGTCTTTCCGGTGGGCTTGGCAGCCAGGGATTGCAAAGACAGGGTGGCCACATCGTCATAATTGCCAGCGCCGCTGGAAGTGGGATTTACATGATGTTCCCAGGCACATTTCTTATCGGCATAGCCCCGAACCAGAACCCCATGGTCGATGAGGTTAATAGAATCGCCCTCAAGGGTGGTACCTTCGTGGTCAAAGAAGGGGGAAAGAAGCTGTTCCTTTGTTCGATCGATACAGAGGCTAAAGTGAGGGGAAAACATGGGCTTGCCCATGCAATCCGCAAGCAGAGAAGCACCACGGGCCAGCTTCTGACCATTGAGCGTTTCATTCCAGGCCGGGCTGAAGAGATAAGGAGAGGTGAGAATGGCCATTTTTTCCACATCGGGCAGGGCAATGGGATTCAGATGGGCTTCCAGCATCCGGCGGGCCTCAGCCAGGAAATGTGCTTCGTCAAATTCCCGAAGGCCGCCTTCAATGGCAGTGTCAAAAATGTTCAGAGAATCCTTCGCCCGAACCAGAATACTGAGCTGCACGGCCGCATCCTGCCAGGTGTAATTCAGACCCTCACTATTGCGCAGGGAAATCTCCAAATCCGTCCAGTTTGCTTTGTTGCTGAAGGTGAACTGGGGAAAATCCTGACGCAGGGTTTCCAAAAGATGCTCTGTTTTGGAAAGGAATTCCTCGGTGCTCATTTGCTGACCATATCGCTCCGTCCGCACCTTCCCGGTTTCGGGGCCCCAGGGACAGGGAATCTCACGGGAGAGGTTGGCTTCTGCCTGCGCCCAGATATCCGGTGTTTCATTGCCTAAGGTTCCGGCAACGCCGATGAACCCATTGTGATAAACACGACATCCGGATTTTGTGATATTCTTTCGGCGCAGAGAGTCTACCCGGCCGTCGTTGATGCTGAGGGAGACTTCTCGTCTGGTAGTGGTATAGAGTTCTTTTGTCATGGTTCTCCCTCCTTACTGTACCTGAATGTTTCTGACTCTGACATAGGGGCCGCCAAAGGCTACCCGCAGGGGCCACTGCTCCATCTTTCCGCAGCCGCCTGTGGACATGGAGCAAATGGTTTCGTCTTTGGAAAGTCCGTCGATTTCGTGGAGCGTGTGCATGACATTTCCGGTAATGACCGAGACCCGGACCGGCTCTGCAAGCTTGCCCTCCCGAATCATATAAGCCAGACTGGGGGCAATGGTAAAGGTGGACATACCGGAACCGTGCTTAAATTCTGCGATGTATACGCCCAGCTTGATGGGGGCGAGAAGCTCTTCAAAGGTGTCCTCGCCGCCACCAATATAGGTGGAGGTCATACGCACCAGAGGCTCATAGGAGAAGTCCATGGCACGGGCGTTTCCTGTGACCTGCTCCCCAAGAGCAACGGCGGTGGATGCGCTGTGGAGACGACCGGCCAGAACGCCGTTTTTAATGAGATAGTTGGTTTTTGCTTTGGTTCCCTCATCGTCATAGGGCACATATCCGGAACCCTCCGGAACAC
This sequence comes from Oscillospiraceae bacterium, assembly GCA_020025515.1. Classification (GTDB taxonomy): domain Bacteria; phylum Bacillota; class Clostridia; order Oscillospirales; family Oscillospiraceae; genus Faecousia. The sequence continues at coordinate 7,965 of JAHHRZ010000015.1, read as the reverse complement.
CGGAATCCAGAATGTTCAGAATGTCGGAGCCGACTTTGGTACCCAGAGCCCACTCCTGCATCATGGTCTCGCTGCCCAGCATCAGGTCGGATTCACTCTTGTGACCGAAGCTTTCGTGGGCAAAGACACCGGCTACGGTGGGGGACAGCACACAGGTGTAGGTGCCGGGTTCCACCGGAACGGCCCGTGCGGCGTAGTCCAGATGCTGATGGATTTTCTGCTTCAGCTGGTCATGGCGATTTTTCAGGGAAGAGAAGTGTTGTTCATAGACATGAACTCTGCCGGGCTGAGGCACGGAACCGGAACCAATGGTGAAATCCAGCACAACACTGGCCCGCTGATAATCGAAGTGAAGGTCGGCCCCAAGACTGGACCAGAACTTTTTTTCGGTATAAGTGTCCAGATAGGAACCGGACCACTCGGTGATTTCCGGAACTTCGCTGACCAGGGGCAGATAGCTTTGCAGAAGCTCCAGCTTTTCCTGATTGCGAATCTCTCGAATGTCGGTATCCCGATATTTGAGGCATACATCCCGGTTTACCTCAAACTGCTGCACTACGGGGTCCTTTGAAATTTCGGGGTTGGGAGCAGCCAGTGCTGCAAGGTTGTCCAGCTCTTCCTGAATGTTTGCAAGGTCGGTGGTGGCACTGTAATACCAGCGGACACCATCCCATACACGCAGGAAGGCACCGACTTCATGGGAGGTGCGATTCTGAATGAGACTGCCGTTTTCGTAAGAAATGGCAGTTTGACTGACGTCCTCTATACGAACGTCAGCGTACAAATTTTGTGGAAATTGATACATAATAGATCCTCCTGCTAGACGATTCTTCTTCCATTGTAACTAGGGCAAAAGAGCGTGTCAATTATTTTTTTAGGTAACTAGAAGAAATCTTAATAAATTAGCAAATCAGGAATATCTGTCCGCGTACTGTGGACAGATATAAGAAAAAAAGAAAAATATAGTGAAAATCACCTTGTTTTTCTGTTGCAAATGAAATGGCTTGTGTTATAATGAACAAAGGAGAGAATACATAATATTCTAATATTTAGGAGGAATTATATATGGCAGAAACTAAAATGATCCCCCAGCGCAGCCAGATTGACCCCGCTGACAAGTGGGCCATCGAAGATTTGTATGCCACGGACGAACTGTGGTACCAGGATCTGGAAAAGGTGAAGGCTGCCACCGAATCTCTGGCCGCCTACGCAGGACACCTGTCCGAAAGCCCCGCAAAGCTTCTGGCTTACCTGACCGAAATCGAAGAGGTCAATGTTTTGGACGAGGATCTGGGCAACTACTGTCAGCGCAAGGCCGACGAAGATACCCGTGATTCTACTTATCAGGCAATGCAGGGACAGTTTATGAGTGTCTTTGTAGCGCTGTCTGCTGCTACCAGCTTTGAGACGCCTGAGGTCCTGGCCATCTCCGACGAGACCCTGGATTCTTTCTATGCTGCGGAGCCGAAGCTGGAGCGTTACCGCCGGTATCTGTGGAACATCCGCCGCCGCAAGGAACATGTCCTGTCTCCCGCTGAGGAAAAGCTGCTGGCGGCTGCCGGTGAGATGGCCAATGCTCCCGATACCATCTACAGCCTTTTTGCAGATGCAGACCTGACCTTTGAGGATGCTGTGGACAGCGAGGGCAACAAGCATCCTCTGAGCCAGGGCACCTTTGTGGCCTGCGAAGAGAGCAGCGACCGTGTGCTGCGTAAGAGTGCATTTGAAAATCTGTATGCCTCCTTTGGCTCCTACAAGAATACCGTGGCTGCCATTCTGGCTTCTCAGGTCAAGCAGCTCCAGTTCTTCTCTGAGGCTCGGAAGTACAATGACTCCATGGAGGCTTCTCTGGATGCCACCAATGTTCCCACTTCCGTGTATCTGAACCTTATTGACACCGTTCACAAGAATCTGGATAAGATGCACCGCTATGTCCGTCTGCGCAAGAAGCTTCTGGGCGTGGATGAGCTGCACTTCTATGATATCTACACTCCCCTCATGGAAGGTGTGGATCGTAAGATTCCCTATGCCGAGGCAAAGGAGACCATCTACAACGCCATGGGCGCTCTGGGTGCGGACTATCAGAAGATCCTGAAGGAAGGCTTTGAAAGCCGCTGGGTTGACGTGTACCAGAATGAGGGCAAGCGCTCCGGTGCCTACTCCGCCGGTGCCCGTGTCCATCCCTTTGTCCTCATGAACTATACCGGAACTCTGGACAGCCAGTTCACTCTGGCCCATGAGATGGGTCATGCCATCCACTCCTATCTGTCCAACAAGACCCAGAATCCTCTGGATGCGGATTATGTGATCTTCGTGGCAGAGGTGGCTTCTACCTGCAACGAGGCTCTGCTGATGGAATATCTGCTGGGCAAGACCACGGATAAGAAGGAGCGGGCATACCTCATCAATCACTTTCTGGATCAGTTCAAGGGTACTTTGTACCGTCAGACCATGTTCGCTGAATTTGAGCTGAACATCGGCCGCATGGCAAAGGAAGGCAAGACCCTCACGGCCGATGTGCTCAGCGCTGAGTACCGCCGTCTGAACGAGATGTACTATGGACCTGACATGGTGATCGATGACGAGATCGCCATGGAGTGGGCCCGGATTCCTCATTTCTACTACAACTACTACGTGTTCCAGTACGCAACCGGCTATTCCGCCGCTATCGCTCTGTCCCGCCGCATCCTGAAGGAGGGCGAGAGCGCAGTGAAGGATTATCTGGGCTTCCTGTCCGGCGGCTGCTCCAAGAGCCCCATCGATCTTTTGAAGGGCGCCGGTGTGGACATGACTTCCCCCGAGCCGGTCAACCAGGCACTCCAGCTCTTCGGCGAGCTGCTGGATGAGATGGAAGCTTTGGTGCAGGAGTAATCATGGCAGAAGTTTTTATCCCCACGCTCCACACCTTTGCCATGAATAATATTTTTACCGGGTCACTGGGGTTGCTGCGGTTTCGCATTGCCCCCCAGATCGTGATGCGGACGCCAAAGGAAGTCAACATGGAGGAAAGCTCCATGGAGGCAGAATATTGGCACGGCCCTCTGTGCTATGAAAAAAGCCAAATGGAAGGAAAGCGAACCTTTCCCTTGTCCGAAGAAGGCCGGGCAGAAATGAAAGCATGGATTGAAGAACAGATTATTGTAGAAGCAAAATAAAATCAACAGCAGGCAGTTGTCCCGGAATGTTGCATTCTGGGGTGGCTGCCTGTTTTTTTCTATAACAGTCAGCTGTGTTTGTGTTGCGTTGGTAAAGAAATAATGATATAATACATAGCAGGTATCCTATAGGGTTTTATCGAATGACAAAAATAAGACTGTGAGCAAAGGCTTTATAAAACACAGGGGGGTGAAAACATGTATGTCGTATTTTTTTGCGTCTACCTTCTGAAAGCTGAATAAAATCGTATCTGTATCCTGTTTCCACACGGCATAGGGAACGGCTCTATATTTGCCGGGGTGGAAATGACCCATATAGGATACGATTTTATTTGCAAGAGGAGGATACCTCTATGTATCGCTACTTAATTCGTAAAAACCCGTATATTCTCCTGTATCTATTGATGGCTCCTCTCAGTGCCGTTAGTTCCATTGCCTGTGCCGGAGCGGTGGCAGCTGCGGTGGACTATGCCAGCAGTGGGGATCTGTCGCAGATTTGGACCTATTTGGCTTTTTTCGGTGCTTATATTCTGCTGGATTTTGCAATCGACACCGGTGCGGAATTGGTCCGTTACAGACTTGCAAAACAGACTATGATGGCACTGAAAATGGATATATACCACAAAACTTCCAGAATGTGCTATTTGCATTTCTTTCAGCGCAATACAGCGGACTATATCTCTGTGATGACTGCGGATGCGGATATGCTGCGAACCAGTTATTTCAGTGTCCTGCTGGAGCTGTACATGGACTTTTTACGGTGCGGACTTGCCATCGCTGTTCTGTTCGGGATTAGTCCGATTTTGGGTGTCTTTGTGCTGGCGAATGCACTGATTCAGACGGCTATTCCCATTTTATGCGCAAAGAAATTGGAAAAAGTAGGTGAAAACTACTCCAATGCCCAAGAACAGTATATGACGAGCCTAAAAGAGACACTTTCTGCCTTTTTGACCGCAAAGGTGTTCCATGTGGAGGAGAAACTGGAAGAAAACTATGGACGGGCTTTGGAACATGCGGAGGAGAGCCGCCGAAAGATGAAGGGCTTCCGAATGTTAACCAGCAATCTATCCTTTGTGTTTGCCACTGTGACACATTTGGGTGTGTTTCTGCTTGGCTCTATTCTGACAATCCAGGGTGTGATCTCCATGGCAGAGGTCGTGGCTTCCGCACAGATTATTGTGTTTATCAGCAGTCCTATCTACCAGTTAAATATGCAGCTGGCCGATCTGCGTACCTCGAAAGCATCTGCTAAAAAATTGCAGGCGCTTCTGGATGAACCGGAGGATCTGGGTGGAGATGTGCAGCTGGAGCAGCCCAAAAGTTGTATTCGCATAGAAAATCTGGGGTTCCGCTACAATGATGACCGGGAAATCTTAAAGGGAATCAACTATAAATTTCAGCAGGGAAAGAAGTATCTGATTGTAGGTGCCAGCGGATGCGGAAAATCTACCCTTTTGAATCTGCTGGCCGGTCTCAGAGGCGACTATACCGGGTCGATTTTCCTGGGAGATACAGAGCTCCGCCGACTAAGCAGGGCCAGCTTGACCACAAGCATTTGCATCATCAATCAGGAGCCGTTTTTGTTTGATGACACGTTGTATCACAATGTGTGCCTCTATGAGAACGTGGAGAAGGAAACTGTGTTGGAATCTTTGCAAAGGGTGGAGCTGGAGCACTTCCTGGCCACGCTGCCCAAGGGAATTGACACGCCTATGGGAGAAAATGCCGGAGTCATGTCCGGCGGTGAAAAGCAGCGGGTGGTGATTGCACGGGCGCTGGTGCGGAAAACTCCGATTTTGCTTTTAGACGAAAGCACCTCCCATCTGGACCCCTCTACGGCGGCTGAGATTGAACGTCTGGTGTTGGGGCTGGAGGGAGTAACAGTTCTGTTGGTTTCTCACAATGCCACGCAGACCGCCAAATCCCTGGCCGATCATGTGCTGGAAATGCGAGATGGTACGCTTCATCCACTGAACCCGGAAACTGAGAGATAATCTATAGTTCATTCACAAGCAGAATCCCCCGAAGGCAGACCGCTTTCGGGGGATTTTCGTAGGGATTACAAAAGCAGTGGCTGAATCTGGGTTCCTTGCAATGCCAGGGCCAGCGTTTCGGGAATTTTGGTAAAGTCTGCTACTAAGCTGGTGGGCTTTTTCATGGGATCGTCCTGCCGGAAGGGAACAAAATAGAAGTACTTTCTGGGTAAAAGCCGCCCGATGTTTTCGGCGGCGGCAGCCAGACCATCGTTGGTGGAAACTGCAATGATAACGGGCCGTCCGTTGCGAAGATGGCTTTTGGCTGCCATGGTGACAGGTCCGTCCGCAATGCCGTGAGCCAGCTTTGCCAATGTATTTCCCGTACAAGGGGCAATCACCAAGGCATCCAGCAGCTTCTTGGGGCCGATGGGCTCCACTTCAGCAATGGAGGTAAGGGGGGGATGGTGACATAGGGTTTCCGCTCTGGATAGGTGGCTTTGGGCTGTCCCAAACCGAGAATCGATGGTGCATCCCGCCTGAGAAAAAATGGGGATTACGGTATCGTAAGAGGCAGTCAGGGATTCCAGGGCAGAAATTGCCTTTTCGTAGGTGCAGAAAGAACCGCAAAAGGCAAAACCAATGGTCTTATTTTCCATGGGGAAATTCCTCCTTTACAGAAAGATAGCGGTCAATGGCCTGCGCCAGACAGAAGCCTGCGGTTTTGGGGGCGGTTTTTCCGGGAAGACCGCTTCCCTGGAGAATGGCACGGCTGCCATCACAGGCAAATCCACCTGGAGAAGATGCCAGTTCCATCAAAATGCAGCTTGGGTCCGTTTCCAGTAGCTGCTGTGAGGAAAAAATAGGTGCGGGAACGGTATTGAAAATGGCTGCAAATCCAGAAAGGGAAGCAGGATTTTCCAGGGAAAGGGGAGCAAAGCCATAGGCTTGGATCATAGCCAGATCTTTTTTCTTCCTGGCGGCCACAGTAACATGGGCGCCTAAGGCAGCCAGTTTTTGACTGAGCAGTTTCCCGATTCGCCCCCAACCGGTCACCAGGACGGGACATCCGTCCAGCGTCACAGACAGCAGGGGCATGGCCAGTTCCAAGGCGCCTTCCGCGGTAATGGCTGCATTTTGGCAGGTAAGAAGTTCGTCTGTTAGAAGGTCATAACCTGTGATACCTGGCGGGGGAGAAAACGGCTGCAGCTTTCCACCCAGCACGGTCATTCCCGGCTCCAGAAGTTGGAGAAAATCTGAGACAGCCGGTCCGTTCAGAATATGTCCGGTTTTGTCAAAAGCGGGCATCGGCAGGACAATGCAGCCGCAATGAGGCGATTCTGTAATGGAATATCCCATGCCTTGCAGAGCCTCTTTGACCCATGGGGTCCGTCCGTCATGCCCGAGAAAAAATAAGGATGGTTTCATGACTTACATTCCTCCTCTATAGCTTACCCTATGCAGAAAGCCAGAATCCTGTGTGTGCGGTCTTGTTTTTTTGTGGAATATAAGATATACTAAGAAAAAACAAGAAGGAAGGTTATGGACTGTGGAACGATTGGGATTTATTCAGGATATGTTGGATGTAAAAGTTTTGATTCTGTATGTAGCCGGCCGGCTGAGAAATCCTGTGACGGTGCAGGAGCTTTATGAATTGGCCTACCAGGACGACAGACTCAGCTATTTTGATGTGTGTACCGCTGTGCCGGAGCTGGTGAAATCCGGCCACTTGCAGCAAGTAGGTCAGGATTTGTATATGATTACGGATAAGGGAAGAAACAACGGTGCCGTGACCGAGGATTCCATTGCCTATCCCGTGCGGGAGCGGGCCAAACAGGCGGTGGATCGCTTCAATAAGGAGCAAAGACGGAGTAGATTTGTCAAGACGAAGATTGTTCCCGGAGCAGGCGGTGAAGTTACGGTGAAGATGCAGCTGGACGATGAAAAAGGCCGCCTCATGCGTCTGGAGCTGATGGCTCCCAACCAGCCTCAGGCGGTGAAGATCAGCAGAATCTTTAAAAAGAACGCAGAGCTTATTTACAATCTGATTATGGCGGACCTTTTGGACGAAGAAGAGAATCTTGACGAATAATTTAGAAAAGACCCCTTGTCGCTGATGAGAAACAGTGGTATAGTGTTAGTATACCGGAGAACCGGTGATACGAAAGGAGCGACATATTATGAAATTCCAGTATAGTGAAAAGAAAGTTCGCCTTCCCGAGAAAGTCCATGCTTACGCTGAAAAAAAGGTGACCAAGCTGGATCGTTATTTCAATGGTGATGCGGAGGCACTTGTCGCTTTTTCTGTGGAGAAGAATCGCAACAAGGTTGAGTTAACAGTCCACGCCGCAAATACCTGGTTCCGTGCCAGCGAGAGCACTTCGGATATGTTCGCATCTATTGATGCGGCGGTGGGAACCATCGAAGGCCAGATTCGGAAGAACAAAACCCGATTGGCCCGCAGGCTGCGCCAGGATGCGTTTGTCCGCTCTGCCAATGCGGAAGAGGTTTCCTTTATTCCGGATGTGGCAGAAGAGGAATATGAAATTGTTCGGATGAAGAAGTTTGAAATCAAGCCCATGACCCAGGAAGAGGCCATTCTTCAGATGAACCTTTTGGAACATACCTTCTTCGTATTTCGGGACGAGGATAACGGCGGTTCGTTTGCTGTAGTTTACCGCAGAAACAACGGTGGCTATGGCTTGATTGAAGATGTCGAATGATCTAAAATACTTTCTTAGCGGCGGCTGCATAGTCGCCGCTTTTTTATGTGGAAAAAAATGAAAAAAAGTAAAAAAGGGGGTTGACATTTTCTGTGGGTGTGGTATAATACGACC